>NZ_MTBP01000002.1:1800000-2134329 GCF_002911665.1 Actinomadura rubteroloni
TGCGGCCGCGCTCGAAGCGTTCGTAATACTCCGCGCTGATCCCGGCGAGCAGAGCGACCTCCTCGCGGCGCAGCCCTGGAACACGCCGGGTGCCGAGCTGGGGTGGCAGGCCGACATCGTCTGGACTGATCCGTGCCCGGCGGGTGCGCAGGAACTCGCGAAGGTCCCCGGGTCCGGGATTGTCCATGCGTTCGAGGCTACAACCCGCCCGGCGCGTGTGCGGGGGGTGCGTTGTTCCCCCCTCTCGCCGAGCCCGGGACACACGCGCTGTGCCGGCGTCGGCCGCTCGATGGTGTTGTGGAAATGGCGACCGCACCGGTCGCGGCAGAGTTAGGAGCAGCGCATGCGGTACCGGACATTGGGCGCCACAGGCGTCGAGGTCAGCGAATTCTCTCTCGGGACAATGAATTTCGGATTTCCGGGCGGCCCGACCATGGATGACGCCACCGCCATAGTGCACCGCGCGTTGGACGCCGGGATCAACCTCATCGACACCGCGGACGTGTATTCGCTGGGCGAGTCCGAGCGGATGGTCGGGCGCGCGGTGCGGGGCCGCCGGGACGAGGTCGTGCTCGCCACGAAGTTCGGCCTCCCGATGGGCGAGCGCCGACGCGGGGCCTCCGCCTGGTGGATCAAGCGGTCCGTCGAGGACAGCCTGCGGCGCATGGGCGTTGAGCACATCGACCTCTACCAGCTGCACCGACCCGACCCGGCGACCCGACTGGACGAGACACTGGCGGCGCTCGGCGATCTCATCACCGCCGGGAAGGTGCGGATGATCGGGGCGTCGACCTTCCCGGCCGAACTCATCGTCGAGGCGCAGTGGGCCGCGCAACGCGCAGGGTTGCGGCCGTTGCGCACCGAGCAACCTCGCTACTCGATCTTCAACCGCACCCCTGAGGCGCACGTGTTCCCCACCGTCCAGCGGCACGGCATGGGCGTGCTCACCTATGGCCCGCTGGCCAGCGGGTGGCTGTCGGGACGCGCGACCCCGACCGAGGGCACGCGCGCCGGGCTGGAAGCGCGTGTCTTCGACCTGAATTCGCCCGGCAACCGGGCAAAGCTCCAGGCGCTCACCGACCTGCGTTCACTCGCCGACGAGATCGGCATGCCCCTGCCGCATCTGGCATTGGCGTTCGTCCGCGCCCACCCGGCGGTGAGCACGGTGCTGATCGGTCCGCGCACGCTCGACCAGCTCGACGGGCTGCTCGTCGGCGCCGACGTGCGACTGACCGACGACGTCCTGGACCGGATCGACGAGATCGTCCCGGCCGGTGGCGAGTTGAACGCCGCCGACAACTACGCCGCCGACAGCCCCGCCGTCACCGACAAGCGGCTGCGCCGCCGCGCTCAGCCCTCCGCCGCCCCGGCATAGCGCGATCCGACCTCGCGACCGCGTCGTCACCACCACCAGTCGAGCGGTCGCGGACGCGTCCGGGCTTTCGCCACCGAGGACCGGACACTCCGGCATCGGCTGACCACCGAGTTCGCCGACGCAGCGGCCTGCTCACCCGGGCGCTGGACTCCTGGGCGGGTCATCCCGTACGGGTCGTGGTCTGCCGCGACCCGATGCCGACCGTTCGTGCCGGCCTGGCCGACATCGGCATCGGGTGCATGAGCGACGACCTGTCCGGCCTGCGGGCCGACGCCATCGCCGAAGAGCCGACCGTGGCCCTGGTCCGACGCGAACACCCGCTGACCCGCGCACGGACCGTCACGCTGTCCGAGGTCGGTGCGCTCACCGAGTTCCAGGCGCGATGCCCGGACCTGCCGCTCGACGAACTCGCCGACCGCGTCGCGTTCAGCGCACGACCACCCGGGTGGGGCCGGCGGTGCGAGCACTGTCCGTGACCGACGCGCCGATCACCACGCTGCGCGCGGTCCGCCGTCGCGAGCAGCCGCATCCGTTCGCCCGGCAGTTCACTCGGCACATCTCGGCACATCGTCGAGCCGCACCCGGTGCGAATCCCGACGTGAACTTCGCGCTCAGGAACGGATGGTGAGCGACTCGATCCGCCGATCGACGTCGAAGGCGAAGCGGAAGGTCAACGTGACCGGGCTGCCCGGGAACTCGCCGCTGATGTCGGCGCGGGCGGTGGTGATCCCGTCCTCGCCGGTGACGACGTCGAGCACCTCGTAGCGAACCGGCGGCACGCCGCGCCGCCAGCCGCGTATCGCGTCGATGCCCCGGTGCTCCACGCCCTCGTCCTCGACGAGCGCGCCGGCGGCGAACTGCGCGAAGTACCGCTCGAGGTCGGGGTCCGTGGCACGGTGGAAGTAGTCGTCGATCAGTTCGGTGGGTGTGTCCATGCACGCCACACTGGAGTCTCCCGCCGCGGGAAGGTCAAGACTCGTCCTATGGATCACCGCACCGCCGAAGAACCGTCTGAGCAGCCAGAACGCCCGACGCCGACGTTGGTGACGATCGGTGAGTTCGCCGCCATGACCCACCTGTCGGTCAAGACCCTGCGCCGCTACCACGAGGGCGGGCTGCTCGAGCCGTTCCGCGTCGACGAGTGGACCGGATACCGCTACTACCATCCGAGCCAGATACCGATAGCCCAGACGATCCGGCGACTACGCGAGCTGGACATGCCGGTCCGCGAGATCACCGGCCTGCTCGCCGACCGCGATGAGGAACACCGCACCGCGCTGCTGTCGACGCATCTGTCGCGACTCGAGGAACGGCTGGAGCAGACGCGCGAGTCGGTCGCCGCGCTGCGCGGCCTGCTCACCGAGCGCGCGGACATGGTCTCCGTCGAGCGGCGCACGGTCGCCGCCCGCACCGCCGCCGCCGTCACGGCCCGCCTCTCCCTGGCCGAGGTCCTCGACTGGTACGGGCCCGCGATGGCCGAACTCGACCGCGCGCTCGCCGCCTCGGGCCTGCGCGCCGACGCGGCGCCCGGCGCGCTCTACGACAACGCCCTGTTCGCCGACGAGACCGGCGAACTGACCGTGTACCTACCCGTCAGCGACCCGCCCGCGCACGGCCGGGTCACGCCCCTGCACCTCCCCGAGACCACGCTCGCGGTCACCGCGCACAGTGGGTCCCACGCCGGAATCGACATCACCTACGGCCGCCTCGGCCGCTGGGTCGTCGAGCACGGCCTGGCAATCGCAGGCCCGGTCCACGAGACCTACCTCGTCGGCCCCCGCGACACCGCCGACAGCACCCGGTGGCGCACCGAGATCGGCTGGCCCGTCCGCCCGCTGCCCGCGTCCGCGTAGACGACACGGCGAGGCCGGCCGAGCCCGGGCACCCGTGTCCGCTGCCGGAGCATGCCGTTCCGTCCGGGTCGGTCCCGTTCCGGGTGCCGGTCGGTGTCGGTGACGCCGAGCGAACACCGGGCGAATATGCCCGCCGCCGGTCGCGCGAGGGTTGCGGGCGCGGGTTGTGACCGTGGCTTGTCCGACGAAACACTCAAAGCGATCCAGGACATGATCGACCGCGCCCGCACTCTCGAAGGTCTTCTCGCCCTTACCGACCCGTGATCCCCGGTCAATGTCGATCATGCCCGAGCGCGCTATTTGGGGCGGTTTGCGGCTACACTCCGGGGTCGCTGTGTCTGCCCGCCGTCTGGGTGAGGTTGGTCATACTGTCCGGGCGTCGAGGGTAGGTGTCCGCCCGGAGGCCGCGCCGGGCTGGGGATCCGGGCGCTTGATAGGGAAAGCCTATCGGCGGCATGGGGTGGATTGATTTCTCTTTTCAACGCCCGTGCGGCACTCTGGCGACATCGGCCGCCGTCCGTCACACCGGTACCGGCGGTATCCCGTGTCCCGCGCGGCCTCGTGCGCCGCAGGGCCGACGTCCAACTCGCAACCAAAGGAGTCTGCGTGCTTACGATCGGTGACCAGTTCCCCGAGTACGAGCTGACCGCCTGCGTCTCGCTGGACCCGGACAACGCGTTCGAGACCCTCAACCACAAGTCCCACCAGGGCAAGTGGCGGGTCGTGTTCTTCTGGCCCAAGGACTTCACGTTCGTCTGTCCGACGGAGATCGCGGAGTTCGGCCGGCTCAACGAGGAGTTCGCCGACCGCGACGCCCAGGTGCTCGGCGCGTCGGTGGACAACGAGTTCGTCCACTTCGCGTGGCGCAAGGACCACCCGGACCTGCGCGAGCTGCCGTTCCCGATGCTGTCGGACCTCAACCGCGAGCTGGCGTCCGCGCTCGGCATCCTCACCCCGGACGGCGTCGCGCAGCGCGCCACGTTCATCGTGGACCCCGACAACGAGATCCAGTTCGTCATGGTGACGGCCGGGTCCGTCGGCCGGAACGTCACCGAGGTCCTGCGGGTCCTCGACGCGCTCCAGTCCGACGAGCTGTGCCCCTGCAACTGGAACAAGGGCGAGGACACCCTCGACGCCGCCAAGCTCATGGCCGGCGTCTGATCCGCCCGTAGCAACCCGACGGCGGCCGGCCGTGGCGAGAGCGCGGCCGGCCGTCCCGCCGAAAGGACGAGAGAGTGAGCGTCGACGCGCTGAAGTCGGCCCTTCCCGGCTACGCGAAGGACACCAAGCTGAACCTCGGCTCGGTGACCTCCACGTCCGCCCTGTCGGACCAGCAGCTCTGGGGCACGGTCCTCGCGACCGCCCTCGCCAGCCGCAACGCCCAGGTCATCCGCGAGCTGGCCGAGGAGGCGGGCGACTACCTGTCCGCCGAGGCGTTCGAGGCGGCCAAGGGCGCCGCGTCGATCATGGCGATGAACAACATCTACTACCGGTCGACGCACCTGATCGGCGACGAGACGTACGCGACGCTGCCCGCGAAGCTGCGCATGTCGATCATCGGCAAGCCCGGGGTGGACAAGATCGACTTCGAGCTGTGGTGCCTGGCGGTGTCGGCCGTGAACGGCTGCGGCCGGTGCCTGGAGTCGCACGAGAAGGTGCTGCGCGACGGCGGGCTGTCGCGCGAGCGGATCCAGGAGGCGCTGCGGGTCGCCGCGGTCGTCCACGCCACCGCCGTCACACTGGAGGGCGAGGCCGCGCTGGCCCCCGCCACTGTCTGACGAAACGGTCAAAAGGCCCGGCTGGGGTAACCCCGGCCGGGCCTTCGCACGTCTTCGACTGTGACCCTGGAAACAAGCCGACGCAACGAAGCGTTGGATTTTTCGGGAAATCATGCGATCGGGGGGATCGTGCACACCACACCCGCCACCACGGACGAACCGCACGCCGAGGTCGTCGAGGTCTGGCCGCGCGACGGGGTGATCCGCCTCGTCGGGCACGTCGCCGGGCTCGCGGACGCGCCGGACGACGGCTGGACGCTGGAGAGCCGCGCCCGCGAACGCCGCCGGGCGCCGTCGCTCGCCGGGCGCGTCCGCAGCCGCCTGCGCAACAGATTGCGCGCCGCCCCGCGCGTACTCGCCCATCCGGCCCATCTGGAGGACGGACGGTTCACCGCCGAGATTCCCGTCGGCGCGCTGGTCCCACCGCGCCGCGGCGCCGTCGAGCACTGGGACCTGTCCTTCGTCCACGCCGACGGGCGGCGGCTGCGCGCCGGACGCTGGCTGGACGACATGCCCGGCAAGAAGCGCATCGTTGCGTTCCCCACCCAGCAGGCCGGCCGCGGCACGAAGGTCCGCCCCTACTTCACCGACGGGGACGCGCTGGCCGTCCGCGTCACCAGGACGGGCCGATGAAGATCACCTATGTGCTGACCTGGGCGTACGGGATGGGCGGCACGATCCGCACGGTCATCAGCCAGGCGAACGCGATGGCCCGCGAGGGCCACGACGTGGAGATCGTCAGCGTGCTCCAGGGCAGCGACGAGCCGAAGTTCCCCGTCGATCCGCGCGTGCGGATGGTGACCCTCCTGGACCGGCGCGGCACCGGCGATCCGCCCGACGCCCCGCCGGGGCGGTACGTCCCCGAGGCCGAGCCCGCGGCGTCCGCCTTCACCGCCGAGGTGGAGGACACCGTCGCCGCCGCGTTCGCGCAGGTCCGCGACCGCATCCTCGTCACCACGCGTCCGGCGCTGAACCTGCTGTCCGCGCGGTTCACACCGAAGAGCACGGTGCGCGTCGCGCAGGAGCACCTCAATCTCGGCATCCACCGGCCGCCGGTGCGGGAGGCGATCCTCGATGCGTACGGCGCGCTCGACGTCGTCGTCACGCTGACCGAACGCGACCAGAACGCCTACCGCGAGGCGTTCGGCGCCGCGCTTCGCGTCGAGCGCATCCCGAACGCGCTGCACACGCTCGACGTCGCCCGCGCCGACCCGGACACCAAGACCGTCGTCGCCGCCGGACGCCTCAGCCGCCAGAAGGGGTTCGACTTCCTGATCCCGGCGTTCGAGCAGGTGGCCGAGAAGCATCCGGACTGGCGGCTGCGCATCTACGGCGGCGGCCCCGACAAGGACAAGCTCAAGCGCGCGATCCAGAAGCGGCACCTCTATAACCACGTCTTCCTCATGGGCAAGACCGACGCGATGGACAAGGGGTTCGCGAAAGGCTCGGTGTTCGCGCTCAGTTCTCGCTTCGAGGGCTTCGGCATGGTGCTCATCGAGGCGCTGAGCCACGGCCTCGCGACCGTGTCGTTCGACTGCCCGGAGGGTCCCGCCGAGATCCTGACGGACGAGCACGACGGTCTGCTCGTCCCGCCGCGGGACGTCGACGCGCTCGCCGCCGGGCTGAACCGCGTCATCGAGGACGACGGCCTGCGCCGCGATCTCGGCGAGGCCGGGTTGAAGACCGCGCGGGCCTACGGGCCGGACTCGGTCCTCCCCCAGTGGGAGCGGCTGTTCGCCGATCTCACCGGGGGCTGACCGTCACTCCCACTCGATGGTGCCCGGCGGCTTGCTGGTGACGTCGAGGGTGACGCGGTTGATCTCGCGGACCTCGTTGGTGATGCGGGTCGAGATGCGCTGCAGGAGGTCGAAGGGCAGCCGGGCCCAGTCGGCCGTCATGGCGTCCTCGCTGGTCACGGGGCGCAGGACGACGGGGTGCCCGTAGGTGCGTCCGTCGCCCTGCACGCCGACCGAGCGGACGTCGGCGAGGAGGACGACCGGGAACTGCCAGACGTCGCGGTCGAGCCCGGCGCGGGTCAGTTCCTCGCGGGCGATGGCGTCGGCGTCGCGCAGGATCTCCAGCCGCTCGCGGGTCACCGCGCCGATGATGCGGATGCCGAGGCCGGGGCCGGGGAACGGCTGCCGCCAGACGATCTCGGCGGGCAGGCCGAGCTGCTCGCCGACGGCTCGGACCTCGTCCTTGAACAGGGTCCGCAGCGGCTCGACGAGCTGGAACTGCAGGTCCTCGGGCAGGCCGCCGACGTTGTGGTGCGACTTGATGTTGGCCGCGCCGGTGCCGCCGCCGGACTCCACGACGTCGGGGTAGAGCGTTCCCTGGACGAGGAACTCGACGGGTTCGGCGGCGTTCTCCCCCACGATCTCGCGGGCGGCCTCCTCGAACACGCGGATGAACTCGCGGCCGATGATCTTCCGCTTGGTCTCGGGGTCGGTGACGCCGTCGAGGGCGCCGAGGAAGCGTTCCTGCGCGTCCACGACGTGCAGGTTCACGCCCGTCGCGGCGACGAAGTCCTTCTCGACCTGCTCGGCCTCGCCCTTGCGCAGCAGCCCGTGGTCCACGAAGACGCAGGTGAGCTGGTCGCCGATGGCGCGCTGGACGAGCGCCGCCGCGACCGCCGAGTCCACGCCGCCCGACAGGCCGCAGATCGCCCGCTTGGTGCCGATCTGCTGCTGGACGGCCGCGACCGACTCGTCCACGATGTTTACCATCGTCCAGTTCGGACGGCAGCCCGCGCCTTCGTACAGGAACCGGCGCAGCACCTCCATGCCGTGCTCGGTGTGCAGCACCTCGGGGTGGAACTGGACGCCGAACAGCCCGCGCTCCCGGTCCTCCATGCCCGCGACCGGCGTCACGTCGGTGCGGGCGGTGACCGTGAACCCGGCCGGCGCGGCGCTGACGAAGTCGCGGTGGGACATCCAGACGGCCTGCTCGCCGGGCGTCCCCGCGAACAGCAGGCCGGGGTCGGTGACGGCGATGGTCGCGCCGCCGTACTCGGCGACGTCGGAGTCGGCGACCGTCCCGCCGAGCGCCTGCGCCATCACCTGGTGGCCGTAGCAGATGCCGAGCGTCGGGACGCCGAGGTCGAACAGCCCCGCCGGGGCGGCCGGGGCGCCCGGCTCGTAGACCGACGCGGGCCCGCCGGACAGGATGATCGCCTTCGGCCGCTTCGCCAGCATCTCGGCGGCGGGCATCGTGGACGGGACGATCTCGCTGAACACCTGGCATTCCCGGACGCGCCGGGCGATGAGCTGGGCGTACTGCGCGCCGAAGTCGACGACGAGAACGGTGTCAAAGGTCTGGTCTACGGCCACCAAGACGCCTTTCGGGAACAGGTCGGGATCCGGCGGAAACCCCAGTGTAGAGGGCGCTGCCTGCGGTAACGCGCCCGGACGCCCAAGCCTGACGCGCCGCGACGGGACGCGCCGAATGCGAGCGCTCGGGGGTTCCGCTCTGATACCTGTTGACAACAGTGCGTGTCCGTCCCGTCTTCCCTCCTGCCTGAATAGAGGAGCCCCGTGAAGCTCGTCGCCGTCGCCGCCGCCGTCCTGTCCGCCGCGTTCGCCGCGTCCGGCGCGGCCCCGCCCCGCGCCCAGGAACCCGCGGCGGAGTCGCGCTGCGCGGGCGCGGCACTACGCGTGCGGTCGGGGACGCCACCGGGCGTGGAGCGCAACGAGTTGACGGCGGCGCAGGCGGCGGCGGTCGAGAGCGCGCTGACACGGCTCACGCGCGGCCTCGGCGAGCGGCGCGCGGCGCCGACGATCCCGGTCTACTTCCACGTCCTGCACGCCGGGAGCCGCGGGAACGTGTCGGACGCGGCGGTCCGGCGGCAGATCGCCGCGATGAACGCCGCGTACGGGGGCGCCAAGGGCGGCGCGGACACCGGCGTCCGGTTCACGCTGAAGAAGATCACCCGGTCCGACAACGCCCGGTGGTACGCCGACCCGCAGGAGTACGAGGAGGCGTACAAGCCGAAGCTGCACGTCGGCGGCGCGCGGACGCTGAACCTCTACACCGCCGACACCGGGACGGACCTGCTCGGCTTCTCCACGTTCCCGTGGAAGTACGCGTCCCAGCCCAAGCTGGACGGCGTCCTGGTGCATCCGGGCACGCTGCCGGGCGGCTCGCTGGCTCATTACAACCTGGGTTACAGCGCCGTCCATGAGACCGGGCACTGGCTGGGGCTGTACCACACGTTCCAGGACGGGTGCAGTTCCCAGGGCGACCGGGTGGCCGACACGCCGCCGGAGGCCGAGGCGACGAACGGGTGCCCGTCCGGCAAGGACACGTGCGCGGGCGACGGCGCGGACCCGATCCACAACTTCATGGACTACGCCTACGACGGGTGCATGCACGAGTTCACGGCGGGCCAGGGCGCGCGGATCCGCAAGGTGTGGGCCGCCTACCGCGCGGGTTAGCCGTGCGGTTCGGCTGACGGGCACCGGACGGCCCGGGGGTCCCGGGCCCTCCGGCCGTCAGGAGATTTCGACGATCGGCAGACGCAGCGCGGCCGGCGCCTGCTCGGGGACGGCCGGGTTCTTCGGCGCGACCGCCGCGACCCGCCGGTACGGAGAACCGAGCGCGGGACGCGGGTCCTCCTCGCCCTTGTTCGGCCACAGCGACATCGCCCGCTCGGCCTGCGCGGTGATCGTCAGCGACGGGTTCACGCCGAGGTTCGCCGACACCGCCGACCCGTCCACGACGTGCAGCCCCTCGTGCCCGTAGACGCGGTGGTAGGGGTCGATGACGCCGCGCTCGGACGAGTCCCCGATCGGGCAGCCGCCGAGGAAGTGCGCGGTCAGCGGGACGTCGAACAGGTCGCCCCAGCCGCCGCCCGCCATGCCGCCGGTCTCCTCGGCGAGCAGCCGCGCGGCGTCGTGGCCGGCCGGGATCCAGGTCGGGTTGGGCTCACCGTGGCCCGCCGTCGAGCGGACGTCCCAGCCGAACGGCCCGCGCTTGGGCTTCAGCGTGATCGAGTTGTCGCGGGACTGCATGACGAGCGCGATGACGGTCCGCTCCGACCACGTCCGGACGTCCACGAGCTGGATCAGGTCGCCGGGCCGGCGCGCGACCTGCCCGAGGAACTTCGCCCAGCGCGGCCGGTGCTTCTCGCCGGGCCGATCGCCGTCCACCAGCAGCGTCTGGAGCATCGCCATGAGGTTGGAACCCTTGCCGTACCGGACGGGCTCGATGTGCGTGTCCTCGGTCGGGTGGAACGACGACGTGATCGCGACGCCGCGCGAGTAGTCCGGGCCGGGGACGCCGTTGCGGCGGCCCGCGCCGAGGACGGCCTCGGAGTTCGTGCGGGTCAGCTCGCCGAGCCGGGGCGACAGCCGGGGCAGCAGCCCGGTGGAGCGCAGCTTGTGCAGGAGCTTCTGCGTCCCGTAGGTGCCCGCCGCGAACACGACGTGCCGCGCGGTGAAGCTCTTGCGGTTGCGCCCGAACGAGCCGGTCCGGACGATGTCGACCCGGTAGCCGCCGCCGTCCAGGGGCGTGACGGCCGTGACGCGGCTCAGCGGCATGATCCGTGCGCCCGCCCGTTCCGCCAGGTACAGGTAGTTCTCGGTGAGCATGTTCTTGGCGCCGTGCCGGCAGCCGACCATGCACTCGCCGCACTCGGTGCAGCCGCGGCGGCGCGGCCCGGCGCCGCCGAAGTAGGGGTCCTCGCTCTCGACGCCCGGCCCGGCGCCGAAGTGGACGCCGACCGGGGTCCGGACGAATGTGTCGCCCTTGCCCATCCGCTCGGCGACGTTCCGCATGGCCTCGTCCGCCGCCGTGATCGTCGGGTTCTGGACGACCCCGAGCATCCGCCGCGCCTGGTCGTAGTACGGCGCCAGCTCGGCCTTCCAGTCCGTGATGTGGGCCCACTGCCGGTCCTTGAAGAACGGGTCCGGCGGGACGTACAGCGTGTTGGCGTAGTTCAGCGACCCGCCGCCGACGCCCGCCCCCGCCAGCACCATGACCCGGCTGGACTTGGCCCCCCGGATCAGGTGGATGCGCTGCATCCCGGTGAGGCCGAGCGCGGGCGCCCAGATGTAGCGGGCCACCCGCCAGTTGGTCTCGGGCAGCCCGGGATGGCGGGCGCCGGGCGCCGCGTCCGGGCCGGCGTCGAAGCGGCGGCCCGCCTCGATCACGCCGACCTTGTAGCCCTTCTCGGTCAGCCGCAGCGCGGTCACGCTGCCGCCGAACCCCGAGCCGACGACCAGAACGTCGAAATCCATGCGCCCTACTTGATCCTCAGCGTCTTCATGAGCTTCACGCCGCGCGCCATCAGCCCGGCGAACGTCGCGTAGCTCATCGAGCCCGGCGGTTCCAGGTCCATGTAGTGCTGGCTCGCGACGGTCTGGACCTCGGTGAACTTCAGCAGGCCCTCCGTCCCGTGCCGCCGTCCGACGCCGGACTGCTTGAACCCGCCCATCGGCGCGTCGTAGGACGCGTAGGCGGCGCCGTAGCCGTCGTTGACGTTGACCGTCCCGGCCTGGAGGCGCGCGGCGAGCCGGCGGCCGTGCGCGACGTCCTTCGTCCAGACCGACGCGTTGAGGCCGTACTCGGTGTCGTTGGCGCGGGCGACGACCTCGTCCTCGTCCCGGAACTTGTAGACCGCGACGACCGGCCCGAACGTCTCGTTCGCGCACAGGTCCATCGCGCCGGTGACGTCGGCGAGGACGGTCGGCTCGTAGAACAGCGGCCCGATGTCCGGCCGGGCCTTGCCGCCCGCCAGCACGGTCGCGCCCTCCTCGACGGCCTGCGCGACGTGCGCGGTGACCGCTTCGAGCTGGCGCGGGTAGGTGAGCGAGCCCATCTCGGCGGAGTAGTCCAGCGCGCTGCCGAGCTTCATGTTCCCGGCCAGTTCGGCGAAGCGCGGGACGAACCGGTCGTAGATGTCCTCGTGGACGTACAGCCGCTCGATCGAGATGCAGAGCTGGCCCGCGTTGGTGAAGCAGGCGCGCAGGGCTCCGCGGGCGGTGCGCTCGACGTCGGCGTCCGCGAGGACGATCATCGGGTTCTTGCCGCCGAGTTCGAGCGAGTAGTTCACCAGGCGCGGCGCGACCTTGGCCGCGATCGCCTTGCCGCCCCGGGTGGAGCCGGTGAACGACACGTAGTCGGCGTTGTCGATGAGCGGGTCGCCGATCTCGGCGGGGTCGCCGATGACGATCTGCCACAGGTCGCGCGGCAGGCCCAGCTCGACGAGCAGGTCCAGGACCCACAGGCTCGTCAGGCACGTCTGGGTGTCGGGCTTGTGGATCACCGCGTTGCCCGCCATGAGCGCGGGCGCGATGTCGCTGGTGCCGAGCACGAGCGGGTAGTTCCACGGCGAGATCAGGCCGACGACGCCCTTCGGGTGGCGCAGCTCCCGGACGCGCGTGAGACCCGGGACCATGCCCTGGCGGCGGTGCGGCTTCAGCAGCTTCGGCGCGCGGCGGGCGTAGTAGAGCGAGCAGAGGGCGACGTCGAGGAACTCTTCGAGGGCGTGGCGGCGCGCCTTGCCCGTTTCGAGCTGGAGGACGTCCAGGATCTCCTCGCGGCGGTCCACGATGGCGTCGGCGAGGCGCAGGAAGGGCTTGGCGCGCTGCGCGGGCGTCAGCTCCGCCCAGGCGCGCTGCGCCTTGCGGGCGCGCTCGTAGGCGAGGCGGACGTCGTCCGCGCTGGAGACCGGCACCGTGGCCAGCGGCTCGCCGGTGAAGGGGGTGGGGATCGTCACGGTCTCGGCACCGCCGGAGGCGACGTGCGAGGCCAGCCGCTCGACGACGCTCTGGGGGAGCCTGTGCTCTGTCACGCCTTTGGCGAGGCCCGTCGAAGATGCCATGAAGGCAGAGTATGACCAGGTGACCATAGGACGCTACCCACAGGTAACGAGTTACTTTCCGTCAGTTATCGGATTCTTTCCGTGCCGACAGTTGCGGAACGTTCCAGCATGACCGAGTTGGGCAACCCTCCGCTTGACTCACCGGTCAGGGTGTAAGCCGGGGACGGAGCAGAGCCAGGCGCCGCCGCCGCGCCGCGCCGCCGGACGTCCCCCGCCCGCCCGTCCGGCCGGAGCACCGGCGGCCGACAGGGAGGGACCCCAGCATGATCGACGCCCCGAACGGCCGTCCGAACGGCCGCTCGCGCGCCGCCGCGCCGAGCGCCCGCGGACGGGGCCGGGCGCCCCGCGCGGCCGGCCGTCCCGGCGCCGCCCGCCGCGACCGCCGCGAGGAGACCCGCACGGCGCTGCTCGCGGCGGCCGGACGGCTGTGGGCCGAGCGCGGCATCCACGGCGCGTCCCTGGACGACATCGCGGCGGCGGCGGGCCTGACCAAGGGCGCGGTGTACTCCAACTTCACCGGCAAGACCGATCTCGTGCTCGCGCTGATGGAACGGTGTACCGACGCGTCCGCGACCGTCCTGCGGGACGCCCTGCCGCTGTGCGCGCGGCTCGCCGAGGACGCGCACCACTGCGACGACGGCTGCGCCGACGGACGCCTGCTCGCGCTG
This sequence comes from Actinomadura rubteroloni, assembly GCF_002911665.1. NCBI lineage: Bacteria > Bacillati > Actinomycetota > Actinomycetes > Streptosporangiales > Thermomonosporaceae > Actinomadura > Actinomadura rubteroloni. The sequence continues at coordinate 1,813,497 of NZ_MTBP01000002.1, forward strand.
CTGCTCGTGGAGTTCTGGCTGTACGGGATGCGCGACTACGCGGCGGGCTGGCGCGTGGCCGACTGGTGGGCCGAGCACCGCACCCGCCTCGCCGAGGGCCTGCCCGGCGACGGCCCGGCGGGCGACGCCGCCGCCCGCGCCGCGCTCGCCGTCGCGCTGGACATCGGCCTGGCGTTCCAGCACCTCATGGACCCCGACCGCGTCCCCGCCGACCTGTACGACCGCGCCGTCCGCCTCCTCTGACGTCGGCCCGGAGAGCGCCGGGCGGTGAGGCCGTGGCCGAGCGCGGGAGTTCTCGCGCCCGGACCGGCCCGTCAGCGGGTGGGGAGGGCGGTGGGGCCGTCGTCGGGCTGCTCGGTGAGCGGCGGCAGCGTCGCCTCGGGCACCGGGCGCTCCTCCGGCGGCGTCACCGACCGGATGCCGACGGACGGCACCGGGTTGTCGTCGTCCAGCGTGCCGTTCGGGACGATCTGCGGCTGGACGAGCTTGCCGACCGCCAGCTCACCGTCCGCCGACTTGAACACCTTGTCGAAGTTCGCGGCGTAGGCGGCGTAGGTCTTGGCGTCGTCCAGCGTCAGGACGGCCTCGTCGTTGCGCCGCAGCGCGTCGTAGGTGTAGCTGTGGCTGCCCGTCAGGACGAGCTTGCGCTGCCGCCCGCCGTAGGTCCCGTCGATCAGCAGGTACTTGGAGTGCGCCGGGTGCGAGCTGCTGGCGCGGAAGAACCGCACCTTCGCCCTGCTCCTGCTGAGGACCTGCTCGACGTCCTCGCCGAGGCTGCCGCTGGCGATCCGGACGTCGCAGCCCTGCGCGTCCATCCACGCGAGCTGGTCCGCGACGCCCTTGCGGGTGAACAGGCCGCTGGACAGCCCGATCTTCGTCCCCGGCGTGCAGGTGACCATCTGGAGCGTCGCGACGATCGGGTCCGGCTGGGACGACTTGGGGTAGAAGCTCACCGACCGGGACCCCGACTTGATCGTCCGCCAGTAGTTCGGGTCGGCCTTCTTGCGGGACAGGTCGTAGAAGTACGTCCGGTAGGCGTTGTGCAGCGCCGTATCGGTCATCGTGTAAGCGTCGTTGAACTGGTTGTACATGCCGCCCGTGGCATTCCCGGACGTCTGCACCACGACGTTCTTCGAGTCGTACGTCTTCGAGAAGACGTAGAACTTGTTGTGGTTCTTCGCCCACTGGCCGGACGACGACGTCCGCGCGATGCAGCCCTCGTTCTTCGGGCACACCGTGATCCAGGACGCCTTGGACATGTCCGTGCCGAGGTTCTTCTTCAGCAGCGCGTAGTTCTCCGGCCGCTTGCTGAGGCTGTCGTTGTCCAGGACGATCCGGACGTTCACCCCGCGCTTGCGCGCGTCGACCAGCGCGTTCGCCATGCCCGTCGTCTGGAGCCGGAACAGCGCGACGTCGATCTCGGCGCCCTTCGGCGTGTTCCGGATCAGCCGCTTGAGGTAGAGGTCGAGCGACCCGGCCTGGTCGGTGTTCCCGGTCGGGTTGTTGAACAGCGGCCCCTGGGGGACGTACGTGCGCTTGACGGCCCACGGCGTCGTCGCGGGCTTCAGCGACATCGGCCTCGGCTTCGCCGGGACGGCCGCCGAAGCGCCGCCCGCGGCGGCCAGCTCCAGCACGATCAGCCCGGCTCCGGCCAGCAGTCCTCCGGCGACGATGGACAACCCCCGCACGCGCGACCCCTTCGCTCAGTTCAGTACGTCTCGTCCCCCGACAAGGAGACGGACGTTACCACCGAGAGCGCCGCAAGACAGTTCCGGTCACATATTTCACACGAGTCCATGACTCTGCGGGAAATGTCAGGGTGAAACGGCCACGGACTGCGACCGGGAAACGTCAGAGCGTCGGGACGATGTCCGGAGCGCCGCGCCGCGACGCGGACGCCTCGTGGTCGCCGTCCTGCGACTGCGACGCCCGCTCGGCCTCGATCCGCTTGCGGTAGTACTCGATCTCCCGGTCGCGCTGCGCGGCGGACCAGCCGAGGACGGGCGCGACCAGGTCCGCCGCCTCCTCCGCCACGCCCACGCCCCGGTCCCACGTCTCGATGGAGATCCGCGTCCGCCGCGCGAGGACGTCGTTCAGGTGCCGCGCCCCCTCGTGCGACGCCGCGTAGACGATCTCGGCGCGCAGGTAGTCGTCCGCGCCGGTCAGCGGCCGGCCGAGGTCGGGCCGCTCGGCGACCATCGCGAGCAGGTCGTCCACGAGCGTCCCGTAGCGGCGCAGCAGGTGCTCGATCCGCGCGACGTGCAGGCCCGAGCGCGCGGCGAGCCGGTGCCGGGAGTTCCACATCGCCGGGAAGCCCTCGCCGCCGACGAGCGCGACCCGGTCGGTGCAGGACTCGGCGACCTTGCCGTCCAGGCCGTGCGCCACCGCGTCGATCGCGTCCTTGGCCATCACCCGGTACGTCGTGTACTTGCCGCCCGCGACGAGCACCAGCCCCGGCACCGGGTGCGCGACGACGTGCTCGCGGGAGAGCTGCGACGTCTCCTCCCGCTCCCCGCGCAGCAGCGGGCGCAGCCCCGCGTAGACGCCCTCGACGTCGTCGTGCGTCAGCGGCGTGTTGAGCACGGTGTTCACGTGCTCCAGGACGTAGTCGATGTCGGCGCGGGACGCGGCCGGGTGCGCGAGGTCCAGGTCCCACGCGGTGTCGGTCGTCCCGATGATCCAGTGGCGGCCCCACGGGATGACGAACAGCACGGACTTCTCGGTGCGCAGCAGGATCCCGGTCGCCGAGTGGATCCGGTCCTTCGGGACGACCAGGTGGATCCCCTTGGACGCCTTCACGTGGATCCGCCCGCGCCCCCCGACGAGCTGCTGGATCTCGTCCGTCCACACCCCGGTCGCGTTGACGACCTGCTTGGCGCGCACCTCGCTCACCGCGTCGCTCTCCAGGTCGCGGATCCGCAGGCCGGTGACCCGCTCGCCCTCGCGCAGGAACCCGACGCACTGGGTGCGGGACGCGATCCGCGCGCCGAACTGCGCCGCCGTCCGCAGCGCGGTCATGACGAAGCGGGCGTCGTCCACCTGCGCGTCCCAGAGCTGGATCGCGCCGGTGAACGCGTCCTTGCGCAGCGACGGCGCCAGCCGCAGCGCGCCGCGCCGCGTCAGGTGCCGGTGGTGCGGGACGCCGCGCGTGCTGCCCATCTGGAACGCCAGCGCGTCGTACAGCGCGACCCCGGCGCCGAAGTAGCCGCGCTCCCAGACGCGGTGCGTCGTCGGCAGCAGGAACGGCACCGGGCGCACCAAGTGCGGCGCGATCCGCTGGAGCAGCAGGCCGCGTTCGGTCAGCGCCTCCCGGACGAGGTCGAAATTGAACTGCTCCAGATAGCGCAGCCCGCCGTGGATCAGCTTGGACGACCGCGAGGACGTCCCGGACGCGAAGTCCCGCGCCTCCACGACCGCGACCGACAGCCCGCGCGTCGCCGCGTCCAGCGCCGCGCCCGCGCCGACGATCCCCGCGCCGACCACGACGACGTCGAACTCCTCGCCGCTCGCCATCCGCTCCAGCGCCGCCGCCCGCTCGGCGGGGCCGAGCCGTGCGCTGCCCAGCCCGCTCACCGGTGATCCCGTCATAGTGAAGTCTCCCCGTAGGCGTCACTCGGCCCGGTACCTACCCAGCGGTAGGTAGGCGTCCACCTTCCGCACAGTGGACAATTCACCACGTTCGGCGGACACGACGGCCATGATGGCAGCCGCCGGTGAACGAAGGAGCGGCATGACGGACTGGCGGATCCCCGACTTCGACGAGGTGCGCGAGCTGGGCCGGGGCGCGCAGGGCCGGGTCGTCCTCGCCCGCCACGCCGGGGACGGCACGCCCGTCGCGATCAAGTACCTGACCGCCGCCGCCACCGCCGGGGACCGCGAGGGCTTCCGCCACGAGGCGCGGATGCTCGGCCGCGTCACCAGCCCGCACGTCACGCGCCTGTACCGGCTCGTGGAGAACGAGGACGGCGCGGCGCTCGTCATGGAGGCCGTGGACGGCGCGTCGCTCAAGGAGATCCTCGTCCGGCACGGCGCGCTGGAGCCCGAGGCGGCGCTGACCGTCCTCAAGGGGTCGCTGCTCGGGCTCGCCGCCGCGCACGCCGTCGGGGTCGTCCACCGCGACTACAAGCCCGCGAACGTGATGGTGCTCGCGGACGGGCGCAGCAAGCTCATCGACTTCGGCATCGCCACGCCGTCCGGCGCCGCGTCGGGGTCGGGCACGCCGTTCTACATGGCGCCCGAGCAGTGGAACCGGCACCCCGCGAGCCCGGCCACGGACGTGTACGCCGCGACCTGCGTGTTCTACGAGTGCGTCACCGGGCACCGGCCGTTCGAGGCGTCGGGGGCGGCGCTGATGGCGCAGCACGGGACCGCGCCGGTGCCGCTGGAGGACGTCCCCGAACCGCTGCGTCCGCTCGTCGCGCACGGCATGGCCAAGGAGGCGGCGCGGCGCCCGCCGGGCGCGGCGGCGTTCGTCGCCGAACTGGAGGACGCGGCCCGCCGCGCCTACGGGACGGACTGGGAGCAGCGCGGCCTGCGCGCCGCCGCCGTGGCCGCCGCCGCGCTCGCCGCCCTGTTCCCGCTCGCCGCCGCGGGCCTGTCCGGCGCCGCCGGCGCGGGCTCAGCCGGCGCGGCAGGCGCGGCGGGCTCGGCCGGTGCCGGCGCGGCGGGTTCCGCCGGCGCGGGCTCGGCCGGTGCGGGCGCGGCGGGTTCGGCGGGCAGCGGGGCGGCGCAGACGGGCGCGGGCTTCCTCGCCAAGGCGGGCGGCGTGAAGGTCGTCGCGGCCGTCGTCGGCGCGGCGGCCGTCGCGGGCGGCGGCGTCGCGGCCTACGAGGCGGCCCAGTCCGACCCGCCCCCGCCCCGCCCGATCGCGCTCCAGGTCGCGTCCACGTCCCTGGTCAACAACCAGAACGGCCTGGTGGTGGACAAAGCGCAATACGTGACCGTCAGCAACGTGAAGGACCCGGCCGTCGCGCGCAAGGTGAACGCCGCATTGCGCAAGCCCGTGGACGACGCCATCGCCCGCTACGCCCAGCACGCGAACGCCCCGGGCCAGGGACCGGACTTCATCGCCCGGCAGCGCACGCTGCCCACCACCTCGCCGGAGCGCATGACCCTCACGATCTCCACCGAGATCGGCGTGCGCGGCCCGAAGCTCCTGTCCGTCGGCTACATGGTCGCCAACCCCGTCAACGCGGGCGGCGGCCACGACTACGAGCCCGTCGTCGTCACCGTGGACCTGGCCACCGGCAGGACGCTGCCCACCAAGGACGTCCTGCTCCCGAGCACCCTGACGAGAGCGGGCATCACTCGGCTCTCACCGCTGGTCCCACCGATGCCGTCCAGCACGCCGGACTACCCCGAGCCGGGCCACTGCGTCCCGTCCCTGGCCGGGGACTACCCCACCGGCACCGTCCCGGAGCAGTTCGGCTCGACCGGCCTGCCCGCCCTCCTCACGAGAGCGGGCGTGCGCTTCGGCTTCGCGAACTCCGGCGAGTGCGGCTACCGCCTGTGGAGCGACCCCGTCCCGTACGCCAAGATCGCCCCCTACCTCCAGCCCGGCATCCAGGCCAAGGCCACCGCCTAACGCGGCGCGACGACGACCTGGACGCGCTGGAACTCCTTCAGCTCGGTGTACCCGGACGTCGCCATCGCGCGGCGCAGCGAGCCGATCAGGTTCATCGAGCCGTCGGCCACGCGGGACGGGCCGTGCAGGATCTGGTCCATCGTGCCGATCGTGCCGAGGTCCAGGCGGGTGCCGCGCGGGACGTCCGGGTGGTGCGCCTCGCTGCCCCAGTGGTAGCCGCGTCCGGGCGCCTCGGTGGCGCGCGCGAACGGTGAGCCGACCATGACGGCGTCGGAGCCGCACGCGAACGCCTTGGCGATGTCGCCGCTGTTGGTCATGCCGCCGTCGGCGATGACGTGGACGTACCGGCCGCCGGACTCGTCCATGTAGTCGCGGCGGGCGGCGGCGACGTCCGCGACGGCCGTCGCCATCGGCACCGCCACGCCGAGCACCGTGCGGGTCGTGTGGCCCGACCCGCCGCCGAAGCCGACGAGGACGCCCGCCGCGCCCGTCCGCATGAGGTGCAGCGCGGCCGTGTACGTCGAGCAGCCGCCGACGATCACCGGGACGTCCAGGTCGTAGATGAACTGCTTGAGGTTCAGCGGCTCGGCCCGCGAGGACACGTGCTCGGCCGACACGGTCGTCCCCCGGATGACGAACAGGTCCACGCCCGCGTCGATGACGGCCTTGTGGAACTGCGCCGTGCGCTGCGGCGACAGCGCCGCCGCGACCGTCACGCCCGCCGACCGGATCTCCTCGATGCGGCGGCCGATCAGCTCCTCGCGGATCGGCGCCCCGTAGATCTCCTGGAGCCGCTGCGTGGCGCGGGTGTCGTCCAGGGACGCGATCTCGGCGAGCAGCGGCTCGGGGTTCTCGTACCGCGTCCACAGCCCTTCGAGGTCCAGGACGCCGAGCCCGCCGTGCCGCCCGACGGCGATCGCGGTGGCCGGGCTGACGACGCTGTCCATCGGCGCGACCAGGATCGGCATCTCGAACCGGTAGGCGTCGATCTGCCAGGCGACGCTGACCTCCTCGGGGTCGCGCGTGCGCCGGGACGGCACGATGCCGATGTCGTCGAACCGGTACGCCCGGCGTCCGCTCTTGCCGCGCCCGATCTCCACCTCAGCAGCCACTGCCCTCTATCCCTCTTCCCGTGCGGGGTTCCGGGCGGAGCCATTCCCGCCCGGCGGCCGATCCAAAGGCCCCGCAGAGCCTATGTCAGGTCAGCGGCCCTGGTAATTGGGGGCCTCGACCGTCATCTGGATGTCGTGCGGGTGGCTCTCCTTGAGGCCCGCGGACGTGATCTGCATGAGCTGCCCCCGCCGCTGGAGTTCGGGGATCGTCCGGGTGCCCGCGTACCACATCGACTGGTGCAGGCCGCCGACGAGCTGGTGCGCGACGTTGGACAGCGGCCCCCGGTAGGGCACCTGGCCCTCGACGCCCTCGGGAATCAGCTTCTCCTCGGCCTCGACGCCGGCCTGGGCGTAGCGGTCCTTGGAGAACGACGACCCGCCACGCTCGCGGTTGCGCATCGCGCCGAGCGACCCCATGCCCCGGTAGGACTTGTACTGCTTGCCGTGGACGAAGATCAGCTCGCCGGGCGACTCCTCCACTCCGGCGAGCAGGCTGCCGAGCATGACCGTGTCCGCGCCCGCGACGATCGCCTTGGCGATGTCGCCGGAGTACTGGAGGCCGCCGTCGCCGATGATCGGGACGCCGCCCTCGCGGCCCGCCCGGGACGCCTCCACGATCGCGGTGATCTGCGGCACGCCCACCCCGGCGACGACCCGCGTGGTGCAGATCGAGCCGGGCCCGACGCCGACCTTGACCGCGTCCGCGCCCGCCTCGACCAGCGACTTCGCGCCCGCGTAGGTCGCGACGTTGCCGCCGACGACCTGGGCGCGGCTGTTGGCCTTGATCGCCGCGATCGTGTCGGCGACGCCCTTGGAGTGGCCCTGCGCGACGTCCACGATGATCACGTCGGTGCCCGCCTCGACCAGCGCGGCGGCGCGGCGCAGCGCGTCCTCGCCGACACCCACGGCGGCGGCGACGAGCAGCCGTCCGTCGGCGTCCTTGGTGGCGAGGGGATATTGCTCGCTCTTGGTGAAGTCCTTGACGGTGATGAGGCCGCGCAGGCGTCCGTCGGCGTCCACCAGCGGCAGTTTCTCGATCTTGTGCCCGGCCAGCAGCCGGAACGCCTCGTCGCGGGACACGTCCACCGGCGCGGTGATCAGCGGCATCGCGGTCATGACCTCGCGCACCGGACGCGTCAGGTCCGTCTCGAACCGCATGTCCCGGTTGGTCACGATCCCGACGAGCACGCCCCGCACGTCCGTGACCGGGACGCCCGAGATGCGGTACCGGGCGCACAGCTCCTCGACGTCGGCGAGCGTCGCGTCGGGCAGGCACGTCACCGGGTTGGTGATCATCCCGGCCTCGGAGCGCTTGACGCGGTCGGCGTGCGCGGCCTGCTCCTCGATCGACATGTTGCGGTGCAGGACGCCGATGCCGCCCTGGCGGGCCATCGCCACGGCGGTGCGCGCCTCGGTGACGGTGTCCATCGCGGCCGACGCCAGCGGGATCCGCAGTTCGATCTCGCGCGTCAGCCGGGTCGTGGTGTCGGCCTCGCCGGGCTGCAGGTCGGAGTAGCCGGGGAGCAGGAGGACGTCGTCGAACGTCAGACCCGGCGGGAGGATCGGGGTGGGCTCGGCTGGCGTGTTCATGACGACCTTCCCGTAGGCGGCGGTGGGGTGGTGCCTCGCGGCGACCCGGCACGGCGCGGGAGAGCGACGCGCGGCGGCGGGCATCGGGCCAGGTCACGGCGGCTACCCCACATCGTAGGACGTTCCCGGCGACTCGGCCCCGCGTTCGCCGAGCCGCCCGAGTGGCCTTCGCGACATCGGGAAAGCCCGTTTCGGGGGGCAACACGGGCATCGGAAGGCGCATTCCCGGCGTTCCGGGGCCGCACGATCCGAAAATCGTTCGCGTCCGGAAACACGCCGGGGGGTGCGCCGGGAGGGGTCGGTCGGGTTAGCGTGGTGGGGTGCATGACGACGCTCCGCCCGACCCGTTCGCCGGCGACCCGGAGGACCCGGCCGCCTCGCTCGGCGACCCCGGCGGCGACACGGCCCCGCTCAGCCTGACCGAGCGGGAGGACGTCCTCGCCGACCTCGCCGACCTGGAGGTGTTCCGCGCGCTGCTGGAACCCCTCGGCGTGCGGGGCCTCACCGTGGAGTGCGGCGACTGCGGCAAGACCCATTACATCGACTGGGAGCTCCTGCACGGCAACCTGCGCCACCTGCTGGACCGCGGGCTGCCGCGCGTCCACGAGCCCGCCCTGTCCCCCGACCCCGTCGACTACGTGAGCTGGGAGTACGCGCGCGGCTACGTGGACGGCGTGATCGACAGCGAAGAGGGACGCGACACGCCCTGACACGCCCCGTCCCGACGCGACACGCGGACGACACGGCACACGCCCGACTCGGCCTGTCCCGACGCAGCCTGTCCCCACGCGGCACGCCTGACATGGCCTGTCCTGACGCGGCCTGTCCTGACGCGGCCTGTCCTGACGCGGCCTGTCCTGACGCGGCCTGTCCTGACGCGGCCTGTCCTGACGCGGCCTGTCCTGACGCGGCCTGTCCGACGCGGCACGCACGCCTGACGCGGCACGCCTGACGTGGTGTTTCCCGGCCGGCCGCGTGGGCCGGCCGGGACACGTCACGGGAACTCGGGCAGCCCGAGGCCGCGCTGCAACTGGCGGCGCAGGTCGTCGACCGTCCCGATCGGGTCGCGCACGATGGGCGGCGGCTCGACGCGCTGGTCGCGCTTGCGGGACGGACGCGGGTTCAGCAGTCCGCCCAGGCCGTCGCGCAGGCCGCCGACCGGGTCGGGCGCCCCGCCCTTGGGGTTCGGCCGGGCGGGCTTGCGCGGCAGCGTCCGCGGCGGCCGGTCCGGCTGCGGCGGCACCCCGAGCTTGATCGTCCCGGCCACGCTGTCGCCGGGGGCCGCGCCCGCCGTCGTCCGGTGCGGCGCCTCGCCCGTGATGACGGGCACGAAGCCGTGTTCGAGCGTGAGCCGTCCGGCCGCCGCCGCCACGCCGGTGCTCGCCAGCAGGGTCGTCGCGACGCCGAACGCCACGATCGCGCTCGGCCCGCCGCGCCGTCGCCGGCGCAGGTCCACCGGTTCCACGACGGCAGGGTCCTTCGCGCGCTCCCCGTCGTCGCCGTCGGCCGCGCCGTCGGGGGACGGCCCGTCCGCCCGTTCCGGCCGCCGGGACGGCACCGCGCCGTCGCGCGGCGGGTCCGGCAGCGGCCCGAGGACGTCCAGCGGGTCCGCACCGGGCTCGGCTCCCGCGAACAGCTCCGGGAACACCTCCTGGACGCTCGGCGCCTGCGCGGACTGGTCGACCGCGGACGGATCCGGCACGGCCTGGAGCGGCGGTTGCCCGGTCACGTCGGCGACGAGCGCGCCGAGCAGCCGCACGGCGGGGTCGTCGAAGGCCGCGAGATCGCCCGCGGACCCGCCGGCGAGCGCGTCGAGCAGGGCGTCGGTGCGCGCCATCTCGGCCGCCTCGGTGCCGGCGAGCTGGATCACGACGCCGCCGGGCGCACGACGCGCGCCCGGGAATCCGGAACTCGGGGGCTCGGGCGGATCCGGGGCGCCAGGGCTCCGTCCCGTCAAGCGATCGACTCCTCTCTGGCCATCGCCCGCAGCCGGGTGAGCGCCCGATGCTGGGCCACCCGTACCGCCCCCGCGGACATGCCCAGAACATTACCGGTCTCTTCCGCCGACAGCCCGGCCACCACCCGCAGCAGGACCAGCTCCCGCTGGTGGTCGGGCAGCCGGGTCAGCAGGTCACGGGCCCGTTCGGCCTCGATGTTGCGCACCACCGTCTCTTCCGGACCTGGCCGTTCGTCCGGGCCGTCGGGAAGGTCGGCGGTGGGCACGGCGGCGCGGACGGCGCTGCGCATCGCGTCGGCGATCTTGTGCGCGGCGATGCCGAAGACGAACGACGCGAAGGGCCGTCCCATGTCCCGGTACCTGGGCAAAGCCGACAGAACGGCGATGCAGACTTCCTGCGCCACGTCGTCGGCGATGTGGTACTGGCCGGAGATCCGGCCGAGCCGCGCGCGGCAGTAGCGGACGATCATCGGCCGGACCTGGCCGATCAGGGCCTCGATCGCGCCCTCGTCGCCCTCGACGGCCAGCCGTGTCAGGGCGCGCATGTCCGACTCGTCGGCGCGGTGCTCGGCGGCGGCGCGCAGCAGCCGGACGCGCGCCGCGCCCCGGGGCGGAGGAACCGGCGGCCCCCCCGAGGGCCCGGTGACGCTCGTGGACGTGGTCCCGGCGATGCATCCCTCGGTCACATGGATGATGATGCCCAGCCGGGAGGGGCCTGTCGCCCCGCTCGTCGACAACGGAATGGTCACAGTGCCGCGGAAGAATACTAAAAATCACGCATAGTCGCCGCCTCGCGCCGCACTGTGCGGAACGGCGGGCCGAAAACGACGGGACCTCCGCCCGAAAAGCGGAGGCCCCGTTCCTGAACCGGGTTCAGAACCTGGTCAGTGACCGTGCCCGTGACCGTGCCCGTGGCCGCCAGTGGCCTCCTCGGACTCGGCCGGCTTCTCCACCACGAGCGCCTCGGTGGTGAGCAGCATCCCGGCGATCGACGCGGCGTTGGTGACGGCCGAACGCGTCACCTTCACCGGGTCGATGACGCCCTGCGCCACCAGGTCGCCGTACTCGCCGGTCGCGGCGTTGAAGCCGTGGCCCGCGTCCAGCTCGCGGACCTTGGAGACCACGACGTAGCCCTCCTGGCCCGCGTTCTCGGAGATCCAGCGCAGCGGCTCGACCAGCGCGCGGCGCAGGGCCTCCGCGCCGGTGGCCTCGTCGCCCGACAGGCCGAGCGCGTCGAAGTCGGCCTTGGCCAGGTGGACCAGCGCCGAGCCGCCGCCCGAGACGATGCCCTCCTCGATGGCCGCGCGGGTCGCCGAGATGGCGTCCTCCAGGCGGTGCTTCTTCTCCTTCAGCTCGACCTCGGTGGCCGCGCCGACGCGGAGCACGCACACGCCGCCCGACAGCTTGGCCAGACGCTCCTGGAGCTTCTCGCGGTCCCAGTCGGAGTCGCTGTTCTCGATCTCGACCTTGATCTGCGCGACCCGGCCGTGGATGTCGTCGGCCGAACCGGCGCCGTCCACGATCGTGGTGGCGTCCTTGGTGACCGTGACGCGGCGGGCGCGGCCGAGGTGCTCCAGCTCGACACCGTCGAGCTTCAGGCCGATCTGCTCGGAGATGACCTGGCCGCCGGTCAGGACGGCCATGTCGCCGAGCATCGCCTTGCGGCGGTCGCCGAAGCCGGGCGCCTTCACCGCGATGGACGTGAACGTCCCGCGGATCTTGTTGGCGACCAGCAGCGCCAGGGCCTCGCCCTCGACGTCCTCGGCGACGACCAGCAGCGGCTTCTTGGTCTGGGCGACCTTCTCCGCGATCGGCAGGAACTCCTGCACGTTGGAGACCTTGCCGTCGACGATGAGCACGTAGGCGTCCTCCAGGACGCCCTCCATGCGCTCGGTGTCGGTGACCATCTGCGGCGACAGGTAGCCCTTGTCGAACTGGAGGCCCTCGGTGAACTCCAGTTCGAGGCCCATCGTGTGGGCCTCCTCCACCGTGATGACGCCGTCCTTGCCGACCTTGTCGAACGCCTCGGCGATCAGCTCGCCGATCTTGGCGTCCTGCGCGGAGATCGTCGCGACGTGCGCGATCTCGCTCTTCTCACCGACCTCGCGGGCCGTCTTGAGGAGCTGGTCGGAGACGTACCGCGCCGCCGCGTCGATGCCGCGCTTGAGGCTCAGCGGGGACGCGCCGGCCGCGACGTTGCGCAGGCCCTCGCGGACCAGCGCCTGCGCCAGGACGGTCGCGGTCGTCGTGCCGTCGCCGGCGACGTCGTTGGTCTTGGTCGCGACCTCCTTGGCGAGCTGGGCGCCCAGGTTCTCGTACGGGTCCTCCAGCTCCACCTCGCGCGCGATCGTCACGCCGTCGTTGGTGATCGTCGGCGCGCCGAACTTCTTGTCGATGACGACGTTGCGGCCGCGCGGGCCGATCGTCACCTTGACGGCGTCCGCGAGGGCGTTGACGCCGCGCTCCAGCGCCCGGCGTGCGCCCTCGTCGAATTCCAGGATCTTCGCCATGAGGAAAACTCCACCTCTCCGTGCTCGGTGCCGCTACGCGAGCCGCCCCGGGCGCGCCCCTCGCGGGACGGGACCGGGGCGGCTGGTCACGGCGTGACTACTTCTCGATGACCGCGAGGACGTCGCGGGCGGAGAGGACGAGGTACTCCTCGCCGTTGTACTTGACCTCGGTGCCGCCGTACTTGCTGTACAGCACGACCTCGCCGACCTTGACGTCGACGGGCACGCGCTCGCCCTTGTCGTCGACCCGGCCCGGGCCCACGGCGATGACGGTGCCCTCCTGGGGCTTCTCCTTGGCCGTGTCCGGAATGACCAGGCCGGAGGCCGTGGTGGTCTCGGCTTCGAGCGGCTGGACGACGATGCGGTCTTCGAGCGGCTTGAGAACAACCTTGGTGGCGGTCGTCACGATCTGACCTCCCCTTTGCTTGCATGCCGGCACCAGCCGGCGTCAACGTTGACAGAGAGGCGACCCTGGACCGGCCTGCCGTCGCGGGTGCCAGACCGACCTTGTCGCTGTGCTTGGCACTCTACCGTGGAGAGTGCCAAGCATGAAAACTATGGGTCCTTCCCGGACGCGTCAACATCCCCACTACGTTCCTGTGGCATGGACATCGAAGGTTTCCGTGCGCTTCGCTCGGACGTCGGACGGGACGTCCTGGACGCGGCCTCGAACGCCGACGTGTCCGAATCCGGCCTGCTCGCCACGGCCGCCAAGCTCCGCGAGGCGTACCCGCCCGAGCTGGTGTCCGCCGCGCTGACGCAGGTCAGGCTGCGCGAGCGGGCGCGGGCGAAGTTCGGCGCGGACGCCGCCCGCATGTTCTTCACCCCGGACGGCCTGGAGCAGTCCACGCGCGCGGCGGTCGCCGTCCACCGGGCGCGCCGGTTCGCGGCGGTGCCCGGCCCGGTGCTGGACCTCGGCTGCGGCATCGGCGCGGACCTGCTGTTCCGCGCCCGCGCCGGGATCGCCGGGACGGGCGTCGAACGCGACCCGCTGACCGCCGAGGTCGCCCGCGCCAACCTGGCCGCGTTCGGCGTCGCGGCGAACGTCGTCGTCGGGGACGCGACGCGCGCCGACCCGTCCGGCTTCGGCGCGGTGTTCGCCGACCCGGCACGCCGGACGGCGCGGGGCCGCGTCTTCGATCCGCGCTCCTACGAACCGCCGCTGGACACCGTCCTGGAGCTGGCGGGGCGCGTCCCGGCGGCGTGCGTGAAGGTCGCGCCGGGCGTCCCGCACGACGCGGTGCCGGACGGCGCGGAGGCCGAGTGGATCTCGGTGGGCGGCGAGGTGAAGGAGGCCGCGCTGTGGCTGGGCGGCCTGGCGGGCGGGACGGCGCGGCGGGCGACGCTGCTGCCGTCCGGCGCGACGCTCACCCCGGACCCCGCGCTCGGGGAACCGGTGCAGCGCGACTTCGGCCGCTTCCTCTACGAACCGGACGGCGCGGTGATCCGGGCGGGGCTCGTCGCGGAGGTCGCGGCGCTCGTCGGCGGCGGGCTCGCCGATCCGCGCATCGCCTACGTCACGTCCGACGAGGAGCACGCGACGCCGTTCGCGGCGGCCTACGCGGTCGAGGACGTCCTGCCGTTCTCGCTCAAGCGGCTGCGCGCCGAGCTGCGGCGGCGCGGCGCCGGGGCGCTGACGCTGAAGAAGCGCGGCTCGGCCGTGGACGTGGACCGGCTGCGCCGCGACCTCGGCTTCGCCCGCCGCGCGCCGCGCGGGGCCCCGCCGGTGACGGTCGTGCTGACGCGGGTCGGGGACGCGCCGGTCGCGCTGATCGTCGCGCCGCTCGCGCCGGGACCCGCCGGGACGTCCTGACCCGCCCGCATCGAGGCCGAAGATCTTCGCAGCCGTCCGGCGGGCCAAGCCGGGCCGGGCGGCGCGCCATGCCCGCGCAAATCCTTCCGCGCGTTCCGGTATCGCGGTCCCCATGAATTCAGGGGCGGCGCGAAAAGCGTTTCCGGACGGCCGGGGAACGCCGTTCCGCCCGTCCCTACAGTGGGCCGCGCAGCCATTTCCGGCGCACGAAGGAGCAGCGGGTGGAAACCGATCACGCCGTCCCGCGCACGGCGGGCCAGCCGGTCACCGACCGGATGCGGGAGCTGCTCGCCCGCACGGCGCGCGACCAGGTCTACGAGCAGCGCTCGCACGGCCAGGTGCTGGACGAGTTCCGGCAGCGGCTCGAAGGCATGGAATGGCTGCTGCGCGAAGTGCGGGACCGGGAGCTGGCCGCGCTCGCCGCGCAGATCGAGGACGGCATCGGCCGCGTGGACGAGGCCGCGCAGCGCGTCACGGACCTGGCGCGGCGGCTGGACCGGCTCCAGGGCGGGATGGAGGCGTCGTCGGTCCGCTTCAACCGGCTGGACAAGGCGCTCGCCGAGCAGGGCCACCGGAACGACCGGCTGGAGCACGCGGTCGGCGAGGTGTCCGCGCGGGTCGACCGGTCCCTCGGCGATCTGGCCGGACGCGTCGAGAAGGGCCTGGACGCCGTCGCCGGGCGGATGGAGGGCGTCGCCGGGCGCCTGGACGGCCTGGACGGGCGCCTCGCCGGGCTCACCGGCCGGCTCGACGGCGTGGACGGCCGGTTCACCGGACTGGAGGCCACCGTCCGGACGGCGGGCGACCACGCGGAGGTCGTCCAGCGGCTCGCCGCGCTGGAGGAGATGATGATCACGCTGGCCGAGGCCCTGTTGCGCCCGCGGCACGATGGTGGGGAGTGACCGAGAAAGTCGGCCGGTTCATCCGACAAGTCCTATTTTCTCCGCTTTAATCCCCCGGCGATGACCGGCTTCGTCAGTCATTCACCGACGTGACGTGCTGCTCGTGACGTTCCGTCTTCGCAAAATCACTCCCCATGCCCGCCCGAATCCGTTTTGATGGATCTCGTGACCGACTCGGACCCGTCCCGTCGCCCGCCGGGCAGGCGCACGCTCCGCTGGATCGAGGAATGCTGCGGGCTCGGCTCGACCGTCCGCGCGATCCGGCCGCTGCCGGGCTGCGGGCACGTCAACCACGCGGTCGTCGTGGAGACGGGCGCGGGCTCGGTGCGCACGCTCGTCCTGCGCCGCTGGCCCCGTCCCGCCGACGAGAACGCCTGCGCCATCGCCGCCGAGTTCTCCCCCGAGCGGGAGATCGCCGCGCTGACCCTGCTGGCGGGCAACGGGGTGGCCGCGCCGCCGCTCGTCGCCGCCGACCCGTCCGGCGCCTACACCGACGCGCCCGCGCTGCTGCTGGAGCGGCTGCCGGGCCATCCGCCCCGCCCGACTCCGAACGACCTGCCGGTCGTGCTCATCCAGACGGCGGCGGCGCTGCTGCCGATCCACGCGGTGCGCGGCGCGTCGTCCATGCCGCACTACGTCCCGCGCATCGCCGCCGAGGACGCCGCGCCGCCCCCGCGCGCGACCCGTCCGGACGTGTGGGAGCGCGCCGCCGAGATCGCCGCGGGCCGCGCCCCCGACGCGCCGGCCCGCTTCATCCACTGCGACTACCAGCCCGACAACACGCTCTGGGCGTTCGGCGCGCTGAGCGGCGTCGTGGACTGGTCGGAGGTGTCGTGCGGCCCGGCGGCGGTGGACGTCGCGGTGATGCGGCTGCACCTCGGGCTGCGCTACGGCCTGCCCGTCGCCGACAGTTTCGTGGAGATCTTCGACCAGGTTTCGGGCGGCTACGCCCACGACCCGTACTGGGACGTCCGGGTCGCACTGGACGCCCTGCCCGGCGGCGTCGGCGTCCTGGACGAGGCCCACGTCCTGCTGCACGAGGCGTTCCTCGGCGCCGCGCTCGCCCGCCTGGGCGCCGCCGCTACCGGCTGACCTACAGCGACACCGTCTCGATCGGCAGGCTGGAGTCGGCGGGCAGGTCCAGCGCGGACGGCGCCAGCCCCGCCCCGACCAGTTCCGCGCCGAGCGCCGCGACCATCGCGCCGTTGTCGGTGCACAGCTTCGGCCGCGGGATCCGCAGCCGCACCCCCGCCGCGTCGCACCGCTCCTGCGCCAGCGCCCGCAGCCGCGAGTTCGCCGCCACGCCGCCGCCGATCACGAGGTCCCCGACGCCGTTGTCGCGGCACACCTTGATCGCCTTGTGCGTCAGGACGTCCACGACGGCCTCCTGGAACGACGCGGCGACGTCCGCGACCGGCACCGGCTCCCCCGCGCGCTCGCGCGCCTCGACCCAGCGCGCGACGGCCGTCTTCAGCCCGGAGAACGAGAAGTCGTAGGTGCCGTCGGCGTACTTGCCGCGCGGGAACGCGATCGCCGCCGGGTCGCCCTTGCTCGCCTCGCGGTCGATGAGCGGGCCGCCGGGGAAGCCGAGGTCCAGCACGCGGGCGACCTTGTCGAACGCCTCGCCGGCCGCGTCGTCCACGGTCGCGCCGAGGGACCGCACGTCCGTCGCGACGTCCGGGACGAGCAGCAGCGACGAGTGCCCGCCCGACACCAGCAGCGCCACGCACGGCTTGGGCAGCCGGCCGTGTTCGAGCTGGTCCACCGCGACGTGCGCGGCGAGGTGGTGGACGCCGTACAGCGGGCGGCCGAGCGACAGCGCGTACGCCTTCGCGGCGGCGACCCCGACCATCAGCGCACCGGGCAGCCCGGGGCCCGCTGTGACGGCGAACGCGTCCACGTCGGCGAGCGTCAGCCCCGCCCCGCGCAGCGCCCGCTCCACCGTCGGCGTCATCGCCTCCAGGTGGGCGCGCGACGCCACCTCGGGCACGACGCCGCCGAACCGCGAGTGCTGCTCGACGCTGGACGCGATCGACTCGCCGAGCAGCGTCGTCCCCCGCACGATCCCGACCCCGGTCTCGTCGCAGGACGTCTCGATGCCGAGCACGATCGGCTCCGAGTCGATGATCATGTTCCCCTCCGGCTGAACCCGACCGGCCCGCGCCGTCCCGCGCGGCGGCTCATCACGACGGCGTCCACGCCGGACGGCTGGTAGTAGCCCCGCCGCAGCCCGATCCGCTGAAACCCGAACCGCTCATAAAGCCGCTGCGCAGACGCATTATCAGCGCGGACCTCCAAGAACACGGCCTCACACTTCCGCCGCTCCGCCTCGTCCAGCAACGCGGTGAGCAACGTGGCGCCGACCCCCGCCCCCCGCCGGTCCGCACGCACCCCGATGGTCTGCACGTCGGCCTGCCCACCCGCCGCCGCAAGCCCCGCATACCCGACGATCTCCCCGCCGATCTCCGCGACAAGGTAGTGCCGCGTCCCCGGCTGCCCCTCCAGCTCCGCACTCAACATCGCCGCCGACCACGCGTCCTCGGGAAAGATCTCCTCCTCCAGCGCGTGCACCGCGAACACGTCCTTCTCCCGCATCCCCCGCAACACCACCCCGCTCATGTGTCCCCCGCCCGCCTGCGGCGCGCCGAGAAGCCGCGCGCTTCCCTCGTCGCTCTGGTCGCAAGCTCCCGCCACTCCTCAGTCCAGCGCCCGGCGCGCGCCGCAGGCGCGCGCCGTGCTCCCCGCACGCCCGCGACGCGCCTCAAGCCGCGCGCTTCCCTCGTCGCTCTGGTCGCAAGCTCCCGCCGCTCCTCAGTCCAGCGCCCGGCGCGCGCCGCAGGCGCGCTCATCGCGGCGTGACCTTTTTGCGGGGGCCCGGGGCGACGGCGTCGGGACGGCGCAGGTAGAGCGGTTCGGGCGGGAGGAGTTCGGGGCCGGGACGGCCGGACAGGCGCGCGATCACCAGGTCGGCGAGCGCCGTCGCCGACGGGCGCAGCGGGTCCGGCGCGGACGCGCCCGCGAGCACGCCCGAGTAGAGGACCGCGCCCTCGCCGATCACGGGCAGGCCGTCGGGGGCGCCGGCCAGGACGTCGGCGGCGGGGCCGACGGACGGGCCGGTCACGCGGACGCCCGCCGACGCGTACCGGGCCCAGTAGACCTCTTTGCGGCGCGCGTCGGTGGCGACGGCGAACGGGGTCGTCCGGCCGGACGCCCACGCGATCACGTCGAGCGTGCACACGCCGTGCACCGGCACGTGCAGCGCCTCGCCGAGCGACCGCGCGGTGACGAGCCCGACGCGCAGCCCCGTGTAGGGGCCGGGGCCGACGCCGACCGCGATCGCGCCGAGGTCGGCGGGCGCCGCGCCCGCCTCGGCCAGCACCCGCTGGACGGACGGGGTCAGCAGCTCGGTGTGGCGGCGGGCGTCCACGGCCTCGGCCGACGCGCGGGCGCGGACCGCCGCGCCCGGAACCCACTCGTACAGCGCGACGGTGACCGCCGCGGTGGCGGTGTCGAAAGCCAGGACCAGCACGAAGGGACAGCGTAGTCCAGCGGGGGCCCGCGCCGTCCGCGCTCAGCGGGCGCCGAGTTCGCCGATCATGGCGCGGGCGGCCTGCTCGGCGCCGGACACGGCCTGCGCGGCGGCCAGCGGACGGCCCCGGTCGGCCCCGCCGTAGCGGACGGTCACGAGCAGGTTCCCGACCCGGACGTTCGTCACCGCCGACGCCGAGCCGTCCCCGGAGTCCTGGCTGGTGACGACGTAGTTCTCCTCGCCGAGGCCGCCGACCCGCGACTTTCCGGTCAGCCGCTGCCCGTCGACCAGGGAGCGTCCGGACTCGTCGGCCGTGCGCTCGGCACGGAACGTCGCGGCGGCCCGCTCGGCGGCCGAGCCCGCGCCGGACGGGGCGATCGCGCGCAGCTCGACGGTCAGCAGCCGCTTCCGGTTGCCGGTGTAGGCGCCCCAGACGCACTGGTTCTGGCGGTCGCTGGCCTGGTAGTTGTCCGCGGGCGTGCGGTCCGCGCCGGGCGCGAGCCGGCCCGCGAGAGCGGCCGGGAACACCGTGCAGGCGTCGGGGACGTCGGCGCGGTCGGCGTGGGCGAGCGGCGTGCGGGCGGCCACGCTGTCGCCGCCGACCCGGCCGCCGTCCAGGACGTGCGTGCCGGACAGCAGCGCGATCGCGGCGCCCGCGCAGGCGGCGACGCCGACCGTGATCCCGGCGATCACCGTGCCGCGCCGGCCGCCCCGCTGCCGCCGGCGGCCCGCGACCCGGTGGCTGCCCGTGCCGGCGCGCCGGGTCTGCCGGGACGACCGCGCCGCGTGCCGGGAACCGCCCGTCGCCCGCGCGGGGGCGGACGGCGCGAAATAGGGACCGGACTCCTGGGCCCCGTACGGCCGTCCGTAAGGACCGGAATCACCCGCGCCCTGGAGGCGCCGATCGTCCGCGCCGGGATAGCCGCCGCGCTGGCCGCCGTTCACGCGTCCTCGCTCCCGCCGAGCAGCAAATCATGCGATTTGTGCAGTCCAGCCATGTTCCGGCAAAGAGTACGACATGGACGCGAAACCTCATCGCCCCGCGCTGACAAGAATGACCGGCGGACTTGTCATTCCCCAACAAACTGGCCGGCCCAGCGCTCCCCCACGCCGGTCAGCCGGACGACGCGTTCCTCGTCCGTCCCGGCGGGCCCGCGCGCGATCGTCACCTCCAGCCGGTCGTCGGCGAGACCTTCGGCGAGCCCCTCGCCCCACTCCACGACCGTGACGGCGTCGGCGAGGGACGCGTCGAGGTCCAGGTCGTCCAGCTCCGCGACGCCGCCGAGGCGGTAGGCGTCGGCGTGGACGAGCGCGGGACCGTCCCCGAGCGACGGATGCACCCGGGCGATCACGAACGTCGGCGACGTGATCGGCCCCCGCACGTTCAGCCCCTCGCCGATCCCCTGGGTGAGGGTCGTCTTGCCCGCGCCGAGGTCGCCGGTGAGGACGAGCAGGTCGCCCGCCCGCAGCAGCCCGGCCAGCCGGATCCCGAGCGCCCGCATGTCGGCGGCGGTCGGGACCGCCAGCGCCTCCGTCACGTCCATCTCACGCACTCCGCTCCTTCGGCTCGGCGAGCAGGCGCTCGGCCAGCCGCCGCACCGCCCCGGTCACCGCGCCCGGGAACTCCAGCGGCAGCACGTGCCCGGCCTCCTCGATCTCGATCAGCTCCGCGTCCAGCGCCGCCGCGACCGCCCGGCCGTGCGCGGCGGGGGTGAACCGGTCCGCCCCGGCGACGAGCACGACCGCCGGACGTCCGGCGACGACGGGCAGCGCCGCCGTCTTGTCGTGGTCCATCAGCGTCGGGTAGAACTCGGCGATCACGTCGATCGGCGTGCGGCGGATCATCTGCTCCACGAAGTCCACCACGGACGGGCTGACGTACCGGTCCGCGAAGGCCATCTTCCGCGTGACGAAGAACGCCAGGTCGGCGCCCGCGCCGCGCACCCGGTCCACGAGGTCGGCGCGGCGGCCGAGGCCGCGCAGCGTGCCCGGGGTGATCGGACGCAGCAGCTTCGCGAGCACCAGCGGCAGCCCGAGCGTCATCTCCTTCAGGTCCCCCGCCGACGTGTTGACCAGCACGACGCCCGCGACCTGCTCGGCGAACAGCGCGGGATGCGCGGCGGCCAGCGCCATGATCGTCATCGTGCCCATCGAGTGCCCGACGAGCAGTACCCGGCCGCCGGACGGGACGGTCGCGGCGAGCACGGCCGCCAGGTCCTCGCCGGTCTGGTCGATCGTGGCCGACAGCGGGTCCGCGCGGCCGGACCGGCCGTGGCTGCGCTGGTCCCAGTAGACGAACCGGACGCCGTCGCCGAGCTGGCGCGGCAGGTCCCGGCGCTGGTAGTGCCAGGTGTGCAGGTTCAGGCAGTAGCCGTGGCAGAAGACGATCGTGAGCGGCGCGTCGTCGGGGCCCTCGACCTCGACGTGCAGCGGCAGCCCGTCCGGCGCGAGCACCGGCACCGGCGTGCCGCGCCGCAGGCCGAACTCCTCCTCGGCGTCGGGGTCGGGGCGCAGCCGCACCCGGCCGACCGCGATCCGCCGCAGCCCGACCGCCGCGCCGATCCCGGCGGCGCCGGCGCCCGCGACCGCACCGGCCACGCCCAGTCTCCGGCGGCGGCTCCCCGCCGCGCGCTTGCTAGCCATCGGTCCCTCCGACGTAGACACGGGGCACCCGGAACCCGACGCGGGTGACGATCTCGTACGAGATGGTGCCGAGCGCGTCCGCCCAGTCCTGCGCGGTCGGCTCGCCCCGGTCGCCGGGTCCGAACAGGACCACCTCGTCGCCCGCCTCCAGGACATCGTCCCCGAGGTCGATGACGAACTGGTCCATGCACACGCGTCCGGCGATGCGGCGGCGGCGCCCGGCGGCGAGGACTTCCAGCAGGTTGGAGCCGTGCCGGGGCACGCCGTCGCCGTATCCGGCCGGGACGACCGCGAGAGTCGTCTCACGCTCGGTCACGAAAGTGTGGCCGTAGGACACGCCTGAGCCCGCCGGGACGCGCTTCACCAACGCGGCGTCGGCCGTCAGCGTCATCGCGGGCCGCAGCCCGAACCCGCCGCGCTCGGGGATCGGCGACAGTCCGTAGATCGCGATGCCCGGCCGGACGACGTCGAACCGCGCCTCGGGCAGCGTCAGCGTCGCCGCCGAGTTCGCCAGATGCCGCACCAGCCGCCGCCCGGCCGCCTTCTCGGCGTGCCCGGCCATGTCGGTGAACGCGGTGAGCTGCCGGGCGATCGACGGGTGCCCCGGCTCGTCCGCGCAGGCGAAGTGCGACATCACGCCGACGACCTCGACCGTCCCCGCCGCCTCGGCCGCGAGCACCGCGTCGACCAGCGCGGGCCAGCCGTCCGGGCCGGTGCCGCCGCGCGTCATGCCCGTGTCGGCCTTGAGGTGGACGCGGGCGGGACGGCCCGCGCGCGGCGCTGCGGCGGCCAGTTCGTCCAGCATCCACGCGGCGCCGACGACGAGGTCCACGTCCGCCGCGACGGCCTCGGCGTACGGCTCGCCCGGCACGCTCAGCCCGACCAGCACCGGCACGCCCGTGACCCCGGCCGAGCGCAGCGCGAGCGCCTCGGCGACCCTCGCGACGCCCAGCCAGGTCGCGCCGCCCGCCAGCGCCGCCCGCGCCACCGGGACCAGGCCGTGCCCGTACGCCTCGGCCTTGACCATCGCCATCACCTCGGCGCCCGCCGCGCGCTCGCGCAGCAGCGCCACGTTGCCGCGGACGGCGCCGAGGTCCACACGCGCCTGTGCAGGACTGCTCATGGTCCCCAGTGTGCCGTCCGAACGGCCATGTCAAGACATGTAGGGGTTACCTCGACGTCAGTCCAGGGTGCGGAACGCGTCCGGGATGGCCCGCAGCACGTCCTCCGCGCTGATCGGCGCCTCCCGGCCCTCCCGCCCGGACGCCAGCCGCGCCGCGAGCCCGTGCAGGTACGCGCCCGCCGCCGCGGCCTCCAGCGCCGCCATCCCGCCCGCCAGCAGCGCGCCGACCAGGCCGGACAGGACGTCGCCCGTCCCGGCGGTCGCCAGCCACGCCGTCCCGGTCGGGTTGACGCGGACGGGCCGGTCCAGCTCGGCGACCAGCGTCGTCGACCCCTTGAGCAGCACGGTCGCGCCGAGTTCCACGGCGGCGCGGCGGGCGTGCTCCAGCCGCCGCGCCTCGATCGCGTCGCGGTCGACCCGCAGCAGCCTTGCCAGCTCGCCCGCGTGCGGGGTCAGGACGGTCGGCACGTCGCGGCACAGCAGCGCGCGGCGCAGCGCGTCCGAGCGGGACACCGCGTTGAGGCCGTCGGCGTCCACGAGCACCGGGACGTCGGACGCCAGCACCGCCCCCACCAGCGCCTCGGCCCGCTCCCCGCCGCCGAGGCCCGGCCCGACGACCCACGCCTGGACGCGGCCGATCTCCGCCAGCACGTCCGGCCCCGGCTCGACCACGCGCGTCACCGTCTCCGGCCAGCGCTGCCGCACCAGCTCGACGGCGTGCGCGTCGGAGGCGAACCGCACCATGCCCGCGCCGCCGCGCACCGCGGCGCCCGCCGCGAGCACCGCCGCGCCCGGGAACGTTCCGCTGCCCGCGATGACGCCGACGACGCCGCGCCGGTACTTGTCGGACTCGGGTCCCGGCTCGGGCGGCCGGACGTCGTCGGGCCGCGCCGCCACCACGTCCGGGTCGGGCAGGTCGGCGCCGAGCCCGATGTCGACCAGCTCCACGACGCCGCAGTGCGCCGCGCCCGGGTCGATGATCAGGCCGGGCTTGTGGGTGCCGAACGTGACGGTCACGTCCGCGTGGACGGCCGTGCCCGCGACCGCGCCGGTGCTGGCGTCCACGCCGCTCGGGACGTCGCACGCCACGAGCGTCGCGGGCGCCGCCGACGCGCGCCGGGCCAGCGTCGCGTGCGGCTCGCGCAGCCCGCCGGACCCGCCGATGCCGGTCAGCCCGTCGATGACCAGGTCGGCGGTGTCGATCTCGCCGGTCGCGTCGGGGGGCAGGAGCCGTCCGCCCGCCGCGCGCAGCGCCGCCGCGCCGCCCTCGTGAACGGACGTCCCCGCGCGCAGCGCCACGACCCGTGCCCCGCGCCGCGCCAGCAGCGCGCCCGCGTAGAGGGTGTCGCCGCCGTTGGCGCCGCCGCCGACGAGCAGCACCACCCGCGCGCCGTACACGCGCGGCAGCAGCCGGGCGCAGACCGCCGCGAGCCCCGCCGCCGCACGCGCCATCAGCGTGCCGTCGGGCAGCCGCGCCATCAGGGCCTGCTCCGCCGCGCGGACCTTGTCCACCTCGTGCGCGTACCGCATGGCCTACCCCGCTCCCTGTGGATTCCGCGCCTCGGCGATCACGACCGCCGTGGCGATGCCGCCGTCGTGGCTGAGCGAGACGTGCCAGTCCGTCACGCCGCGTTCGGCCGCCGCCGCCGCGACCGTCCCGGTGACGTGCAGGACGGGCCGTCCGCCCGGCTCCCTGCGGATCTCGGCGTCGGTCCAGCGCAGCCCGCCGGGCGCGCCGAGGGCCTTGGCGAGCGCCTCCTTCGCGGCGAACCTGGCGGCCAGCGACCGGGCTGGCAGCACGCGCTCGTCCGCGGTGAACAGGCGCGCGAGCAGGCCGGGCGTCCGCCGCAGGGACGCCTCGAACCGCGCGATGTCCGCCACGTCGATGCCCACTCCCACGATCACATACCCAGGGTGCCACGATGATCACGTCCGTCACGGGGTTACTCGGGCGTCACGGTCACCGAGACCGTTCCCGGACGGTCCCGGACGCGCACTGGCCGCGTCCCTGCCAGTGCGCTACCGTCGATTTGCCCTGCAAGTTTCACCGCGCCCCCAGAGATCGGCAGCGATGAGTTCGTCCCGCGGTCCCACCGTCCGCCAGCGGCGGCTCGGCATCGAGCTGCGGCGCCTGCGGGAGGGGCGCTCGCTCACCGGGGACGAGGTCGCCGTCCGGCTGTCGTGGTCCACCGCGAAGGTGAGCCGGCTGGAGAACGCCCGCACCGGGGCGCGCGTCGGGGACGTCGCGGCGCTGCTGGAGCTGTACGGGGTCGCGGGCGCGCAGCGGGACGAGCTGATGACGCTCGCCGAGGACGCCGCCGAGAAGGGCTGGTGGGAGGACTTCCCGTCCATCGGCGCCGACTACGCCCAGCTCATCGCGCTGGAGGCGGACGCGAGCCGCGCGTACTGCTGGGAGAACCTGGTCGTCCCGGGCCTGCTCCAGACCGAGGCGTACGCGCGGGCGGTGATCCGGGGCTGGGAGGTCGTCGCGACCGTCCCGCCCGCCGAGCTGGAACGGCTCACGCAGGTGCGGATGCTGCGCCAGCAGGTGCTGCGCGGGCCGCGTCCGCTGGCGCTGGACGTCGTCCTGGACGAGTCGGTGCTCCGCCGCCGCATCCACGAGCCCGCCGTGATGGCCGAGCAGATCGAGCACCTGACGCGTGCCGCGCGCGAGCGGCACGTGTCGCTGCGGGTCCTGCCGCTGGACCGCGACCACCGCATCCTCGGCTCGTCGTTCACGCTGCTGGAATTCGCGGATCAGTATTATGTCCCGTTCCCGGACGTGGTCCACACCGAAAGTCTCACCTTCAGTTACCTGACAAGTGAGGCCGAGACCCATCGTTACCGGCTGGCTTACGAACGCATGAGCACCGAGGCGCTCGACGCGCCGGACTCGCTCGAAGTGCTGGCCGAAATGACGGAATGGTGGCGCCGGGCGGACTGAGCGGCACAGCTCACATCCCGCTCGCGGAGCGTGGAAGACCTGCGGTCTCCTGATAAAGTTCAAGCACCTAATCCGCCTTTTGGATGTTCCGTTTGCGGGAACGTCCGGCCCGGAATTGAGAATTTCAGCGTGCCACGCTGCGGCGGATAAATCAGACAAAACCGACGGAGTACTCTTATGGCCCAGATGACCACACCGACGACCGCCTGGCGCAAGAGCGTCCGCTGCGGCGGCAGCGCGACCTGTGTCGAGGTGGCGGCCCTCGCCGCCGGCCTGGTCGGCGCGCGCGACAGCAAGCAGGGACCGGCCGCGCCGGCCCTCGCCGTGCGGCCCGCGGGCTGGGCGTCCTTCGTGTCCCGCGTCCGCGCGGGCGCTTTCGACCTCTGACCCCGCGCATCCGGGCGTCCCGATGACGACCTCACCGGGGACGCTCCGCCGGGTCCTCGTCCCGCCGCGCCACGAGCCGCGGCGCCGGAGACCCGACATTTCAGATCAACCGCATTGATTTCCGCTCAACACGGGTAGAACCTCCTCCGGCAATGACGCCGTCTTCTTTCGCGCCGAACCGAACGAGGAGATGGGATGCGCGAAGAACAGCCGTCCCCGGTCCGCTGGCTCACAAGCAGTCGTTGTGGGGCAAGTCACACTTGTGTCGCCGTAGCGCGACTTTTTTCTATCCCCGGCGTGGGCGTCCGTGATACGGCGGAGACAGAAACCGCGACGGCGCTCTTCCTCACCCCGAACACCTGGAATACGTTCCTGACCAGCATCAGGAACGGCGACTACGACCACCGGGCATAAAAACAGTGCTCCTGTTCCGGCGGCCGGACCGCCGGAACAGGAGCGTCCGCCCTATTCGACCGTGACCGACTTCGCCAGGTTGCGGGGCTGGTCCACGTCATGGCCCTTCGCGGTGGCCAGCTCGCACGCGAACACCTGCAACGGGACCGTCGTCACCAGCGGCTGAAGCAGCGTCGGCACCGCCGGAACACTGATCAGCGTGTCGGCGTAGGGCAGCACCGAGGTGTCGCCCTCCTCCGCGATCACGATCGTCCGGGCGCCGCGGGCGCGGATCTCCTGGATGTTCGACACGATCTTGTCGTGCAGCACCTCGCGGGCGCGCGGCGGCACCACCACCACGACCGGCAGGTCCTGCTCGATCAGCGCGATCGGCCCGTGCTTCAGCTCGCCCGCCGCGAACCCCTCCGCGTGCATGTACGCCAGCTCCTTGAGCTTCAGCGCACCCTCCATCGCGACCGGGAACCCGACGTGCCGTCCGAGGAACAGGACGCAGTTCTGGTCGGCCAGGGACCGTGCCAGCGCCCGCACCGGCTCCATCGTCTCCAGCACCTTGTCCACCTTGTCCGGCATCTCCGCCAGCAGATGGACCATGTCGGTGACCTCGTCGCCCCACTTCGTCCCCCGGACCTGCCCGAGGTACAGCGCGATGAGGTAGACCGCGACGAGCTGCGTCAGGAACGCCTTCGTGGACGCCACCGCGATCTCCGGCCCGGCGTGCGTGTACAGCACCCCGTCGCACTCGCGCGGCAGCGTCGACCCGTTGACGTTGCAGATCCCGAGCACCCGCGCCCGCTGCTCGCGCGCGTGCCGGACGGCCATCAGCGTGTCCATCGTCTCGCCCGACTGGGAGATCGCGATGACCAGCGTCGACCGGCTCAGGATCGGGTCGCGGTAGCGGAACTCGTGCGCCAGCTCCACCTCGCACGGCAGCCCCGCCCAGTGCTCGATCGCGTACTTGGCGATCAGGCCCGCGTGGTAGGCCGTCCCGCACGCCACGATCACGACCTTGTCGATGTCGCGGAGCGCGTCGTCGGGGATGCGCATCTCGTCCAGCGACAGCCGGCCGCCCGCGCCGATCCGGCCGAGCAGCGTGTCGGCGACCGCGCGCGGCTGCTCGGCGATCTCCTTCAGCATGAAGTAGTCGTAGCCGCCCTTCTCGGCGGCCGACACGTCCCAGTCGACGTGGTACTCGGTGACCTCGGCGGGACGGCCGTCGAAGTCGGTGACCGTCACGCCGTCCGCGCGCAGCTCCACGATCTGGTCCTGGCCCAGCTCGATCGCGTCGCGGGTGTGGGCGATGAACGCGGCCACGTCGCTGGCGAGGAAGTTCTCGCCCCGCCCGACGCCGACGACGAGCGGCGAGTTGCGGCGCGCCCCGACGACCACGTCCGGCTCGTCGGCCGACATCACGACCAGCGTGAACGCGCCGTCCAGCCGGCGGCACACGGCGCGCAGCGCGGCGGCCAGGCCCGCGCCGCCCTTCAGCTCGTCCTCCAGCAGGTGCGCGACGGCCTCGGTGTCGGTCTCGGACCGCAGCTTGTGCCCGGCCTCCTCCAGCTCCGCCCGCAGCGCCGCGAAGTTCTCGATGATGCCGTTGTGGATGACCGCGACGCGCCCCGAGCAGTCGGTGTGCGGGTGGGCGTTGTGGTCGGTCGGCGCGCCGTGCGTCGCCCACCGGGTGTGCCCCATCCCGACCGTCGCCGCGGGCGGCGGTTCCTCCTCCAGCGCCTGCCGCAGGTTGACGAGCTTGCCCGCCCGCTTCGCCGTCGCCAGCCCCCCGCCGGTCACCAGCGCCACGCCCGCCGAGTCGTACCCCCGGTACTCCAGGCGCGCCAGGCCCTCGACCACGACGTCCAGTGCCGGCTGCCCGCCGACGTAGCCCACGATTCCGCACATGACGGCCAGCCTATGCAATCTCCCCGCCACCACCAACGCCCGCCCCCGTCCGGTCCCGGACGGAGGCGGCACCGGCGTCAAGCCCAGGTGAACGGGGAGAAGAAGCCGGGTGAAGAACGCGTCGTCACTCGGCGCCGGTGATCGTCAGGGAGCGGAGCCGGGCGGAGCCGAGGGCCGCGCCGCCGACGGCGGCGGCGAGCAGGAGCGGAACGGCGGCGGCGAGCTTCACCGTCGCGTCCACCTGGGATGCCGAGGTCAGCGCGTCCGCGACGGCCAGCGCCCACTGCTGGATCGACGCGGCGCCCGCGCCGGGCGCGAAGTTGCCGAGCAGCGACTCCCAGATCAGCGCGTAGAGCAGGCCGATCGTGACCGCGTTGCGGCTGAACACCGCGAGCGCCGTGAAGACCGGCGTGTAGGCGAACGCGCCGACCAGGAGGGCCGCGCCGAACGCGGGGGCGACGTTCGCGGTCGTCCCGGTGAGGATCAGTCCGGCCAGCAGGCCCGGCACCACCGCGAACGCCAGCACGAGCGACAGCGCCACGGCCAGTTTGGTGAGCAGGACCGTCCGGCGCGGGATCGGCTTGGTCAGGACGTACATGATCTGGCCGTCGTCGATCTCCGGGCCGATCACGCCGGTGCCCGCGATCAGCGCCAGCAGCGGCAGGATCGTCCCGACCGCGAGCTTCTCCAGCACCTGGACGGACGTGTCGAGATCGTCCCCGCCCGTTGCCCGAAGCACCACCGCGAGGACGAGCAGCAACAGCGGCAGGCCGAGCAGCAACAACGCCCGCCGCCGCCCCAGCATCGCCCGATACGTCATGGCCGCGATCGTCGCGTTCATTGTTTATCCACTAGGTAGGAGAAGACGCTTTCGAGGGACTCGTCGGACGGGGCGACCTCCCACAGCCGGACGCCCGCGTCGCGCGCCACCCGGGGCAGGAGCCAGGTGAA
Source organism: Actinomadura rubteroloni (assembly GCF_002911665.1). Lineage (NCBI taxonomy): Bacteria > Bacillati > Actinomycetota > Actinomycetes > Streptosporangiales > Thermomonosporaceae > Actinomadura > Actinomadura rubteroloni. The sequence continues at coordinate 1,842,852 of NZ_MTBP01000002.1, forward strand.
GCGGGCGAAGTCGACCGCCTCGACCTCCAGGCCCTCCTTGCCGAGCCGGACGCTGCGGGCCGCGCCGTCGCCGATGATCGACGCCGCGAGCGCCCGGTCGTCGGACGACCGGACGAGGAACAGGTGCGGCCGGTCGGTCATCAGCCGCCGGATCTCCCGGAAGTCCCCCGACGCCGCGTGCCGCCCGGAGACGATCACCTCGATGTGCCCGGCGAGCCGCTCGACCTCCTCCAGGATGTGGGACGAGAACAGGATCGTCCGGCCCTCGGCGGCCATCGCGCGGATGAGGTCCATGAGCTGGAGCCGCTGGCGCGGGTCCATGCCGTTGAACGGCTCGTCCAGCAGCAGCACCGGCGGGTCGTGGACGAGCGCCGACGCCATCTTGATCCGCTGCTTCATGCCCTTGGAGTAGGTGCCGATCGCGCGGTCGGCGGCGGGCGCCATCTCCACCCGGCCGATCGCCCGCTCCGCCGCCGCGCGCGGGTCGGGCAGTTTGTGCAGCTTGGCCATCGCGACGATGAACTGCCGCCCGGTGAGGAAGTCGTACGCCGTCTCGGGCTCGGGGACGAGCCCGAGCTTGCGGTACACGCCCTGGTTGTGCCAGATCGGCTCACCGTCCAGCGTGACCGTCCCCGACGACGGCGCCAGGAACCCGCCCATCATGTGGATGAGCGTGGACTTGCCCGCACCGTTCGGCCCGAGCAGCCCGGTCACCCCCGGCCCGATCGTCATCGTCACACCGTTGACCGCGACCACGTTCCCGTACCACCGAGAAACCCCGGTCAACTCCAGCACGCTCACGAGAGACCCGCCTTCCGGAAGCGGCGGTAGAGGACGGTCACGCCGCCCGCCACCAGGGCCGCGCAGAGGAGGAGGGCGAGAACGCCGGACAGGAGGCCGTCCGGCACGGCCTCGGCCGTCCGTTCCGCGCCGAGCAGCCGCACCTGCACGATGTCGACCAGGTTGAAGGGGGCGAAGAAGCCGGCGTTGCCCGCGAGCGAGAAGTTCGTCCGGAACTCGGCGATGTTCTGCACCAGCAGCACCACCGCGCTGGACAGCAGGAACACCGCGATCACCGCCGCGACCCCGAACCCGCGGCGCGGCGTCAGCACCGCCACCGCCATCCCGAGCGCCGCGATGACCAGCGCGAACAGCGCGCAGCCGACCAGCGCCAGCAGGAACTCCCGCAGGTGCGTCAGCGGATGCGGCACCTTCGCGATGAGCCCGCCGATGTACAGGACGATCACCGGCACGGCCGTCAGCGTCAGCAGCGCCGTCACCATCGCCGCGAACTTGGCGAGGACGAACGGCAGCGGCGCGATCGGCCGCGAGAAGTACAGCGGCACCACGTGGAACCGCAGCTCACGCGATGCGAGCACCGGCGCCTGCGACGCCACGAAGATCGACACGACCACCTGGAGGTAGATCGCATAGGCGGAGTAGCGCATCAGCACCTCCGCCCGGTCCGTCAGCAGGACCGCCCCGACGTCCATGAACGCGGGCGCGACCATCACCGCCGCGAGCAGGAACGGCATGACCTTCGCCCGCGCGGGCCGCCCGAGCCCCCAGACGGCGCGCACATTGTGGACGTACAGGGACCGGACGAGATAACCGCGCCCCAACCGAGGCCCGTCGTAATGCCGGTACCCGATGTCGTGGATCGTGCTGGTGCTCATGAGGTGAACACGTCCTCGATGTGGTGGCGGCGCTGCTCCAGCCGGACGAGGTGCAGTCCGAGGTCGGCGACGCCGTCGCGGATCAGGTCGTAGGTCTGCTCGCCCGCGATGTCCACGACGAGCACGCGCCCCTCCGGACGGACCGCGACGCCCTGAGCGTGGAGGTGCTCGCCGAGCGTGTCCCGGCCGTCCTGCACCTCGACGGTCAGGACGCCGCTCACGGCGGTGAACGACTCCACGGCCTGCGACCGCAGCAGCTTCCCGCCGTCGATGATCACGACATGGTCACAGACGCGCTCCAACTCGCCGAGCAGGTGCGACGTGACCAGCACGCTGATGCCGAACTCCGACCCGATCCGCCGGATGAGCGCGAGCATCTCGTCGCGGCCCGCCGGGTCCAGGCCGTTGGTGGGCTCGTCCAGGAACACGAGCCGCGGATCGTGGACGAGCGCCTGCGCGAGCTTGACCTTCTGCTTCATGCCGGTGGAGTAGCCGCCGATCGGCCGGTACCGCTCCTCGTACAGCCCGACGTGCCGCAGGACGTCGGCGGCGCGCTCGCGGGCGGCGGGCGGCGGCAGCCCGCACATCCGGGCCATGTGGACGACGAACTCGGTCGCGGACACGTCCGGCGGCAGGCAGTCGTACTCGGGCATGAACCCGACGCGCTCGCGGATGGCCGCGCCCTCGCGGGCGATGTCGAGGCCGAGCACGGACGCCCGTCCCTCGGTCGGCGGCAGCAGCCCGAGCAGGATCTTGATGAGCGTGGACTTGCCCGCGCCGTTGGCCCCGACCAGCCCGACGACGCCCGCCTCGACGGACACGTCGAGGCTGTCCAGCGCGGTCACCCGGGGGAACCGCATCGTCAGGCCCTGCGCGGCGATGATCGGCATGGAACCGAACCTAACGCCTCGCACGGCCTCCCGGCGTCCCCCGTCCGGCCGAACGTCGGGTACCCCTTGCGGACGACCCCCTGCGCCTTCCGGTTGACCCTCGCCGCCCACCGGGCGCCGGGGATACGGCAGGGTATCTCCTGCGCCACGACGTTCTCCGGCGTCTCATGACGCGCCCCGCCCCCGGGAACGCATCCCTCAGATCGAAGGTGGTGAGCATGGCGACGGAAACGCTCAAACGCGGCACGATCGCCGCAGTGGCCGCGGTGACCGCGCTGGCGGCGGGCTGTACGAACAGTTCGGACACCGGCGAGCCCAAGGCGCGCGGCGGCACCCCGTCCGCGTCGTCGGACTGGACGCCCCCGAAGGACCGGGTGACGGACGCCAAGGCCAAGCTGAAGGGCCTGAAGATCCAGCAGCAGGGCGCCCACGACGGCTACTCGCGCGCCAAGTTCGGCATCCGCTGGAAGGACACCGACCACAACGGCTGCGACCAGCGCAACGACGTCCTCGCCCGCGACCTGACGAACATCAAGCGCGACGGCTCGTGCAAGGTGCAGTCGGGACGCCTCAAGGACCCCTACAGCGGCCGGACGATCGAGTTCACCAAGGCCAAGGCGTCCGAGGTGCAGATCGACCACGTCTACCCGCTCGCGCTGGCGTGGCGGATGGGCGCCTCGGGCTGGCCCGCCGACCGGCGGCAGGAGTACGCCAACGACCCGAGCAACCTCCTGGCCGTCTGGGGCCCACCGAACCGGGACAAGAGCGACAAGGGTCCCGGCGAGTGGAAGCCGCAGCAGGCGTACCAGTGCATGTACGGCGTCAAGTACGTCGGCATCGCCGACAAGTACCGCCTCCCGGTCACCCAGGCCGACCACGACGCGCTCCAGGGCTTCCTCGACCACTGCTGACCGTGGTTAGGGTTGAACCCATGAGCGAGGAAGCAGAAGGTCAGGGCGAGGAGCGGCCGGCGGTCCGCACGGAGCGGGCCGTCGGCGCGCGCGCCACGGGCGCCGAGGTGACCGGCGCGACCGCGACCGGGGTTGCGCTGCGCGTCGGCACCGGCCTCGGTTCCCTCGCGATCGGCTCGCTGGTGCTCGGCGCCGTGGCGTTCGGCGCGGTCGCGATCGGCCGGCTGACCGTCCGGCGCGCCGTGGTCGGCGCGCTGGAGGCCGGCACCGTCGAGATCGAGCACCTGCGCATCGGCCGGCTGGAGATCACCGAGCGCTGAGCGGCGGCGGTCAGCCGAGCGCGGCCCGGACCTCTCCGGCCAGCCGCTCGGCGACGTCGCGCGCCTGGTCCTGCGACGGCGCCTCGACCATCACCCGCACCATCGGCTCGGTGCCGCTCGGCCGGATGAGGACGCGTCCGCCGCCGCCCAGCTCGGTCTCGGCGGCGCCGACGGCGGCGGCCAGTTCCGGCGACGTCCTGGCCCGCGCCTTGTCCACGTCCCGCACGTTGACGAGCACCTGCGGCAGCCGCGTCATGGCCTTGACCAGTTCGTCCAGCGGACGTCCGCGCCGCGCCACCGCCGCCAGCAGGTGCAGCCCGGTGAGGACGCCGTCGCCGGTCGTCGCGTGGTCCAGCATGATGACGTGGCCGGACTGCTCGCCGCCGAACCCGAACCCGCCGTCCTTCATGGCCTCCAGGACGTACCGGTCGCCGACGGCCGTCTCCACGACCGCGATGCCCGCCTCGCGCATCGCGTTCTTGAACCCGAGGTTCGACATGACGGTCGCGACGACCGTGTCGGACTTGAGCCGTCCGGCGTCGCGCAGCTCCAGCGCGAGGACGGCCATGATCTGGTCGCCGTCCACCTCCTCGCCGGACGCGGTGACGGCCAGGCAGCGGTCGGCGTCGCCGTCGTGCGCGATGCCCGCGTCCGCGCCGTGCGCGAGGACGGCCGCCCGCAGCGCCTCCAGGTGCGTGGAGCCGCAGCCCTCGTTGATGTTGAGGCCGTCGGGAGCCGTGCCGATCGTGATGACGTCGGCGCCCGCGCGGCGCAGCGCCTCGGGCGCGACCTCGGAGGCGGCGCCGTGCGCGCAGTCCACGACGACGCGCAGGCCGCGCAGCGACACCGGCACGGTCGAGATCAGGTGGGCGACGTACTGTTCGACCGCTCCATGCGCGTCCCGGACGCGGCCGACGCCGGCCCCGGTCGGCGGCTCCCACGCCTGGTCCAGGACGGCCTCGACGCGGTCCTCCATCTCGTCGGCGAGCTTGTACCCGCTGCGGTCGAAGAACTTGATGCCGTTGTCGGGCGCCGGGTTGTGCGAGGCCGACAGCATGACGCCGAGGTCGGCGTCCAGCGCGCTCGTGAGGTAGGCGACGGCGGGCGTCGGCAGGACGCCGAGCCGCAGCACGTCCACCCCGGCGGACGCCAGCCCGGCGACGACGGCGGCCTCCAGGAACTCGCCGGACGCGCGCGGGTCGCGTCCCACCACGGCGGTCGGCCGGTGCCCCTCGAACGCGCCCGCCTCCGCCAGGACCCGCGCCGCCGCGACGGACAGGTTCATGGCCAGCGGAGCGGTCAGGTCGCGGTTGGCCAGCCCGCGTACGCCATCGGTCCCGAACAGACGACCCACGATTCAACTCCCGATGAGACGAAAAGACCGCGCGGGGCCGCCGGAGTCGTACTCCGGCAGCCCCGCGCGATCGAATCCACTGCGCAAGGGTAGTGGTTAGCGCTTGCTGTACTGGGGAGCCTTGCGGGCCTTCTTGAGACCGGCCTTCTTCCGCTCGGGAACGCGCGCGTCCCGGGTGAGGAAGCCGGCCTTCTTCAGCGCCGGGCGGTAGTCGATGTTCGAGAACTGCAGCGCGCGCGAGATGCCGAGGCGCAGCGCGCCGGCCTGGCCGGTGGTGCCGCCGCCGGAGACGCGGACGAGGACGTCGTACTGGTCCTCTAGGCCGAGCAGGACGAACGGCTCGTTCACGATCTGCTGGTGGACCTTGTTCGGGAAGTACTGGTCCAGCGTGCGGCCGTTGATCGTCCACTTGCCGGTGCCCGGCACGATCCGGACGCGGGCGATGGCCTGCTTGCGGCGGCCCGTGCCGGCGGCGGGGCCGGTCGCGACGGGCTGGCCGAGGAGGCCGGAGTCGCCGGTCTCGGGGGTCTCGGTGCTGTACTCCGAGGGGGCTTCCTCGTAGCTGTCGAGGTCGGCGCCCTCGGGCGTTTCGATGCCGGACTGCTCGGTCACGTTCTCTCCTGTTGCTCGTCTTCTGGCCGGGGCGGCGGACCCGTGTTCGGGTGCCCCGGCGGCCGCTTTTTCTGTTGTGCTCGGACTGCTAGTGGGCGATCTGCTTGACCTGCGAGATCTCGAAGGGAACGGGCTGCTGGGCCTGGTGCGGGTGCTCCGGGCCGGCGTAGACCTTCACCTTGCGGAACATCTGGCGGCCGAGGGTGTTCTTCGGCAGCATTCCCTTGATCGCCTTTTCGACGGCCTTGCGCGGGTCCTTGTCCAGCAGGTCGCCGTAGGAGATGGACCGCAGGCCGCCCGGGTAGCCCGAGTGGCGGTAGGCGCGCTTCTGCTCGCGCTTGTTCCCCGACAGCGCCACCTTGTCGGCGTTGATGATGACGACGAAGTCACCGGTGTCCAGGTGCGGCGCGTAGATCGGCTTGTGCTTGCCCCGCAGGAGCTGCGCGGCCTGGCTCGCGAGCCGCCCGAGGACGACGTCGGTGGCGTCGATGACGTGCCACTGACGCTGCACGTCGGCGGGCTTAGGGGTGTACGTGCGCACGGTCGTAGACCTTCGTTTCGTTTGTCGGCTTGCCTTCGATCCTCCGCCCACCCCTTCGCGTGACGGGTGAACGCCTTGCGGCGGTAGTGCCCGCCCGGCCGACCGGTTGCGGAAACCCGGCGGAGGCGCGTGCGGGGCCGGACGCCGGAGTGCTGAGGATCATGCGGTGTACCGGCACCGGCCGCGCTTCTTCACCGGTCCTGCGGACAGGCGTCGACACATACCACGGCCTCCCAGGGTATCGGGGGCGCCGAGGGGCGTCAAAACGCACGGCCGCCGCGCAAGAACGGACCTTCCCCGACAAAACACCTGACTTTCGGCCGAACTTCGCGGTAGAGTCCCGGCCGAACCCTCGGCCGCCGCGGCTCCGCCCGGCCCGCCCCCCGGGAGCCTCCGCTGACCTCCTCCCGCCCCCGAACCGGAGTGATCGCGGCGTCCGTCACCAGCGCGGGCCTCGCGCTCGCCGCCGGCGTCGCGCTCGACCGCGTCGTGCTCGCGCCGCCGCCCAGCCCCACCCCCGTGGCCGCCGTCGCGCCCCGGCCGTCCAGGACGGCCGCCGCGCCCGACACGGCCCGGCCGGCGCCGTCGCGCACCGCGCGCCGCGACCTCGGCGAGAACGCTCCCCCGCTGAAGCGGCTGCGGCCGTCGGCGTCGGCCGCCCCGTCGCGCGCGGCCCGTCCGGACGGCGTCACGAGCCGTCCCGCCGCGCCCGACGCCCGGTCGGTGGAGGCGCTCGCCATCACGCTGACGAACCGGGAACGGGCCAAAGCGGGCTGCCGGGCGCTGCGGCCCGACCCGCACCTTCGGACGGCCGCCCGCGCGCATTCCGCCGAGATGGCCGCGAAGAACTACTTCGACCACGCGTCCCGCAACGGCGACTCGCCGTGGGACCGGATGCGCAAAGCCGGATACGGCGCGCCGGGCGCGGAGAACATCGCCCGCGGCTACGCCACCGCCGAGGCCGTCGTGCGGGGCTGGATGGGGAGCCCCGGACACCGCGCGAACATCGTCAACTGCGGGCTCCGCGCGATCGGGGTCGGGTTCGCGTCCGGGCCCGGCGGGCCGTGGTGGACGCAGGATTTCGGCTGGTCATGACCGGTGGGAAGGGTCATGTCCCCGTCGTTCGCACCCGGGTGACGGCGCACGTCGAGTAGGGTCACCGGCATGGGTTACCCGGGTGATCACGGCGTTCCCGGCGGCCGGACGACGGACCGCGGAACGCCCGCGGGGGCGCACGAGTCCGGTCCGCACGGGCCGGAGCAGGCCCCCTTCTTCGGCGCCGGAGACGAGCAGTGGCGTCCGCCGCAGTCCCCCGCGCAGGGCGCGCCGTGGGACGGCGGCGGCACGCCCCCGCTCGGCGCGCCGCCCGTCGCGGACGACCTCGGCACCCCCGTCGCGGGGCAGGCCACGCGGACGTTCGCGGCACCGTCCGGCGGGTTCGCCGGGGGTGCGCCGGAGGCCCCGCAGCAGCCGTCGTACGAGCAGCCGTACCAGCCTCAGCATTACGAGCAGGGCGCGTTCGGCCACCCGTCGGACGAGCCCGTCCGTCCCGCGCCGCCGAGCGGCGGGAAGGGCCGGACGCCGCTGGTCGTCGGCGCCTCGGCCGCCGCGTGCCTGGTGCTCGTCGGCGTCGGCTACTTCGGGTCGTCGCTGCTCAAGGACGACGACGCCAAGCCGTCCGTCGCGAAGACGCCGCAGGCCGCGCCGACCCGCCGGGTGAAGGTCACGCCGCCCGTCCCGCCGCTGGACCCGGTCAAGCTCCGCAGCCGCGCCACCGACCCCAAGCCGCTGACGCTCCGCGAGGTCTTCGCCAAGCGGACGTTCACCGCGGGCGGCCAGAAGTACACCCGTACGGCCTGGAACGCGGGCAAGTGCGCCACGTCCGTCGGCGGCCCCGCGTTCGCCGTCGCGCTCAAGAAGGCCGGCTGCTCGCAGGCGCTCCGCGCGACGTTCAGCCGCAAGGACGGCAAGCTCATCGGCACCGTCGGCATCTTCAACCTGCGCACCGAGAAGGCCGCCAAGTACGCCGAGCGGGCGTCCGCCGTGAAGGCCGCGCACCTGGTCGCGCTGCCCGGCGCGGGCCTGACCGCCAAGATCGGCAAGGGCGAGGCGCTCGGAAGCGCGCAGGTCAAGGGGCACTACCTGGTGCTGACCTGGGTGCAGCGGCCCGACGGGAAGAAAATCCCCACAACGTACAACAAAGTCGTCACGACGTTCGGCCAGCAGGTCATCAAGGGCAGTAACCTCAGCTTCGCCCTCGCCTACCGGGAGACCGAAGGCAGACCCTTCAGGAACTGAGCGTTATGAATACCCTTGCTGGCCATGTCTGGATCTGACGACGGACGGAAGCCCGCCCGGCCCGACGGCCCGGCGAAGGAACCGGCGGACGGCGCCGGGCCGTCCGCGCCCCCGAGCTTCGGCGCGGCGGCCCCCGCCGACCCGGACCGGAGCGCCCCGGCGTTCAAGCTCGACAAGCCCTGGTGGGCGTCCGACGACGCGACCGTCGACGACCCCGAACCGTCCGGCTTCCTCGCCCCGGCCACCGAACCGCCGAGCGACTCCGAGGACACCGAACCGCTCCCCGCGCAGGAACCCGCCGGACCGCCCCGCCCCACCGAAGCCACCGGCCCCCTGCGCCTGCCGGACGTCTCCGAGCCGCCCGCTCAGCCGACCCCCGAGTCCGCCGGCCTGCTGAGCACACGAGAGCCCGCCGAGCCCGACACCGGCGAGCGTCCGGCCGGAGTCACTGGTCCGCAGGTCGGCCAGCCTGAGCGCGACGCCGGCGAGCCGTCACGCCCGGCCGAGGGCACTGCCCCGTTCCCGCAAGACCAGGCCGCGGGCGAGGGCAGCGAGCCGCCGCGTCCGGCCGAGCGCACTGGCCCGTTCGCGCAGGACGAGGTTGCGGGCGAGGGCAGCCGGGCCGAGGGCACTGGCTCGTTCCCGCAGAACCAGGCCACGGGCGAGGGCAGCGAAGCGCCGCGCTGGACCGGGGTCACTGGCCCGTTCGCGCAGAACCAGGCTGCGGGCGAGAGCAGCGAGCCGTCACGCCCGGCCGAGGGCACCAGCCCGCTTCCGCAGGGCCAGGCCGCCCGCGAGGGCGGCGAGGCGCCGCGTTCGGCCGAGGGCACTGGGCCGCTGAGTGCGCACCGGTCTGTGCGCGAGACGGGTGAGCGTCCGTTCAATCGGGCGCCGCGCCCGGGTGAGGGCACTGGGCCGTTGCGTGCGGCGGAAGGGCCTACGCCGCCGGGTGGGACGCTGGCGGCGGCTGCGGCCAAGCCCGTCGTGCCGCCGCCCGGTGTGGATGTGCCAGTCGGGCATGGGGGGCTGCCGATTCCCGGGCTTCCGCCGGACGACGTGCCGCCCGTTCATCCCGCCGGGCCGATGGCGGACGGGCCGAAGGGCACCCGGCGCCGGGCCGCGCTGATCGGCGCGGGCGCGGTCGCGGCCGTGCTCGTCGTCGGCGCCGCCGGGTACGCGCTGGCCGGCGGGGACGACGCGAAGAAGCCGATGGCGGCGCCGACCCGTCCGGCCCCCGCCGCGTCGCGCACCCACCACGGCCAGCCGCCGCTGAACCCGACCGCGCCCGCCGCGCCGTCCCGGATCGACAACGAGCGCACCGACCCCGGCCCGCTCGCGCTCACCGCCGTGTTCCCCACGGCGGCCGTGACGCTCGGCGGACGCGGTTACGTCCGCGACCGCTCGTCCGTCAACCACGACTGCGCGCTGACGGCGCGCGGGGCGATGGCGACGGCGCTGGTCCGGGAGAAGTGCCGGACCGTCGTGCGGGTCACGTTCGTCGACCGGGCGAAGACGCTGGCGATCACGGCCGGTGTCGCCGTCCTGCCGTCCAAGGCCGCCGCGCTGCGCACCGGGCGGGCCGGCGACCCGAGCCGCTACGAGTGGTTCCGCGGCATGCAGGGCAAGCGGTCCGGGCAGATCGACCGGGCCGGGGGCTACGCCGCCGCGACGATCCGCGGCCGGTACGTCATCTACGCCTACGCGCAGTACCTGAAGGGACGTCCGGCGTCCGGCGGGCCGAACCTGAAGACCGTGGCGCGGCAGTTCATCGACTACGCCGTCCGGCCGGTCGTGGCCCGGGCGTAGCTCAGGCGTCGGCGGCGAGCGTCCGGACCCGGCGGGTCTGGCGTGCCCGCAGCGCGAGCCCGGCCGCGTCCGGGTAGCGGACCTCCTCCAGCGTGAGGCCGTGCGCGGGCGCGACGTTCACCGCCGAGTCCCGGACGCGCGCCGCGAGGACCCGCGCGGGCCAGTCGACGTCGCGGCGCCCGTCGCCGACCGTGAGCAGCGCGCCGACCAGCGCGCGGACCATCGAGTGGCAGAACGCGTCCGCCTCGACGGTCGCGACGGCGAAGCCCGAGGCGTCCCGCTCCCAGGCCAGGCGCAGCAGCTCCCGGATCGTCGTCGCGCCCTCGCGGCGGCGGCAGAACGCGGCGAAGTCGTGCTCGCCCCGCAGCAGCGCCGCCGCCTCGTCCATGCGGACGATGTCCAGCGGACGCGGATGCCACAGGACGTCGTGGCGGCGCAGCGGGTCCACGCCCATCGGGTGGTCGCAGACGCGGTAGGCGTAGCGGCGCGACAGGGCGGAGAAGCGCGCGTCGAACCCGTCCGGCGCCGGGGCGATCCGCCAGATCCGCACGTCGGACGGCAGCAGGCCCGCGAGCCGGCGCGGCAGCGCGTCGCCGAGCCGCGCGTGGACGTCCGCGGGCAGCTCGACGTGCGCGACCTGTCCGCGCGCGTGGACGCCCGCGTCGGTGCGTCCCGCGACCGTCAGCGACGGCGGCGGGTCGAGGCGCAGGGCACGCCCCAGCGCCTCCTCGATGACGCCCTGGACCGTCCGCTGCGAAGGCTGACGCGCCCAGCCCGCGAACCCGGCCCCGTCGTAGCCGAGGTCGAGCCGGAGCCGCACCGAAGCCGTCCCGTCGTCCATTCCCGCTCCCCGAACGGCCAGGCCCGCCGCCCCGGATCGGGACGGCGGGCCTGGCGGTGTCACGTCGCTCAGCTCTGCTCGGCCTTCGGAGCCTCCTCCTCGGCGGCGGCCTCGGGGGCCTCCTCCTCGGCGGTGACCGTCGTGGTGTCCTCGACGGGCTCGGACTCGGCGGCGGGCTCGGCGGGCTTCGTCGCCGTGGCCGCGGCGAGCTGCTCCTGCACCAGTTCGATCACGGCCATCGGGGCGTTGTCGCCCTTGCGCGGCCCGATCTTGGTGATGCGGGTGTAGCCGCCCGGACGGTTCTCGAACCGCGGCGCGATCTCGGTGAACAGCTCGTGCACCACGCCCTTGTCGCGGATGACCTTGGCCACCTGGCGACGGTTGTGCAGGTCGCCCTTCTTGGCCTTGGTGATCAGCCGCTCGGCCAGCGGACGCACCCGGCGGGCCTTGGCCTCGGTCGTGGTGATCCGGCCGTGCTCGAACAGCGCCGTCGCCAGGTTGGCGAGGATGAGCCGCTGGTGCGCGGCGCCGCCGCCGAGGCGGGCGCCCTTGGTGGGCTGAGGCATGGTGTTTCCTTCCTGCACCGGCCGTGTCAGGTACCGGTGTCAGCCGAACCCCCGGGGCCGGACGGCCCCGGGGGTGTGCGTTCTCAGTACTGCTCGGTCTCCGCGTAGCCGCCGTCGTCGTCGCCGTAGGAGTCGGCGGCGGCGGACGGGTCGAACCCGGGCGGGGAGTCCTTGAGCGAGAGGCCCATGTCGTTGAGCTTCTGCTTGACCTCTTCGATCGACTTGGCGCCGAAATTCCTTATATCGAGAAGGTCCTGCTCGCTCCGGGCCACCAGCTCGCCCACCGAGTGGATGCCCTCGCGCTTCAGGCAGTTGTAGGAGCGGACCGTGAGGTTCAGCTCCTCGATCGGCAGCGCCAGGTCGGCGGCGAGCGCGGCGTCCGTCGGCGACGGGCCCATGTCGATGCCCTCGGCCTCGACGTTCAGCTCGCGCGCGAGCCCGAACAGCTCGACCAGCGTCTTGCCCGCCGACGCGACGGCGTCGCGCGGGAGCAGGGACTGCTTGGTCTCGACGTCCAGGATCAGACGGTCGAAGTCGGTGCGCTGCTCGACACGGGTCGCCTCGACCTTGTAGACGACCTTGAGCACCGGCGAGTAGATGGAGTCGATCGGGATGCGGCCGATCTCCTGGCCGGGCTGCTTGTTCTGCACCGAGGAGACGTAGCCGCGACCGCGCTCGACGGTCAGCTCCATCTCCAGCTTCGCCTTGTTGTTCAGCGTGGCGATGTGCAGGTCGGGGTTGTGGACCTCGACGCCCGCGGGCGGCGCGATGTCGGCCGCGGTGACCTCACCGGGGCCCTGCTTGCGCAGGTACATGACGACCGGCTCGTCGTGCTCGGACGAGACGACCAGCTCCTTGAGGTTCAGGATGATGTCGGTGACATCCTCCTTGACCCCCGGGACGGTCGAGAACTCGTGCAGCACGCCCTCGATGCGGATGCTGGTGACCGCCGCGCCCGGGATGGACGACAGCAGCGTGCGCCGCAGCGAGTTGCCGATGGTGTAGCCGAAGCCCGGCTCCAGCGGCTCGATGGTGAACCGGGACCGGTACTCGTCCACCTGCTCTTCGGTGAGGGTGGGACGCTGTGCGATGAGCATGAATGCTCCCTGTTCCCGCGGTGCCCGCTATTTGACGACCGCGTTCGGTATTCGTACGTGCGTTCCCGCCGGGGCCGGCACGGAACCGGCCCCGGCGGGGGAAACCCCTACTTGGAGTACAGCTCGACGATCAGCTGCTCCTGGACGGGGGCGTCGATCTGCTGCCGGACGGGCAGCGAGTGGACGAGGATCCGCATGCGCTCGGCGTCCTGGCCCAGCCACGCCGGGACGGGACGCTCGCCCGCCTCGGCCTTGGCGACCTGGAACGGCGTGCTCTCCAGGGACTTGGCCTTGACGTCGATGATGTCGGCCTCGTTCACCAGGTAGGACGGGATGTCCACCTTCTTGCCGTTGACCCGGATGTGGCCGTGGCGGATGAGCTGCCGGGCCATGTCGCGGGACTTGGCGAACCCGCCGCGGTACACGACGTTGTCCAGCCGGCGCTCCAGCAGCGACAGCAGGTTCTCACCCGTCTTGCCGCCCTGGCGGTTCGCCTCGACGTAGTAGTTGCTGAACTGCCGCTCCAGAATGCCGTAGATGCGCTTGGCCTTCTGCTTCTCGCGGAGCTGGAGCAGGTACTCGGTCTCCTTCGGGCGACCGCGGCCGTGCTCACCCGGCGGGTAGGGCCGGATCTCGATGGGGCACTTCGGCCCCATGCACTTGCTGCCCTTGAGGAACAGCTTCATCTTCTCCCGACGGCACAGTTTGCAGTCGGCACCGGTGTAACGAGCCATGATTCCTAGATCTCCCCTGGCCTCAGACGCGCCGGCGCTTGGGCGGGCGGCAGCCGTTGTGCGGGACGGGCGTGACGTCCTGGATCGAGCCCACCTCGAGGCCGGTCGCCGACAGCGACCGGATGGCGGTCTCGCGGCCCGAGCCCGGGCCCTTGACGAAGACGTCGACCTTGCGCATGCCGTGCTCCATCGCGCGCCGGGCGGCGGCCTCGGCGGCCTGCTGGGCGGCGAACGGCGTGGACTTGCGCGAGCCCTTGAACCCGACGTGGCCGGAGGAGGCCCAGGAGATCACGTTCCCGTTGGGGTCGGTGATCGAGACGATCGTGTTGTTGAACGTGCTCTTGATGTGGGCGTGCCCGTGAGCGACGTTCTTCTTCTCCTTGCGGCGCACCTTCTTGGCGCCGACACGGCTCTTGGGAGGCATCTGCTCTCTCTACGGTTGAGGTCGTCGATCCGGCGGACCCGAATCGGTCCGGCGGACTACTTCTTGCCGGCCTTCTTCTTCCCGGCCACGGTCTTCTTCTTGCCCTTGCGGGTGCGCGCGTTGGTCTGGGTGCGCTGGCCGTGGACGGGCAGGCCGCGACGGTGCCGGATGCCCTGGTAGCAGCCGATCTCGATCTTGCGGCGGATGTCGGCCTGGACCTCGCGGCGCAGGTCGCCCTCGGTCTTGTAGTTGGCCTCGATCCAGTCGCGGAGCTTCACCAGGTCGTCGTCGGTGAGCTGGTGGACCCGCAGGTCGCCGCTGACTCCGGTGCCCGCGAGCGTCTCGTGCGCCCGCGTGCGGCCGATGCCGAAGATGTAGGTGAGAGCGATCTCCAGCCGCTTTTCGCGCGGGAGATCGACGCCGAGGAGGCGTGCCATCGTGGGCAGTTCCCTTCATTTGCGGAGGTATAGGCACATCGCGTCCGCACACACCCTGCCCGGGTGGCGGCCCCGGCCTCCGTCGCCGAGGGTGGTCCCTTCACACGACCGTGCCGTACGACCTCTGCACGGGCCGTACGGCGGACGGGTGAAGGCTGCGATGCGTGGTACGTGCGCCGGAGCGCTCAGCCCTGGCGCTGCTTGTGGCGCGGGTCGGTGCAGATGACCATGACCCGCCCGTGGCGCCGGATGATCCGGCAGTTCTTGCAGATCTTCTTGACGCTCGGCTTGACCTTCACTGGGTCTCCTCGGAAGTCAGGGTCACCCCCGCGCCGCCACGCGCGGGGAAGGCAACCCCAGTGGGTTCTACTTGTAGCGGTAGACGATGCGACCGCGCGTGAGGTCGTAGGGGCTCAACTCCACGACGACGCGGTCGTCCGGCAGGATCCGGATGTAGTGCATCCGCATCTTGCCGCTGATGTGGGCGAGTACCTTGTGCCCGTTGTCGAGTTCGACCCGGAACATGGCGTTCGGGAGGGACTCGATGACACTGCCCTCGATCTCGATGGCGCCTTCTTTTTTGGCCATGTCCTCCGCGCTTCGCTGATCGGCTCTTGGGACGCCGGTCCGACCGCCCGCGACGGGACCCGAACGGGCTTCCATCGAGGGACCGGCCGCGACCTGAGGCGCGCCGAAGGCGCGGAAACGAAGGCAGGCGGCCGAAAACGAACCGGCACAGGAGTGTACGTCACCGGGCCACCGAATGCGAAACCGACACATGACCCGGCGGCGGAGACCGCTCCCGATACCAGCATACCTCGCTCTCGCGTTGTACCTTTCCAGGAGAGATACGTCCAAGGAGGATCGGCATGCCGAGCTATGACTTCGCGCTGATCCTCAGCCGTCCGTTCTACGAGGAGGAGCTGGATCCCCTCTTCGACCGCACGCGCGGCGACGTCACCGTCTCCATCGTGACCGAGCCGCAGCACGCGGACCGTCCGGGCAACGCCTCGTGCTCCTGGTCGGCCCGGACGCTCGCCGCGGCGATCATGGACGTGGTCGCGCACGTCGAGGAGAGCGCGCCGGGGGCGCGGGTCCTGCGGGTGGAGGCGGATCCGCTGCTGACCATGCGGGACATCGCCGACCGCACGGGCCGCTCCATCGACTCGGTACGGCTGTCGATCACCGGGGCGCGCGGTTCCGCGCGCGGCCTCGGCCGGAGCCCGGACGAGCGGTTCCCCGCCGCCGAGATGGCCACCGGCGGGCACCGGCTGTGGCGCTGGTCGAAGGTCGCCGCCTGGTACGGCGTCGAGGACCCGGTGCTGCGCGAGGCCCGGCCGACGGCCCGCGCGATCAACGGCTGGCTGGCGCTGCGGGACGTCGTCCCGGACATCGCGCCCGCCGCCGACGACGTGACGACGGCGCTGTCGGCGGTCGTCCACGTCGCCTGACACCGGGTCAGAGCGCGGCGAGGTCGGCGAGGCGGTAGGCCACGTTGAGCACCGCGTAGACGATGACGCGGGCGGGGTGGCTGCCCGCGGCGGCGTCGTAATGACCCGTTCCGGCGATGAGCCGCAGCTCGGGCTCCTCGACCGGGCCGTGGACGCGCGCCTCGGGGTACTCCTCCCACGGGACGCTCTCGGCCTCGGTCACGCGGAACACCGCGACGGTGTCGTCCGCCCGGACGATCCCGACGATGTCGCCGCGCGTCAGCTCGCCGAGCCGGGCGAACCCCTGGTCGGGCGTGCCGAGCGGGTTGCCGACGATGACGGCGGCGCCGGGACGGCCGGGCGTCGGTCCGGCCGCGTACCAGCCCGCGAGGCCCTGCTCGTCGGCGGGCGGGGCCGCGATGACGCCGCCCGCGCCGCGGCCGACCCCGGCGAGCGGGGCCGACACGCCGATCGCGGGGATCGCGATCGTGCTGGGCAGCGCGTCGCCGAGGGCGCCGGTCAGCGGGACGGGCGCCGTCCGGCCGGCGTGGCCGCCCGTCAGGTCGGCGGCCGTCGCCGGGAGCAGGGTGTCGCGGCCGAGACGGCAGCCGGGCGGCCCGTGCGGGACGGGCGGAGCGCATCGGTCGCGCCCGGCGGTCCGGCTGCGCCCCCACGGGCAGCGCCTAGCCACGGAGCCCGCCCCGTGATGTCCGCCACGGTCTCGTCGCCGTCCAGTGACGCAGCATGTTCCCCCCACCCGGGCGCGGTCGGACGCTCCCGGTCCCCTTCTTGTCCCCGGGGCGAGTCGACAGCCCGGCCAATCGGGGTTAAAGATCGTTCCAGCGCTCCCGCCGGCGACGCCCCCACCCCAGCCGGACCGCACCCGCGGCGGGAACGCCCGACTAGGGGGTACACGATCAATGGCGATCATCGCGCAGCTCAGCGACATCCATCTGGCGGCGGGCCGGGACGGGACCGTGGACGACGGCTCGGGGCCCGTCCGGGCGCTGCGGGCCGCCGTGTCCAGCCTGCTGTCGCTGCCGGCCCGTCCCGACGCGGTCGTCCTCACCGGCGACCTGGCGGACGCGGGACTGCCCGCCGAGTACGCGCGGCTGCACGCGCTGCTGTCGCCGCTGCCGATGCCCGTCTATCCGCTCGCGGGCAACCACGACGTGGTGGACGCGCTGCGCGCCGCGTTCGACGAGCGTCCGGCGGTGGTGGCGAGCGGGTCGCGTCCGGGGGCTCCGTTGCAGTACACGGCGGATGTGGCGGGCGTCCGGCTGGTGTGCTGCGACACGAGCGTGCAGGGCGGGGCGTCGGGGTGCATGGACGACGAGCGGCTGGAGTGGCTGGACGCGGTGCTCGCCGAGGCGCCCGAGAAGCCGACGGTCGTGGCGACGCACCATCCGCCGTATCCGATCGGGATCCGGTTCATCGACGCGATGCGGTTCGAGAACCATGACGTGTTCGCCAAGATCGTGTCGGGGCATCCGCAGGTCGTCCGGGTGATGAGCGGGAACGTCCACCGGGGGTCGGCGGGGTCGTTCGGCGGGGTGGTCTGCACGACATGCCCGAGCACGTACCGGCAGTTGTTCCTGGACCTGACGCAGCCGGGGCACGCGGCGGTGACCGGGGAGCCGGCCGGGTTCGCGGTGCACCTGGTGACGACGGATCCCCCGGGCACTGCAACCACACATTTCGTGCCAACCGGGAGTTATCGCCCATTGATGGATGTTGAATGATCTATCCGGTTTTTGCCATCCGTTTTGGAGCGCGTGACATTTGGCGGATAATGGCAATGAATTGGTGATGCGGATGGTCGCCCGCGCGTTTTCTGAGTAGCTTTGTGCCAGGCAATCGAGACCCCCCGGAGATCGCCTTGGCACTGATGCGCGCGACATTCGAGACCCTGCACGTCTTCGAGGACGAGGAGGCCGGTGACACCCGCATCGGCCTGTACGCGACCGTCCGGGACGCCGCCGGGACGACCCTCGCCGAATTCCGCTGGAACCATCGCAACGGACCCGTCGAGGACAACTTCTCCTACGCCCTGGACGGCGACCTCGCCTTACCGAGCGTCGTCCCGTTCGACCTGACCGGGCTCGGCTCGATCACGGTCAAGGCGTACACCGACAACGACGAACAGTGGCCCGACGAAGGGCACCACGAGAACTTCCTCGGCGAGGCGACGCTCTCGATCGACAGCCGCGAGGGAAGTTCGCTCGGGCAGCTCGTGTTCGGCCCGACCACCACCGACAACGGCAACACCGGCATCGTCGTCACCGCGACCGTGGAATTGGTGCCGGCCGCACAGCACGCGCACGTGCGGCTCGTCTTCAAGGATCTGCTGGTCTTCGACGACGAGAACAGCGACTTCACGCACATGGCCGTCTACGTCCGGGCGTCCGCGCCCGCGCGGGGCGGCGCGCCCGCGATCGACACCGAGCTGCTGCGCTGGAACAACAACGGCGACCGGATCTTCGACGAGGCGCTGTTCTCGCTCTCGGTCGGCACGCCGACGACCGTCTTCGACCTGGACCTCGGCGGGCCGACGTCGATCTTCATCGAGGCCTACAGCCACGACGACGACCCGTGGCCGAGCGCCGAGCGGTACGAGAACTTCCTCGGGCGCGTCCTGGCCGTCGTCGACCCGGCCGACGCCGAGACGCTCGGCAGTCTGCGCTACGGCCCCACCCAGACCGACGAGACGCACAACGGGTACCTGGTCACGCTCAGCGCCGAGGTGCTGCCGCCGGACGCCACGCCGGACCTCCAGATCACGGGCGTCGAGGTCACCCAGGTGGTGCAGGCGTTCGACATGCAGGAGATCCCGGACAACGGGCTGCCGCTCATCGCCGGGAAGGCCACGCTCGTCCGCGCCTACATCGACTCCGGGATCGAACCGGACGAGAGCGGCGGCACCGTGGCCGGGGTCGGCGGGACGCTCACGATGAACGACGGCGCGTTCACGGCCGCGCCCGTCGAAACGATCACGGCCCGTCCGATCGCCCAGGTGGACCGCGGCGACATCCACCAGACGCTCAACTTCCAGATCCCGGCGGCCAGCGTCGTCGCGGGCAAGGCCACGTTCGTCGTACAGGCGACCGTGGGGACGAACGTGAGCAACCCGTTCCGGCTGGAGGTCGAGTTCATCCCCACCGACGTGCTGAACATCTTCATCATGCGCGTGGCCGTCGGGACGATCGCCGCCCCCACCGCGCGGCAGTACCTCGAAACGATCAACACGCTGCCGCGGCGCTACCCGATCGCCGACGACACGTCCGCGAGCATCCTGTTCTGGACCGTCAACGGCGGGCGTCCGCTCAGCGTCAACTACGACCTCAGCAAGGAGAACGGCCAGAACCAGCTCCTCGACGACCTGCACGACACCTACGAGGACTACGCGTCCCGGGAGAGCCAGCGGCTGTACGCGATGGTCGACGCGACGGTGCCGCTCGGCAAGATCGCCGGCGTCGCCCGTCCCGACCAGCACGTCGGCTTCGGCGCCCAGAACCTGCGGGCGACCTGCGCCCACGAACTCGGCCACCTGTACGGGCTGGGCCACGCCCCGTGCGGCGGCCCGTCCGACGTCGACGGCGACTACCGGCCGACGGACGGGTCGATCGGGCAGGTCGGCGTCGACCCGCGCGGCACGACGCCGACCGCGTTCCGCGCCACTACGGGCGACCTGATGAGCTACTGCGGCGGCGAGGGCCGGTGGCTCGGCTACTACCACTGGCGCAAGCTGTGGGAGTCGATCCGGGACGCGTCCGCGGCGGGGGCGGCGCTCGGGCCGCTCGCGTTCACCCCGCCGCATCCCGAGCACGTGCCCGTCGCGCGCCCGTTCCCCGGGCCGTACGTGCGGATCCGCGGGGCCCTAAACCGGAACGGCGCCGTCCGCTGGGACCCGGCGCTGCGCACGATGACCGCGCCGTCCGCCCCTGCGGCGGGCACGCCCTACACGGTCTCGCTGGAGACCCTGGACGGCCGCATGCTCGCCAGCACGCCCGTGGCGGCGCGCTTCCCGTTCGACGACTCCGCCGAAGCGCCGTTCAGCGCCCGCCTGCCCTACCAGGAGAGCGCCCAGCGCCTGGTGCTCCGCCGCGACGGCGCGGAGGTCGGCGCGCTGACGGTACCGCCGCACCCGCCGCACGTCGTCCTGCTGACCCCGAACGACCGCGCCCAGGTCGACACGGCCGGGGTGATGCACCTGCGCTGGCGCCAGATCGGCGGAGACCACGACGCCGACCCGGCCGCGACGTACTTCGTCCGCTTCACCAACGCGGACGGCACGGCGCCGGCCCGTCCCGGCGTCAACCTCACCGCCGACACGTTCGACCTGGACCTGCGCGACATGCCGGGCCACGCGGACTGCTTCGTCCAGGTGCTCGCGACGAACGGCTACCACACGTCCTACATCCAGACGGGCTCGTTCCCGCTGCCGCTCCGTCCCCCGACCGTGCTCCCCATCTCCACGGACGGCCCTCTTCTGCTCGTCCAGGGCGACTCCCCCCAGCACGGTCCGCTCACCGGTTCGGCCATCACCTGGACGGTGGACGGCTCCCCCTCCTCGTCCACCGGAGGCTCCCTCGACGTCCGGTCCCTGGGTCCGGGGACCCACCACATAGAAGTCCACGTCACCGACCCCGACGCCCTCACCACGACCCAGCCTTTGGGCACCTACGACGGCACGACGGGCGAGCACACCCCGCCGCCGCCCGGCCACTGACCCGGCCCCGCGCGGCAGCGCACGAACACGAGGCCGAGTCCCAGCAGACCCCGGACCGCCACCCGCCGGACAGCGAAGCCGACGGGTGGCGGCCGGGTCGTGGTCGTCGCCGGACCGGGTTCCGGGTGGGCGCGGGATCCTCAGGCGCAGGTCAGGGCAGGTGGGTGCGCAGGGTTTTGGCGATCAGGGCCAGGGGTTCCGGGCGTGTCATGAGGGCGTGTCCGGTGGGGACGTCGTGGTTCTCGATCGTCCCGGCGACGTAGGGGGTCCAGGCGGTGTGGCCGGGAGGCGGGGGGCCTTGGGCGGCGGTGAAGAACACCATGTCGCCGTTCAGGCGGGGCGGGGTGTGGGCGCGTGCCATGCGGGAGTTGTTCGCGCCGATGTCCATGATCGCGGTGAGGTGGCGTGGCTCCAGACTGGCCAGGGCGCTGTTGTGCGAGGTCAGCAGCTCTTGTGCTCGGGCGCGTGTCAGAGGCTCGTCGCCGCGTTCGCTCGCGGTGATGCCGACGGCGTCGAGGATCGCCTTCAGGAGGCGGGACTCGTCGCCTGCGGCGGTTTCGGGTCGCTCGGACGGGGCTGCGCCGTTCGGGGGTGGGGCGGTGTCGTGGGTGGGCGGGTAGACGTCCAGGAGCGCCAGGAGCGGGACTTCTTCGCCGTCCGCCCTGAGGGTCGCGGCGATCTGGTGGGCTACCAGGCCGCCGAACGACCAGCCCGCGAGGTGATAGGGGCCGTGGGGGCGGACGCGGCGGATCTCGGCCGTGTAGTCGGCGGCCATTTCTTCGATCGTCGCCGGGAGCAATTCGGGGGCGTTCAGGCCGCGGGCCTGGAGGGCGTAGAGCGGACGGTCCGGCAGGTGCCGCAGCAGGCCCGCGTACGCCCAGCCCAGGCCGCTGCCGGGGTGGACGCAGAACAAGGGGGCTCCCGGGGCCGTCCGGAGTGGGAGGAGCACGGCGAACGGGTCGTCGGCGTCGTCGGTGGCGAGGCGGGGCGCCAGACGGGCGGGGGTGGGGTTCGCCAGGAGCGTCCGGACGGTCGGGGAGCCGCCGAAAAGGGCCTGGACGCGTCGGACCAGCCGGGACGCGAGCAGGGAATGGCCGCCGAGCTGGAAGAAATCCGCGTCCGGGGCGACGGCCGGCAGCCCGAGCACGTCCGCGAACACCCGACACAGTTCCTCTTCGCGGGGCGTGCGCGGGGGGCGGGCGCGGACGGCGCCGGGCGCGGGAAGAGACGCGCGGTCCAGTTTGCCGTTCGGGCCGAGCGGGAGGCGGTCGAGCGCGACGAACGCGGCGGGGATCATGAAGTCCGGGAGGCGGGCCGCGCAATGGGCGCGCAGCCCGGACGCGTCGGTCGGACGGGAAGCGACCACGTAGGCGGTGAGAGCGCCGTCGCGGGCGATGACGGCGGCGTGCGTCACGGCGGGGTGTTCGGTGAGGCGCACGGCGATCTCGGCCGGCTCGACCCGGTGGCCGCGGATCTTGAGCTGGTCGTCGGTGCGGCCGTGGAAGTGCAGGTCGCCGTCGTGCCAGCGGGCGAGGTCGCCCGTCCGGTACATGCGTGCGCCGGGCGGGCCGAACGGGTCCGCGACGAACCGTTCGGCCGTGGCGGCGGGACGGGCGATGTAGCCGCGCGCCAGTGCCGTCCCGGAAAGGTACAGCTCGCCGGTCACGCCGTCCGGGACGAGGCGCAGCCGGTCGTCCAGCACGTACGCGCGGGTGTTCCAGATCGGGCGGCCGATGGGCGCGGCGTCCCCGGTGACCAGGGCGGACGTCGCGACGTGCGTCTCGCTCGGGCCGTAGTGGTTGTGCAGGGCGGCGGCGAGGGCGCGCAGCGCGGGCGCCGGGCGCAGCGCCTCCCCGGCCTGGGCGACGCGCCGCAGGTGCGGGAGCGCGCGGCCGGTCGCGGCGAGCGCGTCCAGGACGAGGGCGGGCGCGAACAGTTCGGTGACGCGGTTCCGGTCGAGCCAGCCGGCGAGCGCGTCGGCGTCGCGGCGGACGTCCTCGGCGGGGATCGCGAGCGCCTTCCCGGTGGTCAGCGCGGACAGGATCTCCTGGAGCGACACGTCGAAGCCGAGCGCGGTGAACTGCGCGGTGCGGTCGCCGGGGCCGCCGCCGAACGTCGCGGCGTGCCAGGCGAGGAGGTTGGCGAGCGCGGCATGCGGGACGACCACGCCCTTCGGCCGTCCCGTCGACCCGGACGTGTAGATCACGTAGGCGGGGTGCGCGGGGCGCGGCGGCAGGGGCGGCGGGCCGTCACCGGTCGCGTCCGGGCGGACGACCGGGATCCCCGGCGGCACGAGACGCTCGGTCTCCGGCGCGGCGACGACGAGATCCGGCGCGGCGTCCGCCAGCACGAACGCGACCCGCTCGGCCGGGTGCGCCGGGTCCACGGGGACGTAGGCGGCGCCCGTCCGCAACACCGCCAGCAGCGCGGTGACCAGGTCTTCCGAGCGCGGGAGCAGGACGCCGACGCGCCGTTCGGGGACCGCGCCGCGTGCGGTGAGCGCGCGGGCCAGACGGTCGGCGCGGGCGTCCAGGTCGCGGTAGGTGAGCGTGCCTGCGGCGGGCGCGTCCGGGGTGCGGGCGGCCTGCCGGGCGACGAGCGTCGCGGCGTCGGTGAACGGGACGTGCCGTGGCGTGTGGCGGGCGAGGATCGCGGCGCGCTCGTCCTCGGTGAGGACGTCGATGCCGCTGATCGCGCGCTCCGGGTCTTCGGTGAACGCCGTGAGGATCCGGACGAACCGGGCGGCGAGCGCGTCGGCGGTCGCCGGGTCGAAGAGGCCCGTGTCGTATTCGAGCGTGCCGGTGAGGCCGCGCGGTGTCCGGACGAGCGTGACCGTGAGAGCGAACTTCGCCTGCGTGGACCGGACGGGCACCGGGGTTCCGAGCGGCGGCGGGTCCCCTTGCTCCTGGAAGGCCAGCAGCACCTGGAACAACGGGGTGCGGCCGTCCGCGCGGGCCGGGTTCACGATCTTCACCAGGCGCTCGAACGGGACGTCGGCGTTGGCGTGGGCGGCGAGGTCGCCGTCCCGGACGCGGCGCAGCAGTGCGGCGACGGCCGGGTCGCCGCCGAGGTCGGTCCGGAGCACGACGGTGGTGAGGAAGAAGCCGATGAGGTCGTCGTCGGTGCGCCGGGTGATAGGGGCGCCGATCGGGACGTCGCGGCCCGCGCCGTGCCGGTGGAGCAGGACGGCGAGGGCGGCGCGGGCGACCATGAAGACGGTGACGCGGTGATCGCGGGCGAGTTCGGCGACGGCGGTCGCCAGCTCGTCCGGGATGTCGATGTCGGCGAGTCCGGCGCGGCCGGTCGGGTCGGGACGGTCGGCGGGCAGGTCGATCGTCGCGGGGAGGTCGGCGAGGGCGTCCGTCCAGTGGGCGATCTGGCGGGCGAGCGGGCTGCCGGGGTCGTCCTCGTCGCCCAGGTCGGCGCGCTCCCGCAGCGCGTGGTCGGCGAACTGGACGCGCAGCGGTTCCCAGCCCGGGCTCCGCCCCTGGCGGCGGGCGGTGTAGGCGGCGGCGAGGTCGCGCAGGAGCGGGCCGGTGGACGCGGCGTCGGCGGCGATGTGGTGCAGGACGAGCAGCAGGATGTCCGTGCCGTCATCCAGGCGGAACAGCCGGGTACGGAAGGGTGGCTCGGCGGTCAGGTCGAAGCCGGGTTCGGCGGCGAGGCGGTCGTCCAGCTCGGCGGCCGTGATCCGGTGGCGGGTGCAGACGGTCGCGGCCTCCCGGACGTCCTGGCGCGGGACGCCGTCCGTCTCCGGGAAGACAGTGCGCAGGATCTCGTGCCGTCCGGCGACGTCGCGGACGGCGGCGGCGAGGGCGTCCGGGTCCGGGTCGTCCAGCCGGAGCGCGATCGGGACATTGTAGGCGGTCGACGCGGGGTCGAGGCGGTTGAGGAACCACAGGCCGCGCTGCGCGGACGAGAGCGGCACCGGGTCGGGGCGCGGCGCCGGGACGAGCGGGGGGCGGGCGCGGCCGGCGCCGTCCAGGCGGGCGGCGAGGTCGGCGAGGGTCGGGGTCTCGAAGACGGCGCGCAGCGGGATCTCGACGCCGAACGCGGCGCGGATCCCGCCGATCAGCCGGGCGGCCGGGAGCGAGTGGCCGCCGAGGGCGAAGAAGCCGTCGTCCGGGCCGGCCGCGTCGACGCCGAGGACGTCGGCGACGAGCGCGCACAAAATCTCCTCGCGGGGCGTGCGCGGACGCTTCGCGCTCGGCGCGCGGACGGGTGCGGGGAGCGCGGCGCGGTCGATCTTGCCGTTCGGGGACAGCGGCAGCTCGTCCAGCACCACCACCTGGGACGGCACCAGCGGCGCGGGCAGCGTCCGGGCGGCGTGTTCGCGCAGTTCGGCGGCGGTGGCCGTGGTGGCGGCATAGGCGATGAGACGGCCGTGCCGGGCGAGCACAAGCGCGCGGCCGACCTGTGGATGAGCGGTCAGGACGGCCTCGACCTCGCCCGGCTCGATCCGCACGCCGTTGATCTTCACCTGATCGTCGGCACGCCCCGCGAACTCCAGTTCCTCACCCCGCCACCGCACGAGATCGCCCGTCCGGTACATGCGTGCGCCGGGCGGGCCGAACGGATCGGGCACGAACCGCTCCCCCGTCAGCCTCGGCTGCCCGAGATAGCCCCGCGCTACGCCCGCGCCCGCCACGTAAAGCTCACCGACCACGCCCGGCGGGACAAGGCGCAACGCATCGTCCAGCACGTACACCCGCACCCCGGCTATCGGCCGGCCGATGGAAACCGCGCCCGACAAGGCCTTGGTCATCGTGGAGCACACCGTCGCCTCGGTCGGCCCGTAGGCGTTGAACAACCGGTGTTCCCGCGACCACCGCTCCGCCAGCGGCGCGGGCAACGACTCCCCACCCGCATAGAGCGCACGCAGCTCAGGCAGAGCCCGCTCGGGCAGGCTGGCCAGCAGGGACGTCGGTGTCTGCGCATGGGTGACGCGCCCGCGTTCCAGGACGTCCGCGAGCCCGTCCCCGAGCAGCACGCCCGCGTCCGGGACGACCAACGTCGCGCCCTGCAACAACGCCGAGCACAGCTCGATCAACGAGACGTCGAACCCCGGCGACACCACATGCGACACCCGATCCCCCGGCCCCACCGGATGCGCCGCCACCAAGCCCGCGATGCCCCGATGAGAGACCACCACACCCTTGGGCCGCCCCGTCGACCCGGACGTGTAGATCACATACGCCGCCCCATCGACGAAGGCGGGTGCGGAGGTGCCTTCGGGCGGGGCGGTCGGCCGCCGGTGGACACGGACGGCGGACGCGGATTTGCTGATCAGGTAGGTGGGACGGGCGTCGTTCAGGATGTGGCGGGTGCGGTCGTCGGGGTGGTCGGGGTCGAGCGGCAGGTAGACCGCGCCGGCCTTCTGGACGGCCAGGAACGCCACCACGAAATCCACCGAGCGCGGCAGAAGGACGCCGACCAGGTGTTCCGGCCCGGCACCCGGCAAGGCTTGCGCCAGGTCGGCCGCGCGGGCGTCCAGTTCGCGGTAGGTCAGGGTGCCGTCCGGCCCGTCCACGGCGATGGCGTCGGGGGTGCGGGCGACCTGGGCGGCGAACAGGTCGGCGATCGTGGCGGGGGCGACGGACGGTCCTGTTCCGAGCGCCAGAAGGCGGGCCCGTTCCCGCGCGCCGAGGACGTCGTGGCGGCTGAGGCGGCGGCCCGGGTCGGACGGGACGGCGGTCAGCAGCCGCGCCAGCCGCGACGCGAGGGCTTCGGCGGTGGCGTGGTCGAACAGGTCCGCCGCGTACTCGACGGCGCCGGTGATCCCCGCCGGGCCGTCGGCGTGGTGCTCGGCGACGGCGAACGTCAGGTCGAACTTCGGTGCCCCGGGGTCGAGCGGGTACGGCGCGGTGCGGACGCCCGGCAGCTCCGGCGGCGCCCCGGACGGCGGCTGGAACGCGATCATCACCTGGAACAGCGGGTTGCGGCCCGCGACCCGCTCGGGATTGAGGGCCTCCACGAGCCGGTCGAACGGGACGTCGGCGTGCGCATGGGCGGCCAGATCGGTGGCGCGGACGCGGCGCAGCAGGTCGGCGAAGGACGGATCGCCGGAAAGGTCCGTCCGGAGCACGAGCGTGTTGACGAAGAAGCCGACGAGATCGTCCAGCGCCTCGTCCGGACGGCCCGCGACGGCCGCGCCCAGCGGCACGTCCGTCCCCGCCCCGTGCGCGGACAGCAGCACCGCCACGGCCGCGCGGACGACCATGAACACCGTCGCCCCGTGCTCGCGCGCCAGTCCGACGAGCGCGGCGTGCGCGGCGGCGTCCAGCGCGAACGGGGCGGCGCCGCCGCGTCCGCCGGGCTCGGCCGGACGGGGCCGGTCCACGGGCAGGACGGTCTCGGCGGGGAGTCCGGCGAGCGCGTCCGTCCAGTAGGCGACCTGGCAGGCGAACGGGCTGCCCGGATCGGACGCGTCGCCGAGCACGGCCCGCTGCCACAGCGCGTAGTCGCCGTACTGGACGGGCAACGGCTCCCAGCCGGGGGCGCGTCCCGCGCGCCGGGCCGTGTAGGCGGCGGCGAGGTCGCCCAGCAGCGGCCCCATCGACCACGCATCGGCGACGATGTGGTGCAGGACGACGAGCAGCACGTGGTCGTCCGGGCCGAGGACGAACAGCCGCGCCCGGACGGCGGGCTCCCCGGCGAGGTCGAACCCGGCCCGCGCCGCCGCCCGCACCCGGCCGGGGCCGTCCTCGACGACCAGGTCGTCCCCAGAGGCGTGCACCTGTTGCGTCGCGTCGGGGAACGTGGTGCGCAGGATCTCGTGGCGGGCGACGACGTCGCCGAACGCCGCCGCCAGCGCGGCGCGGTCCAGCGGGCCGGTCAGGCGCAGGGCGGTCGGCATGTTGTAGGCGGCCGACCGCGGGTCCAGGCGGTTGAGGAACCACAGGCGCTGTTGCGCGAACGACAGCGGGAGCGTGCCGGGACGTCGTGCCGGGAGCAGGCGCGGGGGCGCGGGCGCCGCGCCGTCGATGCGGTGGGCCAGCGCGGCGACGGTCGGGGTCTCGAAGACGGCGCGCAGCGGGACGTCCGCGTCGAAGGCCGCGCGGATCCCGGCGACCAGGCGCGCGGCCAGGAGCGAGTGGCCGCCGAGGGCGAAGAAGTCGTCGTCCGCCCCGACGTCCGCGCGGCCGAGCAGGTCCGCGAACAGGCCGCAGAGGATCTCCTCGCGCGGCGTGCGCGGACGCTTCGCGCTCGGCGCGCGGACGGGTTCGGGGAGCGCGCCGCGGTCGATCTTGCCGTTCGGGGACAGCGGCAGCTCGTCCAGCACCACCACCTGGGACGGCACCAGCGGCGCCGGGAGCCGCCGCACCACGTGGTCGCGCAGCGCGGCGGACGGCGCGGACGCGGCGGCGTAGGCGACCAGACGACCGTCCCGCGCCAGCACGACCGCGCGCCTGACCTGCGGATGCCCGGTCAGGACGGCCTCGACCTCGCCCGGCTCGATCCGCACGCCGTTGATCTTCACCTGATCGTCGGCACGCCCCGCGAACTCCAGTTCCTCGCCCCGCCAGCGCACGAGATCGCCCGTCCGGTACATACGCGCACCCGCCGCACCGAACGGATCCGCGACGAACCGCTCAGCAGTCAGCCCCGGCTGCCGGAGGTAACCCCGCGCAACACCCGCACCCGCCACATAAAGCTCACCCACCACACCCGGCGGGACAAGACGCAACGCATCGTCCAGCACATACGCCCGCACCCCGGCTATCGGCCTACCGATGGAAACAGCGCCCGACAACACCCCGGTCATCGTGGAACACACCGTCGCCTCGGTCGGCCCGTAGGCGTTGAACAACCGGCGTCCCCGCGACCATTGCTCAGCCAGTGCGTCCGGCAGCGTCTCCCCGCCCGCGTAGAGCGCACGCAGATCGGGGAACTCCCCGGCCGGAAGGCTCGCCAGCAGCGACGTCGGCGTCTGCGCGTGCGTGATCCGCGCGTCCCGCAGGAAGGCGGCCAGCGCGTCGCCCAGGAGCGGCCCCGGCTCGGGCAGGACGAGCGTCGCGCCCTGCGCCAACGCCGAGCACAGCTCGATCAGCGAGACGTCGAACCCCGGCGACACCACATGCGACACCCGATCCCCCGGCCCCACCGGATGCGCCGCCACCAAACCCGCGACACCCCGATGCGACACCACCACACCCTTGGGCCGCCCCGTCGACCCGGACGTGTAGATCACGTAGGCGGCGCCGTCCACCGAAGCGGCGGTCGGCGCGGCGTCGGCATCGGACAGCCGACGGACGACCGGCTCCCGCGACGCCCCGGCTGTGACCAGGCAGACGGGACGCGCGTCCGCGAGCAGCGCCTCGGTCCGCTCGCGCGGATGGTTCGGATCCAGCGGCAGGTAGACGGCGCCCGCCTTCTGTACGGCCAGGAACGCCACGACGAACTCCACCGAACGCGGCAGCAGCACCCCGACCAGGCGTTCCGGCCCGGCCTCCGCCGCCCGCAGCTCGTCCGCCAACCGCCCGGCCCGCGCGTCCAGCTCCGCATACGTCACCGTGTCCGGCGCCGCTCGGCCGGCCTGCGCGCGCGCCGGGGACTCGACCGCGACCGCGTCCGGACGGAGCGCCACCTGCGCCGCGAACAGCGCGCCGATCGTCGCGGGCGCGACCGCCGACGGGCCTGTTCCCAGCGCGGCCAGGGAGTCCCGTTCCGCCGCCGACAGCAGCGGCAGTGCGCGCACGGGACGGTCCGGATCCGCGACGGCGGCCTCCAGCAGCCGCACGAGCCGTGCGGCCATGGCCTCGACCGTGGTGCGATCGAACAGGTCGGTCGCGTACTCGATCGTCCCCGCGAGACCGTCGCCGTGGCGATCGGCGAGAGCGAACGTGAGGTCGAAGCGCGTCGTTCCGAGGTCGACGCCGAACGGCTCCACGGTCAGGCCGGGCAGGGCGGGCGGCGGCCCGGACGGCGGCTCGAACACCAGCATGACCTGGAACAACGGGTGCCGGTGCGGGGAGCGGGACGGCGCCAGTTCCTCGACCAGCCGCTCGAACGGGACGTCCGCGTGCGCGTGCGCGGCGAGGTCCGCGTCCCGGACGCGCCGCAGCAGTTCGGCGAAGGTCGGGTCCCCGGAGAGATCGGTCCGCAGCACGAGCGTGTTCGCGAACAGGCCCACCAGGTCGTCCAGCGCGTCGGACGGACGGCCCGCGACGGCCGTCCCGAGCGGCACGTCGGCACCGGCGCCGTGCCCGGCGAGCAGCACCGCGACCGCCGCCCGCACCACCATGAACGTCGTGACGCGCCGCTCCCGGGCCAGCGCCGCGACCGCCGCGGACAGGTCGGCGGCGAGCACCAGCGGCACCGAGCCGCCGCGATGGCTCGGCACGGACGGGCGCCGACGGTCGACGGGCAGGACGATCTCGTCCGGCAGACCCGCGAGCGCCGACCGCCAGAACGCGAGCTGTTCCCCGGCGAGCCCGTCCAGCAGGTCGCGCTGCCAGACCGCGTAGTCGGCGTACCGCACCGGAAGCGGAGCGAAAACAGGTTCGTGCCCGGCGAGACGCGCCGTGTACGCGGTGGCGAGGTCGCGCAGCAGCGGCCTGGCCGATCCCCCGTCGATCGCGATGTGGTGCACGACCAGGCACAGCACGTGCGACGACTCCCCGAGCGCGAACACGGCGGCGCGCAACGGCGTGACGTCGAGCGCGAACGGCTCCGCGGCGAACGCCCGCAGCCGCGCGTCCACCTCCGGCGGCCCGACGGCGGCGACTGGCAGCGGCACGTCCACCGGGGCCACGACCTGAACGGGCGACCCGGAGCGGACGCGGAAGACCGTGCGCAGCGGCTCGTGGCGCGCGACGACGTCCGCCAGCGCGGCGGCGAGCGCGGCACGGTCGAGCGGCCCGGTCAGCCGCACCGCGATCCGCACGTGGTACGCGCCGGACGCGCCGTCGAGCCGGTCCAGGAACCACAGCCGCCGCTGCGCGGACGACGCCGGCCACGGGCCCGGCCCGGCGCACGGCGCCAACGGGGGACGCGCGGGCGCCGCGGCGTCGAGGCGGACCGCGAGCGCCGCGACGGTCGGCGCGTCGAACACCGTCCGCACCGGCACCTCCACGCCGAGCGCCGACCGCGCCCGGCTCGCCAGCCGCGTCGCGAGCAGCGAGTGCCCGCCGAGCGCGAAGAAGTCGTCGTCGACGCCGACGAAAGGGACGTCCAGCACTTCGGCGAACAGCCCGCACAGCAGTTCCTCGCGCGGCGTGCGCGGCGCCCGGCCCGTCACGGCGACGGCGGCGGGAGCGGGCAGAGCACGCCGGTCCACCTTGCCGTTCGGTGTCAGCGGCAGCGTGTCCGCCAGGACGATCGCCGACGGCACCAGCGGCTCGGGCAGCAGCGCGGAGGCGTGCGCCCGCAGCGCGGCGGCGTCGACCGGACGGGACGGCACGACGTGCGCGACGACGCGTCCGTCCCGGACGACGACGGCGGCCCGCGCCACGCACGGGTGCCGCGCGAGCACGGCCTCGATCTCCCCCGGCTCGGCCCGCAGCCCCCGGACCTTGACCTGGTCGTCGGCGCGTCCGGCGAACACGACGGAGCCGTCGGCGGTCCAGCGGCAGAGGTCGCCCGTCCGGTACATGCGCGCCCCGGGCGGGCCGAACGGGTCCGCGACGAACCGCTCGGCGGTCAGCCCCGGACGGCCGAAGTACCCGCGCGCCACCCCCTCGCCCGCGTTGTAAAGCTCGCCGACGACGCCGGGCGGCACCGGGCGCAACGCGCTGTCGAGGATGCGGCAGGACGTGTTGTCCAGCGGCCGTCCGATCGGCACCGTGTCCGGCACGGGCGCGCCGGGCGCGAGGACGTGCCGCGTCGACCACACCGTGATCTCCGTCGGCCCGTAGGCGTTGACGACCGTGAGCCCCGGGCAGCGCTCCCGCACCCGCCGCACCGCCGCGACCGGCAGCGGCTCCGCGCCGACCCACAGCTCGCTGACCCCGGCGAAGCACTCGGGGGACTCCTCGGCGAGCACCTGGAAGACCCCGGCCGTCAGGTACAGCGCGTCCACGCGGCCGGTGACGATCGCGCGTCCGAGCTGCGCCGGGTCCGGCGGCGCGAGGACGACCTCGCCGCCGCTCAGCAGCGGCGTCCACAGCTCGTAGGTGGACGCGTCGAACGACGGCGCCGAGTGCGCGAGCACCCGCCGGTGCCCGCGCAGCGCCCGGTCGGAGACGAGCGCGAGGACGTCCCGGTGCGTGGCCGCGACGCCCTTCGGCGCCCCCGTCGACCCGGACGTGAACATGATGTAGGCGAGCCCGCGCGGCAGCGGCCCCGGGCCGGGCGCCTCCGCGTCGGACGGCGTGCGGGCGTCGTGCGGGAACGGCACGGGACCGTCCGCGAGCAGCACCCGCGCCCCGGTCGCCGCCATGATCGCCCGGAGCCGGGCGGGCGGGTGGCGCGGGTCCAGGGGCACGTAGCAGCCGCCCGCCTTCACGACCGCGAGGATCGCGACGACCAGCTCCGGCGACCGCTCGCGGTGGATCGCGACACGGTCCTCCCGGCCGACCCCGGCGCCGCGCAGCCGGGCGGCGAGCCGTTCGGCGCGCCGGTCCAGCTCGCGGTAGGTGAGCGTCCGGTCGCCCGCGCGGACGGCGACCGCGTCCGGGGTGCGCGCCGCCTGTGCCGCGAAACGCGAGGCCAGCGTGCCGGACGGGACCGGGCGAGCGGTGGCGTTGAAGCCGCGCACGACGCGCTCGCGGACGTCCGGCTCCAGTGTCGCGACCCGCCCGAGCGGCGTGCCGGACGGGAACGCCTCCAGGAACCGGCGGAAGCACGCGGCGAGCGCGGCGCCGTCCACCGGCGCGCGGTGGTCGAGACGGAACCGCAGCTCAGGGCCCGGAATCGCGACGAGCATCGCCGGATAGTGCGCCCCGTCGCGCCCCGCGACGCTCGTCACCCGCAGCCCCGCGCAGTCCAGCGCGGACGGATCGGACGGGTAGTTCTCGAACACCAGCAGCGCGTCGAACAGTTCCCCGGCCCCGGCGGCGCGCCGCACCTCGGCCAGCGGCGCGTGCTCGGCGGCCAGCACCGCGAGCCGGTCGGCGTGCAGCCGCCCGGCGAGCGCGGCCGGCGTGTCCCCCGGCGCGAGCCGCACCCGGACGGGCACCGTGTTGATCAGCAGCCCGACCAGCGCGGACGCGCCCGGCAGGTCGGCGGGACGGCCCGCGACGACCGCGCCGAACACCACGTCGTCGCGTCCGGTGGCGTGGCCGAGCGCCGCCGCCCACGCCGCCCGCACGACCGTGTTGACCGTGACGCCGGTCCGCCGCGCGAAGGCGTCCAGCGCGGCGGTCCGTGCGGCGTCCAGCGCGAAGTGCAGGCTGCGCGCCGGCCCCGACGACCCGGACGGCGCGAGCAGCGTCGGCCCGTCCAGCCCGGCCAGCGCCGCCCGCCACACGGCCGCGTCGGCGCCCGCGTCCCGGCGGGCGAGCCACGCGAAATACTGCCGGTACGGGACGGCGGCGGGCAGGTCGCGGCCGTCGTAGAGCGCGAACAGGTCGCGCAGCAGCGTCGGCAGCGACCAGCCGTCCAGGACGAGATGGTGCTTGGTCAGCACGAGCCGGTGGTCGTCGGCGCCGAGCCGCACCAGGGTCGCGCGCAGCAGCGGCGCGCGGGCGGGGACGAACCGCCGCGCGCGGTCGGCGGCGAGCAGCGCGGCCAGGTCGCCGGGACGGTCCACGGCGCGCCATGGCACCGGCACGTCCCGGTACACCACCTGCACCGGACGGTCCAGCCCCTCGTGCCGGAACGCGGCCCGCAGCGCGGCGTGCCGGTCCAGCAGGGCGCCGAGCGCGGCGCGCAGCCGGGCCGCGTCGACCGGGCCGCGCAGGCCGAGGACGATCTGCGTGACGTACGGGTCCGGCCCGTCCTGCTCGTACAGGGTGTGGAAGAGCATCCCCTCCTGGAGCGGGGACAGCGGCAGGACCTCTTCGATGCGCGGCCGGGTCATGCGAATCCCCCGTCGTCGTCCAGCAGGGCCAGCTCCTCGGGACGCAGCGGGACGAGCACGCGCGGCCGGGCGGCGAGCCCGCGCAGCGCCGCGAACCACGCGTCGGCGAGCGCCCGGACGGTGTCCTCCGCAACCGCGCCGGGACAGAACGTCCAGGTCGCCGCCAGCCGGGAGCCGCGCGTCACGGCGTTCACCTCGACGGCGTGGCCGGCCGGGGCGCGCGGGTCCAGGCCGAGGCCGTCGGGCAGGCCGGGCAGCGGCTCGAACCCGCCGGACCCGCCGAACCGGCCGTGGTAGTTGAACCCGAGCACGGGCGGCGGGAGGGCGGCCAGGACCGGCGCGGTCGCCGGGTTCAGGTGCCGCAGCAGGCCGTAGCCGGTGCCGTCGCCGAGCGCGCCCAGTTGCGCGGCGACGCGTTCGACGGCGCCCGCGAGGGCCGGGCCGCCGTCGGTCACCGCGTCCCAGGGGACGGGCCCCGGGTCGAGCCGGACGGGGAACGCCGCCGTGAGCCAGCCGACCGTCCGGGCCAGCGCGTCGTCCCGGCCGTGCCGCTCGACGCCGACCAGCACCCCGCCGGGACGGCCCCGGACGCGGGCGGCGGCCAGCGCGAGCCCGGTCAGCAGCGTCTCGGTGACGGTGTCGCCGAGCAGGGGCGCGGTGTGCTCGGCGTCCAGCGTCAGCGTGAACGTGCGGGCGGACGCGGCCGTGTCGCGGACCGGGTCCAGCCGCCCGTCCCACGGCGTGCCGTCACCGCCGCCGAGCACGTTCACCCAGGTCGGCAGCTCGGGCAGGGCCGTGCGCGCCCGGTCGGCGAGGGTGCCGGTCCAGGCGCGCAGCGACGTCGGCACCGGGGGCAGGGCCGAACGCCGCCCGGCCGCGACCGCGCGCCACGCCTCGTGCAGGTCGTCCAGCAGGACGCGCCACGACACCCCGTCCACGACCAGGTGGTGCGCCATGAGCAGCAGCGTGTCCGGCTCGAACCAGACGGCCTGGAACATTCCCCCCGCGCGCGGGTCGAGCCGAGCCCGCGCCGCCTCGGCCTCCGCGCGCACCCCGGCCGTGGCCCGGCGCAGCTCCGGCGGCGGGGCGGACGGGGCGACGTCGAGCGCGCCGCCGTCCAGCAGCCGGGCGCGCAGCACGGCGTGGTGCGCGGCCACCGCCCGAACGGCCGCCGCGACCTGCGGCGCCGTCGCGCCGGACGGCGCCCGCAGCAGCACGGCCTGGTTGACGCCGTCCATCGGTCCCCGCTCCACCAGAGCTCTCATCAGCGGCGTCGGCGCGACGCGGCCGTGCCCGGGGTCCTCGGCGGACGGCCCGGCAGCCGTCGCGACGGCGGCGAGCGCGGCGGGCGTGCGGTGCCGGAAGACATCCTGGAGCGCCACGTCCAAACCCGCGCGGCGTGCCCGGTTCACGAGCTGGATCGCGACGATGCTGTCCCCGCCGAGGCCGAAGAAGTCGTCGTCGGGGCCCGCGTCCGGCACGCCGAGCGCGTCGGCGAACAGCCCGCACAGCAGTTCCTCGCGCGGGCCGCGCGGGGCACGGCCCGTCCCGGCGGCGGGCGCGGGGTCGGGCAGCGCGGCCCGGTCAAGCTTGCCGTTGGCGTTGAGCGGGAGCGCGTCCAGCGGCACGACCGCCGACGGGACGAGATGGCCGGGCAGCTCGTCCGCCAGCCGCTCCCGCACGCCGTCCGCGTCGCCCACGACGTAGGCGACGAGCCGGTCGCCGCCCGGCCCGGGACGCGCCGCGACCGCCGCGCGCACCACGCCGGGGCACGCGGCGATCCGCGCCTCGACCTCGCCCGGCTCGACCCGGAAGCCGCGGATCTTGAGCTGGTCGTCGGCGCGGCCGAGGTAGACGAGGGTCCCGCCCCGCCACCGGGCGAGGTCGCTCGTCCGGTACAGCCGCGCGCCGGGCGGGCCGAACGGGTCGGCGACGAACCGCGCGGCGGTCAGCCCCGGACGGCCGAGGTAGCCGCGCGCGAGCTGGACGCCCGCCAGGTACAGCTCGCCCGTGACGCCGCCGGGGACGGGCCGCAGCCGTTCGTCCAGCACGTACGCGCGGGTGTTGGCGACGGGACGTCCGATCGGCACCGGATCGGGCGTCTCGCGGCCCAGCGGGTGGGTGGTCGCCTCGACCGTCGCCTCGGTCGGCCCGTACATGTCGTGCAGGCGGCGGCCCGGCAGGACGCGGTGGAACTCCCGGACGAGATCGGCCGCCACCGCCTCCCCGCCGCACAGCACGAGCCGCAGCGACGCGCAGTCGCGCGCGGCGGGCTCGGCGAGGAACGGCCGCAGCAGGGACGGGACGAAGTACGCGGCCGTCACCCGCTCCCGCCGGATCAGCCCGGCCAGGTAGGCGGGGTCGCGGTGCCCGCCGGGCCGGGCGACGACGAGCGCGGCGCCGTCCACGAGCGGCCAGAACGTCTCGCCGACCGCCACGTCGAACCCGGTGGCGGCGTGCAGGAGCGTCCGGTCGCGCGGGGTGAGGCGAAAGTGGCTCCGCCGCCACAGCAGCACGTTGGTGAGCGCTTCGTGCGGGACGACGACGCCCTTGGGCCGTCCGGTCGACCCGGACGTGTAGATCACGTACGCGGGATGCCTCGGGTCGGGGTACTCGGGCAGCGGCGCGTCCGTTTCGAGTGGATCGTCCAGGAACAACGTGCCGGGGACGCCCGTGTCGCGCCGGGTGACGACCAGCGCGGGCGCCGCGTCGGCGAGCGTCGCGCGGATCCGTTCGGCCGGATCATCGGGGTCGACGGGCAGGAACGCGGCCCCGGCGCGCAGGACGGCCGCGAGCCCGATCACGAGGTCCGCCGAGCGCGGCACCGCGACCGCGACGATCCGCTCCGGGCCCGCGCCGCGCGCGACGAGCGCCGCCGCGAGCCGGTCCACGCGCCGGGCCAGCTCGGCGTAGGTGACGACGGTCCCGCCGTCGATCAGCGCGGGCGCGTCCGGACGGCGGGCGGCGGACGCGGCGAGCAGCGCGGGGACGGTCGTCGCGGGGACGTCCCGTTCGGTCCGGTTCGGGGCGGTGAGGAGGGCTTCGCGTTCGGCGTCGTCCAGCACGGCGAGCCGCGCCACCGGACGGTCCGGGGCGGCGGCGAGCCCCGCCAGCAGCCGGACGAGCCGCGCCGCCAGCGCCCGGATCGTGCGCTCGTCGAACAGGTCCGCGTTGTAGGCCAGCTCGAAGCGCAGGTCGTCGGTGAACGCGACGGTCAGGTCGAACTGGGCCGCGTCCGGGCGCAGCGTCCGCGCTTCGACACGCACGCCCGCCCACTCCTCCGGCGGCGGGTCCGGGTCCTGCCGGGCCAGCATGACCTGGAACAACGGATTGCGGGCCGAGGACCGCTCGGGGTTCACCGCGTCCACCACGCGGTCGAACGGGACGTCGGCGTGGGAGTACGCGGCCAGGTCGGCGGCGCGGATCCGGCGCAGCAGTTCGGCGCCCGTCGGGTCGCCGGACAGGTCGGTGCGCAGGACGAGCGTGTTGACGAAGAACCCGACGAGATCGTCCAGCGCGGGGTCGCCGCGGCCGGCGAACGGGGTGCCGAGCGGGACGTCCGGGCCCGCGCCGTGCCGCTGGAGCAGCAGCGCCAGCCCGGCCTGGACGGTCATGAACAGCGTGACGTCGTGGTCGCGGGCGAGCCGGCGCAGGTCGTCGCGCAGTTCGGGCGCGTCGAGGACGACGGTTCCGCCGCGTCCGGACGGGACGGGCGGCCGGGCGCGGTCGGCGGGCAGCGTGATCTCGGCGGGCAGGCCCACGAGCGCGTCCGTCCAGAACGCGAGGCCGTCCGGGCGGTCCTGCTCGGCGAGCGCGTAGTCGGCGTACTGGACGGGCAGCGGCGCCCAGTCCGGGGCGCGCCCGGCCGCGCGGGCGGCGTAGGCGGTGCCGAGGTCGCGCAGCAGCGGCCCGGTCGACCACGCGTCGGCGGCGATGTGGTGCAGGACGAGCAGCAGCTCGTGCCGGTCTTCGCCGCGTCGCGTCAGCCGGGCCCGGATCGGGATCTCGGCGGCCAGGTCGAAGCCCCGCAGGGCGTCGCCGAACGGGACGCGCGCCGCCTCCAGCACCCGCTGGCAGCCGTCGGAGACGACCGTGCGCAGCGCCTCGTGCCGCGCGACGACGTCGTTGAGGGCTGCTTCCAGCGCCCGCGCGTCCAGCGGGCCGTCCAGCGTCAGCGCGATCGAGATCGTGTACGCCGTGGACGCCGGGTCGAGCCGGTGCAGGAACCACAGGCGGCGCTGCGCGGACGACAGCGGCACGGCGTCCGGCCTCTCCCGCGCGGCCAGCGGGGCGCGCGGCGGCGCGGCGTCGAGCCGGGCCGCGAGCCGGGCCGGGGTCGGGTCCTCGAAGACGGCCCGGATCGGCAGGTCCGCGCCGAACGCCGCCGCGATCCGGCCGAGCAGCCGGGCGGCGCGCAGCGAATGGCCGCCGAGCGCGAAGAACCCGTCGTCCGGGCCGACGCGGGCGGCGCCGAGGACGTCCGCGAACAGCGCGCACATCAGCTCGGTGCGCGGATCGGACGCGGCGCGCCCGCCGCCCGCCGGGTCCGGGCCCGGCAGAGCCGCGCGGTCGAGCTTGCCGTTCGGCGACAGCGGCAGCGCGTCCAGCGCGACGACCGCCGACGGCACCAGGTGCTCGGGCAGGACGCGGCTCGTGTGCGCGATGACGTTCGCCGTTTCGCCCACGACATAGGCGACGAGCCGGTCGTCCCGGACGGCGACGGCCGCCGCCGCGACCCCCGGGCACGCCGCGACCACCGCCTCCACCTCGCCCGGCTCGACCCGGACGCCGCGCACCTTGACCTGGTCGTCGGCCCGTCCGGCGAACTCCAGCGCGCCGTCCCGGTTCCACCGCGCGAGGTCCCCGGTGCGGTACATGCGCTCCCCCGGCGGGCCGAACGGGTCGGCGGCGAACCGTTCGGCCGTGCGCCCGGGACGGCCGAGATAGCCGCGCGCCAGGCCCGCGCCCGCCACGTACAGCTCGCCGGTGACGTCCGGCGGGACGGGACGCAGCATCGCGTCCAGCACGTACACCCGCGTGTTCGCGATCGGCCGTCCGATGGGCGGCGCGCCCGGCCCGAGCGGGTCGCTGATCGTCGCGCACACCGTGGTCTCGGTGGGGCCGTAGGAGTCGAACAGGGGGCGGCCGTCCGCCCAGCGGGTGGCGGTCGCCGCCGGGGCGGCCTCCCCCGCCATGTTCACGACGACGCCGGGCGCGTCGGCCGGGTCGGTCACGGCGAGCAGCGCGGGCGGCAGCGTCGCGTGGGTGACGCGCCGCTCGCGCAGGACGCGCGCGAGGTCCCCGCCGCGCAGGTCGTCCGGATCGGCCACGACGACGGCCGCGCCCGCGAGCCACGCCATGAGCAGCTCGGAGATCGCGGCGTCGAAGCTCATCGACGCGAACTGGAGCACGCGGGAGCGCGCGTCCACGCCGTAACGCTCGATCTGCGCGGCGGCGAGACCGGGCAGGCCGCGGTGCGTGACGACGACGCCCTTGGGCCGTCCCGTCGACCCGGACGTGTAGATCACGTACGCCGCGTTCTCCGGGCTCGGGCGCGGCAGCGGCACCCGGGGCGGTTCGTCGGCCGGGAGCGCGTCCAGCACGAACACCGGACGCGCGTCGGCGCGCAGGTACGCCAGCCGCTCCGCCGGATAGGACGGGTCCAGCGGCAGGTACGCCGCGCCCGCCCGCAGCACCGCCAGGACCGCGACGAGCTGCGCCGCCGAACGCGGGAGCGCCACCCCGACCACGGTCTCGGGCCCCGCGCCGCGCGCGACGAGGACGCGGGCCAGCCGGTGCGTGCGCTCGTCCAGCTCGCGGTAGGTGGTCGTGCCGTCCGGGGCGTCGATCGCGACGGCGTCCGGGGTGCGCGCCGCCTGCCGGGCGAACAGCTCCCCGACCGTCGCGCGCGGGACGTCCCGGTGCGTGGCGTTGCGCGTGACGACCAGTTCGTGGTGCTCGGCCGCCGACAGCACATCGACCCGGTGCAGGGGGCGGTCAGGATCGGCGGCCAGCGTCCGGCACAACCGGACGTACCGGGCGGCGATGGTCGCGACCTCCGCCGCGTCGTAGGCGTCCGTCCGGTAGCCGAACCGCAGCCGGAGCCCGTCGCCGCCGACGAGACGCCCCGGGATCGCGGCCAGCGACAGCGGGTAGTGCGACGCGTCCCGTCCCTCCACCCGCGTGACGCGCAGACCTGCCGTTTCCGGGACGAACCCGTCCGCCGGATAGTTCTCGTAGACCGCGAGCGTGTTGAACCGCGCGCCGCTCGCGGCGAGCCCGGCGTCCGGCGCGTCCAGCACCCGGGCCTGCCGCTCCTGCACCCCGGCGAGCGTCGCCGCGAGCGACGCCGCCGGATCCAGCCGGACGCGCACCGGGACCGTCCCGGCGAACATCCCGATCGCCTGCTCCCACCCCGGCGGACGGCCCGCGGTGATGCCGCCGAACACCACGTCGTCCCGTCCGGTGAGCACCCCGAGCAGCACGCCCCACAACCCCTGCACGACCGTGTTCACCGTCAGCCCGCGCCGCCGCGCGACCGCGCGCAACGCCTCGGCCAGCGCGGGATCGAGCGCGACCATGTGCTCCGCCGCCCGCACCACCCCCGCCCGCCGCCCCTCGGGCACGAGCGTCGCCCCCACGCGCACCGCACCTCCGCGAACAGGCCCGCCGGGCACGGCCTTCGTGCGGCGGTGGGCGAGGTGGTCGCGGTAGGGAGGGCGTGGGGGCGGGGTCTCGCCTGCGTAGAGGGTGAACAGGTCGTGGAACAGCAGGGGCATCGACCAGCCGTCCAGGACGAGATGGTGGTCGGTCAGCAGCAGGCGGTGGCCGGTGTCGCGGCGGACGAGCGTCCAGCGCAGCAGCGGCGGGCGTGCCGGGTCGAACGGCTCGGTGCGGGCGGCTTGTTCCAACGCCGGGAGGTCGTCGTCGTGGCCGCGCAGGTCGACGTCCCGCCAGACCGGCGCGACGTCGTCGCGCAGCACCTGGACCGGCGGGGAGCCGGAGTGGAAGGACGCCGCCAGGTGCGGGTGGCGGCGCAGCAGTTCGGCGGCGGCGGCGCGCAGCGCGGCGCGGTCGAGGTCGCCTTCGATGTCCAGGGCGAACTGGACGGTGTAGGCGTCGTGCTCGTCGTGTTCGAGGTGGAACAGCAGCCCTTCCTGGAGCGGGGTGAGCGGCAGGACGTCGCGGATCCGGCCGCCGCCCCCGGCGAGCGCGGCGAGGCGGCCCGCGTCCACCCCGGCGAGCGGCACGTCGGACGGGGTCAGGGCGTCCGCGCCGGGCTCGCCGGCCCGTTCGGCGAGGGCGCCGAGCGCGGCGATCCAGGCGTGCGCGAGGACGTCCGCCGCCGCGCCGGGATACCGGGACTCGGCGAACGTCCAGCGGGCGGTGAGGCGGTCGCCGTCGACCAGCGCGTCGATCTCCAGCGCGTGCGCGGGCGGCAGGCCGCCGCCGGTGAGGGGAGCCGGCGCGAAGTCTCCGTCCGCCGGGGCGAAGCGGCCCAGGTAGTTGAACGCGACCGGCGGCGCGGACGGTCCGAGCCGGTCGCGCAGCACCCCGAAGCTCAGCCCGCGATGCGGGACGGCCCGGAGCTGCTCTTTCACCCGCCGCACCGAGGCGTCCAGCGGCCCCGGCCCGGGATCCAGCCGGACGGGGTACAGCGTCGTGAACCATCCGACCGTCCCGGAGACGTCCGGCCCGACGAGGTCGCTCTCGCGTCCGTGCCCTTCCAGGTCGATCACCGCCCCGCCCGGACGGCCCCGCGTGAGCGCGAGCGCCAGCCCGGTCAGCAGCAGCTCGTGCGGCGTCGCGCGGAACGTCTCCGTGGCGCGGTTCAACAGCCGGGCGGTCAGGGCGGCGGGCAACTCGACCTGGATCGTCCGGTAGCCGCCGGGGGCGTCCGGGGAGCCGTCCGCCAGATCCGCCCAGACGGGCAGCGTCGCGGTGACGTCGGAGCGCTCGGCGAACTCCCGGAGGGCCAGCGCCCAGCTCCGGAACGAGGCGCCCGGACGGCCCAGCGGCTCGGACCGCCAGAGCGCGCGCAGGTCGGCCGCGATGATCCGCCACGACACGGCGTCCACGGCGACGTGGTGGGCGACGAGCAGCAGCCGTCCGCGCGACGACCAGACGGCCCGCAGCACCGGCCCGGTCCGCGGATCGAGCCCCGCCGCCACGGTCGCCGGGTCGGGCAGCGGGCCCGGCACACGGCGCAGGCAGTCGGCCGCGCGCACGCCGCCGGGC
Source organism: Actinomadura rubteroloni (assembly GCF_002911665.1). Lineage (NCBI taxonomy): Bacteria > Bacillati > Actinomycetota > Actinomycetes > Streptosporangiales > Thermomonosporaceae > Actinomadura > Actinomadura rubteroloni. Next base: position 1,884,717 of record NZ_MTBP01000002.1, read on the forward strand.
GGGAGCGCGGTGAGCGTCCCGCCGGCCATGCGGACGCGCAGCATCGCGTGCCGGTCCAGCAGCGCTTGCAGCACCTCGGTCAAACGTTCTTCGGTGGCGTCCGCCGGAAGCCGCAGCTCCACGGCCTGGTGGTAACCGGCGAGCGGGACGTCCCGGTCGAGAAGCCACCGCAGGATCGGCGTCGGCGGGATCTCGCCCGTGCCGTCGTCCTCGGACGCGGGCGCGGCGGCGGTGCGGCGGGCGACGGCGGCGAGGGCGCGCGGCGTCCGGTGCTCGAACACGTCGCCGGGCGTGACGGTCAGCCCGGCGTCGCGGGCGGCGCGCACCAGGCCGAGCGCGAGGATGCTGTCGCCGCCGAGGTCGAAGAAGTTGTCGTCGGCGCCCGCCGGGACGTTCAGCACCGCCGAGAACCAGCCGCGGAACAGCTCCTCACCCGGCGTGCGCGCCCGGCCCCCGCCGGCCCGGACGGACGGCGCGGGCAGCGCCGCCCGGTCCAGCTTCCCGTGCGGCGTGAGCGGGAACCGGTCGAGCGGCACCAGCGCGGCGGGCACGAGCGGGTCCGGCAGCGTGCGGCGCAGCTCCGCGAGGACGGCCGGGGCGTCGAACTCCCCCGCCGGGACGACGTACCCGACGAGCCGCCGGTGCCCGCCGTCCTCCCACGCCGTGACGACCGCGTCCGCGACGACCGGCAGCGCGGTCAGCGCGGCCTCCACCTCGCCGGGCTCGATCCGGTGCCCGCGGATCTTGAGCTGGCCGTCGGCGCGGCCGAGGAACTCCAGCCCGTGCGGGCCGTGCCGGACGCGGTCGCCGGTGCGGTACATGCGCGTCCCCGGCGGCCCGAACGGGTCGGCGACGAACCGCTGCGCGGTCAGCGCGGCCCGGCCGAGATAGCCCCGCGCGACGCCCGCGCCCGCGACGTACAGCTCGCCCGTCGCGCCGTCGGGGACGGGCCGCAGCGCCGCGTCCAGCACGCGGATCCCGAGGTCGGGCAGGGGCGCGCCGATCGGGCTGCCGGACGTGACGCGCCCGTCCAGCCGCAGGGACGTCACATGGACGGTCGTCTCGGTGATCCCGTACATGTTCACCAGCGCCGGACGGCCGGGCCGCCGCGCCCGCCATCCGCCGAGCCGGGCGACGTCCAGCGCCTCCCCGCCGAACACGACCAGGCGGAGCGCGAGGTCGCGGCCGTCGTCGGCCCGCGCCAGCTCGTAGAACGCCGACGGTGTCTGGCTGAGGACGGTGACGCGCTCGGCGGCGAGCAGGTCCAGCAGGTCGTCCGGGGACCGGGACACCGCGTGCGGGACGACGACGAGCCGTCCGCCGTGCAGCAGCGCCCCCCACAGCTCCCAGATGGAGAAGTCGAACGCGCAGGAGTGGAAGAGGGTCCACACGTCGTCCGCGCCGAAGCCGAGCAGCGGACGGGTGACGCCGAACAACCGGACGGCGTTGCGGTGCGTCACCACCACGCCCTTGGGCCGTCCCGTGGAACCGGACGTGTAGATGACGTACGCGGGATCATCGGTGCGCGGCGGCACCGGGTCCGCACCGGGCCCGTCGTACGGCTCGCGCAGATCGACCATCGGGACATCCGCCGCACTGTCCACACCCCTGTGGACGAGCAGCGCCGGATCCGCGTCGGCCAGCATGTACGCGAGCCGTTCCGCCGGGTACCCGGGGTCCAGCGGGACGTACGCGGCGCCGGTCCGCAGCGCCGCGAGGATCGCCGTGACCAGTTCGGCGGAGCGGGGCAGGGCGAGCGCGACGAGCCGTCCGGGCCCGGCGCCCGCCGCCGCGAGCCGCCGCGCCAGCAGCGCCGACGCGCGGTCGAGTTCGGCATAGCTGAGCCGCACGTCACCGCAGGTCAAAGCCGTTCTCTCCGGGGAGCGCGCGGCCTGGGCGGCGAACAAAGCGGGCAGCGTCGCCGTCGTGCGATCCGGCGCGTACGCGGCGGGACGGGCGCGGGCGACGTCGAGCCGTCCGATCGGCGTGCCGGGGTCGGCGCCGCCGAACGCGCGCAGGAACGCCGTGAACCGCTCGGCGTGCGCGGCGACGTCGTCCGCCGAGTACAGCGCGGGGTTGGCGTCGAACGTGAGGTGCAGTCCGTCCCGGACGTCCACCGTGAGCAGCAGGTCCTCCACCGGGCCCGCCGCCAGGTTGCGCGCCGGGGCGGGCCGTCCGCCGAGCAGCGGCGGCGCGCAGGACCCGACCACGTTGACGACCGGCCCGACCAGCGCGCGGTCGTTGCCGAGCACGCCCAGCTCGCGGCGGATCTCCTCGTACCGGAACCGCTGGTGGCGCAGCAGGAGCCCGGTCTCGCGCGCCACCGTCCGCGCCAGCTCCGCGACCGTCGTGCCCGGCCCGACGGCCGTCCGCAGCGGGAGAATCGTCGAGTACATCCCCGGGACGCGCCGGGAGAGCGGCGTCGCCCGGCCCGACACGGTGACGCCCGGCACGACCTCCGGCGCACCCGTGACGCGGTGCAGGTAGGCGGCGAGCGCGGCGACGAGCACCCGCGCCGGGCTCGCCTCGGCCGCCCGCGCGATCCGGGCGAGGCCGGGCGGCGGCGGGAGCGTCGCGGTGGCGCGCAGGGCCGTCCGCGCGGGCGGCGCGGACGTTCCGGCGAGCGACGGCGGGTCCGGCGCGTCCGCCAGCCGCTCCCGCCAGAACCGCCGGTCGTCCGCGCGGCGCTGCGAGGCCCGGTACGCCGCCTCCTCGGCGGCCCGCGCCGCCAGGGACCCGAACGGGCTGCCCGGGACGCGCGTCCCCGCCGCGAGCGCGCCGTGCACGTCGGCGACGCGGCGCGCGAGCAGGTCGAACGTGAAGCCGTCCACGACGCTGTGGTGCGCGCCCTGGAACCACAGCGTCCGCTCGCCGAGCCGTACCAGCGCGGTGCGCAGCAGCGGGCCGCGCTCCAGCGGGAACGGACGTGCCAGCTCGGCGCGCATCCACGCGACGGCGGCGTCCTCGTCGGCGGCGTCCACGACCCGCACCTGCGGTTCGGCGCCCCCGGCGACCTGCCGGGGGCCGTCCGGCGTCTCCACGAAGCGGGTGGCGAACACCTCGGCGTCGCCCGCCGCCCACCGGACCGCCGCCGCGAACGTCCGCACGTCCACGCCGCGCACCTCGCGGTACTCGCCGACGTTGTAGACCGTGCTCTCCGGATCGAGCCGCTGCGCGTACCAGACGCCCGCCGCGCCGGCCGAGAGGTCCATCACCGCACCCCGCTCAGGTCGGCGGCGACGGACGCGCCCGTCAGCTCGGCCAGCACCGCGCGCAACCGGGCCAGGGCGCGCGCCACCGGCGGCGTCGTCACCGGATCCGCCGCGTGCAGCACGGCCAGCCGTTCCTCGGGGGTGTCGCCGTGCAGGAGGCTCGTCGCGACGCGGAAGCGCAGCGCGCGGGGATCGTCGCCGAAGTGGTGGCCGGCCAGGACCGCGACGCCGAACCCGTCCAGCAGCCGGGCCTGGAGCGACGGCGCGTCGGTGATCCCGTGCGCGGCCAGCGCCGGACGGACCGCCGCCAGGTCCGGGTACACGTAGAAGCCTCCGGCCGGACGCGGGCAGCGCGCGCCCGCCGCCCGCAGCAGATCGTGGACCGCGCCGGTCACCGCGCCGTGCAGCCGCGCGCTCGCCCGGACGTGCGCGCGGATCTCCGGCGGCTCGGCGAACGCCGTCCGGGCGACCTCCTGCAGCGGCCCGGCGAGCGCCGACCAGGACTCGCTGGCGAGCGCCGTCACCCGGTCGCGCAGCGCCCGGCCCGCGGGCCCGTCGGGGAACCGGGCGAGGCCGACGCGCCAGCCGCCGAGCGCGAGGCTCTTGCTGAGCCCGGTCAGGACGACCGTCCGCGCGGGCAGCAGTTCGGCCGGGCCGAGCACCGGCCGGACGGGATCGTGGACGAGATCCCGGTAGATCTCGTCGGACACCACCAGCAGCCCGTGCCGCTCGGCGACCCCGCACACCCGCCGCACCAGCTCGGGCGGCGCGAGCGCGCCGGTCGGGTTGTCGGGCAGGGTCAGGACGAGCAGCCGGGGGTCGGCGCCCGCCGCCCGCGCGTGCCGGACGGCCGAGGCCAGCTCGCCGGGGTCGGGGACGCCGCCGCAGCCGTCCGGCACGCGCACCGGGACGACCCGCCGCCCGAGCAGCCGGCTCTGCGGCGCATACGTCACCCAGCACGGCGCGGGCAGCACGACGTCGCCGGGCACGGCCGCCAGCACCGCGAGCAGCAGCGCCTTGCTGCCCGGCCCGACGATCACCTGGTCGGGCGTCGTGGGCACGCCGCGCCGCGCGAAGTACCCCGCCCCCGCCTCGCGGACGGCCGGACGCCCCTCCACCGGCCCGTAATCCTGATGGACGGCCCCCGCCGCGAGCCGTTCCACCAGCAGCGGCGGCACGGGCAGCCGCGACTCCCCGAACCCGAGGTGCAGGACGTCCTCGCCCGCCGCGACTCGCTCGCGCACCCGCTGGTCCAGGCGCAGGTTCGGCGACACGGCCGGCCGTCCCCGCGCGCCGCCGCCGGGTCCGGCGGCGGCGCGGGGCGGGGCTGCGGGAACGTCGGACGGGTTCGGAGGCAGGGTGCGCGGCATCGTCAACTCCAGTACGCCAGCGGCTCGCCGGGCCCCCGGGACGCCACGAACGCCGCCGTGCCGACCCGGGGCTCGTCCCGCGCGGGCGCGACGGCGTGCAGCATCGCGGAGCTGAACATGATCAGGTCCCCGGCGGCGGGGCGGAACGTCAGCGCCGGCGGCCCCACCGATTCGGGGTCCAGGCCCTCCACAGCCCGGATCGTCGCGCTCTCGTCCGGGGTCGGTTCGCGCAGCCAGAGGTGCAGGTCGCCGCCCGCGCGGGGCGTCGCGAGATAGACGTTCGCGGTGAGCTGCTCGGTGATCCCGGCGATCTCCGGGGCGTCGGTCTCCTGGTCGATGCGGTCGTTGTGCGGGAAAAGCTCCGAGTCGTCGGGACGGAACACGCGCAGCGCGCCGACGAAGCACGCCCGGCCGCGCAACCGCAACAGCCCCGCGCCCGCCGGCCACAGCTCCTCCAGCCGCACCCGCAGCAGGTCGATCGGCGACGGGTACGGCGCGAACACCGCGCGGGCCGCCGCTGTGGAGGCCCGCGCGGACCGGTGGTAGGCGTCGATCCGCGCCGGGTCCCACGCGGTGTCCACGTGGGGCGTGAACACGCGGCCCACCGACCCGCTCTTGGCCTTGTGGTAGTTGCCCAGCTCGGGATGGTCGAGGGCGCGGACGGCCACCGCGCGCGCCGCGTCCGCCGGGTAGAACTCCCGCACATGGATCGCCGCGACCTCCCGCCGCGTCAGCGCGAGGAGGGCGTCCTCGGTCAACTCCCGCACGACGTCCGGCGGTGCACCGGCCGGGCGGCCGGCGGACGCGGCGTCCGGGCGGGGGGCTCCGGTCGCGGGCATGGCGGGTCTCCTCTCCTGTGCGGTGCGGTCAGCTCCGGCAGTCGATCGGCAGGGCGCTCGGCCCCTGGAACGCGGTGCCCGCGCGGGGGCCGGGCGGCCCGGCGGCGCGGACGTCGGACGTGCGGTCCAGCAGGACTTCCAGGGCGGTCACCAGCTCCAGCCGGGCGAGCGTCCGGCCGAGGCAGGTGTGGACGCCGAAGCCGAACGTCAGTGCACGCGGCCCTGCCCGGCCGGGCGTCCACGCGTCGGGTCCGGCGAAGACCCGGCCGTCGCGGTTCGCGCTCGCCAGCAGCACCTGGAGCGCCGCGCCCGCCGGGACGGCGACGCCGCCGAGCACCGTGTCCTCGGTGGCGTGCCGGAGCGTGGAGTGCAGCGGCGGCTCGAAGCGGAGCGTCTCGTCCACGGCCGGGCCGATCAGCGACCGGTCCGCGCGCAGCGCCGCGAGGCGTCCCGGGACGGCCAGCAGCACGGCGAGCAGGTTCGCCAGCCCCCGGACGGTCGTCTCCGTCCCCGCCGCGACGAGCAGCAGCACCAGCCGCACGAGCCCGTGTTCGTCCAGGCCGTGCCCGGGGTCGTGCAGCAGCCGCCCGAGCAGGCCCACGTCCACCCGGTGCGCGCGGACCAGCGCGGCCAGCCGCGCGTCGAGCCGGTCCCGCGCGGCCAGCGCCGCGAGCAGGTTCCCCTCCGGACGGTCCAGATACCGGATCACCGGGGCGAGCCCCGCGTAGAACTCGGCCGCCCGCCCGTCGGGGATCCCGAGCACGCCCGCGACGACCCGCACGGGCACGACCGCCGCGAACGACGCGACCGCGTCCACCGGCCCCCGGTCCACCAGCGGCGCCACCGCCCGCTCCACCACCGGGCGGACGAGCCCCGCCGCGTACCCCGTCACCGCCCGCGTCCGGAACTCCGGCGCCGCGACCCGCCGCAGCGCCCGGTGCCGCGGGCCCTCCAGGTCCAGCAGGTTCGGCCCGAACACCCGCCGCGTCGCCCGGAACGGGTGCGCGCCGGAGATCTCCGGACGCGTCAGCGCCTCCACAGCCGCCCCGTACCGCACGACCTGGACCATCCCCGTCTCGGCCGACCGCACGACCGGCCCGCGCGCCCGCAGCGCCGCGTAGTACCGCCACGGGTCCTCCCCGGGACGCGGCGGACGCACCGCCGCCACCGGCGGCGTCACGGCGCACCTCCGCCGGACGACTCCGCCCCGAACACGTCGTAGATCGTCGCCAGCCGCGAGAAGACCTCCGGATCGTGCTCCTCGGCCCGGATCTCGACGCCGAGGCAGTCCTCCGCGAAGGCGATCAGCTCGACCATCCGCAGCGAGTCCACGATCCCGAGCGCCAGCAGGTGGTCGCGTTCCCCGATCTCCGCCACGTCGGCCCGCTCCCGCGCGTCCGCGAGATAGGCCCGCGTCCGCGCGTAGAACTCCGCCCTGGTCACCATCGCCGTCACCCGCGCCCGAGCGACGCGGCCAGCGCGTCGCGGTCGACCTTGCCGTTGCCGTTCACCGGGATCCGCTCCACGAACCGCACCACGCGCGGCACCATGTACGCGGGCAGCGACGCGAAACACCGCTCCCGCAGCCCGGCCGCCGCGACGTCCCGGCCCGGAGCGGTCACCACGAACGCCGCCAGCGCCGGGCCGCCCGCGTCGTCCACCGCGAGCACCGCCGCGCCCTCCACCCCCGGCACCGCCAGCAGCCGCCGCTCGATCTCGCCCGGTTCGACCCGGTTCCCATGGATCTGGACCTGCGCGTCCCGGCGGCCCGCGAAGTACAGCGCGCCGTCGGGCCCGAGCCGCGCCAGGTCCCCGGACCGGAACACCCGCTGGCCCGACTCCGGGCAGCGCGGGTCGGGCACCAGTGCCGCCCGCGTCGCCTCCGGGTCCGCCCAGTACCCCGAGAACAGCGCCGTCCCGCGCAAATGGATCTCGCCGACCGCGCCGGGCGTCGTCACCGGAGCGCCGCGCTCGTCCAGCAGCATCAGCTCCGCGCCCGGATGCGCCGGGCCGATCGGCAGCCCCGCGTCCGGCACCGGATCGGGGATCTCCCCGAACGAGCACGCGATCGACTCCGACTGCCCGAACACGTTGACCATCCGCGTCCGCGGCAGCAGTGCGCGCAGCCGCCGGAACTCCGGCACGGGGAACGCCTCCCCGCCCACGATGATCTGCCGCAGCCGGTCGCGCAGCACCGGCAGCTCGTCCGCCGCGTGCCGCAGCACCGGCCGCCACACCGACGGCACGCCGTCCACCTGCGTGACGCCCGCCGCGTCCAGGAACCGGACGAACCGGCGCGGCTGGCGCAGCAGCCCGCGCGGCACCGGGACGAGCGCCGCGCCGCCGCCGAGCGCCTGCCCGAGGTCCAGCAGCGTCATGTCGAACTGGAACGGCGAGACCGTCGCGACCCGGCCGTCCGCGCCCGGCGCGCACTGCGCGAGCATCCCCCGGAAGAACGCGACGACCGCGCGGTGGCTCATCACGATGCCCTTGGGCCGCCCGGTCGTCCCCGAGGTGAACACGATGTGCGCGGGGTCGGTCGGGACGGCCCGGAACGGCGACCCCCGGCGCGGTCCCGCCCGCAGCGGCCGTAACCCCGCGTCGTCGAGCAGCCCGGTCGCGCAGCCGTCCGGCGCGACGCCGAGCCGGTCCGGACGGGCCGCCAGCACCAGCGCCGGACAGGTCGCCGCCACGATCTGCCGCACCCGCTCCACCGGCATCTCCGGGCTGACCGGGACGAACGTCAGCCCCGCGCGCGAGCACGCCAGCAGCGCCACGACCGACGCCGCCGACGTGTCGGAGTCGATCAGCACCCGGTCGCCCGCCGCCAGCCCCAGCCCGCCGAGCACGTCCGCCGCGCGCACCACCCGGTCGCGCAGCTCGCCGTAGCCGATCTCCTCGAACCCGCCGCCCGGGCACGGCCGGACGATCGCCGGCCGGTCCGCCCCGGCACCGGCCGACGCGAGCAGGAAACCGTCGACCAGCTCGTCGCCCCCGGACACGTCGTCCTCCCACCTCGACCACGCCCATCACGGTCCGATCACGACGAATGTCGTGGACAGGCCCGCGACGCACCATTGACGCCGCCGAGGCTAACCAGGCGATTACGCACCGTCAACAGCCATTAACGCCTTACCTGACAGCAAGCCAAATCCGACCACGGCGAGCCAAAATCGCCCATGACCTGCTAGTTCGCCAGACGTCCCGCCACCCGACCGCTCCGCAGCCCACAACCCGACCGCCGGAAGCCCCAATTTTTTGAGGCCGCCTTTACTTGAGAACACAACAAATCGCTATAGGCAACTATTTCGCCGGAACCCCCACCAAAAGCCAACGAACCAAACAAATCAGCGACGCCGCGCCACCGCCGACAGCAGCAGTCCCAGACCCCACGGCCCCGCCACCCAGATCCACCACGGATACGTCCACACGCCCGCCACCGCCAGCACCAACCACACGGTGAAGCTGACTCCGCTCACCAGAGCCCAACCCGACCACGCCAGCCGCCCGCCGCCGCCCCGCGCCACGTCCCGGCCCCCGCGCGCCGCCGGAACCCGGTCGTACCGCTGCGCCACCGGCACCGGATACCCCGGCGCGTCCGGATCCTCCTCCGGCAGGTCCGCCGTCAGCTCCGCCAGCTCCCCGAGCGTCCGCGCCGCGTAGACCGCCTCGATCCGCTCCGTCAGCTCGTCGGTCGTCAGCCGCCCGACCGCGCAGTGCTCCCGCAGGCTCGCCGCCACCCGGTCCCGGTCGGCGTCCGACGCCCGCATCTCAGGATTCGGCAACCGCCACCTCCGCTCAGGACCCCGCGCCGAGTCCCAGCCTGGCGAACCACTCCCGGCCCTCGTCAAGGGCCGTCAGCACCCGCGGCCCCTCCGGCGTCACCGCGAACGTGTGCTCGAAGTGCGCCGAGGACCGGCCGTCCGCCGTGACGACCGTCCAGCCGTCGTCCAACTCCTCGGTCTCCTTCGTGCCGAGGTTCACCATCGGCTCCACCGCGAAGCACATCCCCGGCTCCAGCACCGGGCCGTGCCCGGGCGCGCCGTGGTTCGGGATCAGCGGGTCCATGTGCATCTCGGTCCCGATGCCGTGCCCGCCGTAGCCCTCGACGATCCCGTACGGCCCCTGATCGCGGATGTAGGACTCGACGGCGTGCGACATGTCCGTCAGCCGCGCCCCCGCGACGCCCGCCGCCAGACCGTGCCACAACGACGCCTCGGTGACGTCCAGCAGCGTCCGCAGCTCGGCGTCGATCTCCCCCACCGGGACGGTCACCGCCGCGTCGCCGTGCCAGCCGTCCACGATCGCGCCGCAGTCGATCGAGATGATGTCGCCGTCCCGCAGCACCTTCCCCTTCCGGGGGATGCCGTGGACGATCTCCTCGTTCACCGACGCGCAGATCGTCCCGGTGAACCCGTGGTACCCGAGGAACGACGGCACGCCGCCGTGGTCGCGGATGTGCTGCTCGGCGATCGTGTCGAGGTCCAGCGTGGTGATGCCGGGCTTCACCGCCGCCCGCAGCACCTCCAGCGTCCGCCCGACGAGCAGCCCCGCCGCGCGCATCAGCTCGACCTGCTCGGCGGTCTTCACCTGGATCGCCGGCCTGCGCCGTTTGAACATCATTCCCCTCCCCCTGGACCGGCGGCGGGCCGCGCCGGGAACCCCCGGCGGGCCGCGTGCCGTCTCACGCCGCGGGGGACTCCAGCGCGGTCAGCGCGCGCCGGGTGACCTCCTCGACCGTGCCGGTCGCCTCGATCCGGACGAGGATCCCCTCGCCGCCGTAGAACTGCACCAGCGGAGCCGTCTCGCGCTGGTAGACCTCCAGCCGGTGCCGGACGACCTCTTCCTTGTCGTCCTCGCGCTGGAACAGGTGCCCGCCGCAGTCGTCGCAGACGTCGTCGCGCTTGTCGTCGAAGTCGACGTGCCAGATCTTCTGGCAGGACACGCAGGTGCGCCGGCCCGACAGCCGCCGGACGACCTCGTCCTCGTCCACCACCAGTTCGAGGACGACGTCCAGCCGGACGTCCCACTCGGCGAGCATCTTCTTCAGCGTCTCGGCCTGCGGGACGTTCCGGGGGAAGCCGTCCAGCAGGAAGCCGTTCCGCGCGTCGGGCTCGCCGAGCCGGTCCCGGACCATCGCGATCGTCACCTCGTCGGGGACGAGGTCGCCGCGGTCCATGTACTCCTTGGCCCGGCGGCCGAGGTCGGTGCCCTCGCTCACGTTCGCGCGGAAGATGTCACCCGTCGAGATCTTCGGGACCGACAGATGACCTGCGATGAACTGGGCCTGTGTCCCCTTGCCCGCACCCGGGGGGCCCACCAGAACGATGCGCATCTACCGGAGGAAGCCCTCGTAGTTGCGCTGCTGGAGCTGAGATTCGATCTGCTTCACGGTATCCAGTCCGACGCCGACGATGATGAGAATGCTCGTCCCGCCGAAGGGGAAGTCCTGGGTCGCCTTCAACAGTGCGAACGCGACCATCGGAATCAGTGCGACGAGCCCCAGGTACAGCGCACCGGGTGTGGTGATCCGGGTCAGCACATAGTCGAGGTACTCGGCGGTCGGCCGGCCCGGACGGATGCCTGGGATGAACCCACCATACTTCTTCATGTTGTCGGCGACTTCAGTGGGGTTGAACGTGATGGCCACATAGAAGTACGTGAAGAAGATGATGAAGACGAAGAACACGGCCATGTGCCAGGGATTCCCCTGGTCCAGGTACGGCTTGAGGTCCTGGAGCCACTTGGTGTTCGGCCAGAGCTGGGTCGCCAGCAGCGGCAGGTAGAGCAGCGAGGAGGCGAAGATCACGGGGATGATGCCCGCCTGGTTGACCTTCAGCGGGATGTAGGTGGACGTCCCGCCGTACATCCGCCGCCCGACCATCCGCTTGGCGTACTGGACGGGAATGCGCCGCTGCGCCTGCTCCACGAACACGACGCCCGTCATGATCGCCAGACCGACGATCACGACCATCGCGAAGACGAAGCCGCCCTTCTGCTGGTAGATGCTCCAGAACTGCTGCGGGAACACCGCGACGACCTGCGTGAAGATCAGGATCGACATGCCGTTGCCGACGCCGCGGTCGGTCACCAGCTCGCCGAGCCACATGATCACCGCGGTGCCGGCCGTCATGCAGACCACGATCGTGATGATCGTGAAGACGTCCGTCTTGTAGAGGACGCTGTCGGCGCCGGAGATGCCCTGGAAGAGCTGCCCGGTGCTCGCCATCGCGACGATGCCCGTCGACTGCAGGATCGCCAGCCCGACCGTCAGGTACCGCGTGTACTGGGTGATCTTCGTCGTCCCGGCCTGGCCCTCCTTCTTGAGGGCCTCCAGGCGCGGAATCACGACCGTCAGGAGCTGCAGGATGATGCTCGCGGTGATGTACGGGTAGATACCGAGAGCGAAGATCGACAGCTTGAGCAGCGCGCCGCCGCTGAACAGGTCGACAAGGCCGTAGAGCTGGCTCTGCGACTTGGCCGCGTCGGCGGTGTCCGCCAGCACCTTGGTGTTCACGCCCGGAGCAGGGAGCATCGCGCCGATCCGGTACACGACGATCATCGCGAGCGTGAACAAGATTTTCTTACGCAGGTCAGGCGTACGGAAAGCCCGAGCGAACGCGGTCAGCACCATTCCTCCTGCGCGACTGACGAATCCATGACAGCCGTGGGGCCGGTTTCAGATCAAGTGGACGTCGGGGAGACGACGGAGGGCCGCCCCCGCCGCTGCGACTCTAGCAGCGAGTGTGACCAGGGCCGCACCCCCGCGCGCACGGACCCGGTGGTCCCTGGCACACGGTGAGCACGGCCCTGGCCTCACGTGAGCGATTTCTTACAGCTCGTCGGCGGATCCTCCGGCGGCGGTGATCTTCTCCTTGGCCGAGCCGGAGAAGGCGTGCACCTTCACCTGCACGGCGACCGAGATCTCACCGGTGCCGAGGATCTTGACCGGACGGTTCCGGCGCACCGCGCCCTTCGCCGCCAGGTCCTCCGCCGTGACCTCGCCGCCCTGCGGGTACAGCTCGGCGAGCTTGTCCAGGTTCACGACCTGGAACTCGACCCGGTTCGGGTTCTTGAAGCCCTTGAGCTTCGGAACCCGGCGGATCAGCGGCATCTGGCCGCCCTCGAACCCGACGGGGACGGTGCTGCGCGCCTTGGTGCCCTTGGTGCCGCGACCCGAGGTCTTGCCCTTGGACGCCTCGCCGCGGCCCTTGCGGGTCTTCGCGCGGTTGGCGCCGGGGGCCGGACGAAGGTGGTGCACCTTCAGCGGGCCGCCTTCGGTGGCGTCGTTCGCCATGTCAGTCGACCTCCTCGACGGCGACCAGGTGGTTCACCGTCCGGATCATGCCGAGCACCTCGGGACGGTCCTCGCGGACCACGCTCTGCCCGATCTTCTTCAGGCCGAGGGTGCGCAGCGTGTCACGCTGGTTCTGCTTCTCACTGATCACGGACTTGGTCTGCGTGATCTTCAGCTTCGCCATCAGCCCGCGACCTCCGCCCGAGGCTCGCTGCCGGCGGCGCGCGCCCGCAGCATCGCGGCGGGGGCCACGTCCTCGATCGGCAGGCCGCGCTTGGCCGCGATCTCCTCCGGGCGCTTCAGCGCCTTGAGGCCCGCGACGGTCGCGTGGACGATGTTGATCGCGTTGTCGGTGCCGAGCGACTTGCTCAGCACGTCGTGGATGCCGGCGCACTCCAGGACCGCGCGCACCGGGCCGCCCGCGATGACACCGGTACCGGGGCTGGCCGGACGCAGCAGGACGACGCCCGCCGCGGCCTCCCCCTGGACGGTGTGCGGGATCGTGCCCTGGATGCGCGGCACCTTGAAGAAGTGCTTCTTGGCCTCCTCGACGCCCTTGGCGATCGCCGCGGGCACCTCCTTGGCCTTGCCGTAGCCGACGCCGACCGTGCCGTTGCCGTCACCGACGATCACCAGGGCGGTGAAGCTGAAGCGACGACCGCCCTTGACGACCTTGGCGACACGGTTGATCGCCACGACCTTCTCGATGTACGACTGACCCTTGTCGGCGCCACCGCGGCGGTCGTCGCGGCGGTCGCGACGGTCGCCACCCTGACCGCCGCCGCGCCTCTGCGCTGCCATCAGTGGTTCCTCTTCTCGTTCGTCGTCGGGGCCGTCAAAGCTCCAGGCCCCCCTCGCGCGCACCGTCGGCGACGGCGGCGACGCGCCCGTGGTACTTGTTGCCGCCGCGGTCGAACACGACGGCCGTCACCCCGGCCTCCTTGGCCCGCGCGGCGACGAGCTCGCCGACCTTGCGGGACTTGGCGGTCTTGTCGCCGGCGTCGTTGCGCAGGTCCGCCTCCATCGTCGACGCCCACGCGACCGTGTGGCCGACGCTGTCGTCGATGACCTGGACGAACACGTGCTTGGTCGAACGCGTCACGACGAGGCGAGGACGCGCGGCGGTGCCGACGACCTTCTTGCGGACCCGCAGGTGACGCCGCTTGCGGGACTTGGTCCGCGCCGACGTGGGCTTGGCGGCCAGGGCCTTCGTGCCTGCCATGACTACTTACCAGCCTTTCCGACCTTGCGACGGATCTGCTCGCCCTCGTAACGCACGCCCTTGCCCTTGTACGGGTCGGGCTTGCGCAACTTCCGGATCCGCGCGGCGATCTCGCCGACGAGCTGCTTGTCGATTCCCTCGACAGTGAGCTGGGTCGGCCGCTCGACCGTGAAGGTGATGCCCTCCGGCGCCTCGAACGGGATCGGGTGGCTGTAGCCGAGCGAGAACTCGAGGTTCTTGCCCTTGGCCACCACGCGGTAACCGACGCCCTGGATGACCAGGGTCTTCTTGTACCCCTCGGTCACGCCGACCACCATGTTGGCGATCAGGGACCGGGTGAGCCCGTGCAGGGCCCGGACGGTGTTGACGTCGTTCGGCCGGGACACGGTGACCTGACCGTCCTCCAGCGCGACCGCGATCGGCTCGGCGACGGTGTGCGACAGCGCGCCCTTCGGCCCCTTCACGGAGACCTCGCGGCCGTCGATCTTCACCTCGACGCCGCCGGGCACGGCCACGGGGAGACGTCCAATGCGAGACATGTCTTGACCCTCCCCTCTACCAGACGTAGGCGAGGACTTCGCCGCCCACGCCGCGCTTGCCGGCCTGCCGGTCCGTCATGAGGCCGGACGACGTCGAGATGATCGCGACGCCCAGTCCCCCGAGGACCCTAGGCAGGTTGTCCTTCTTCGCGTAGACCCGCAGACCGGGCTTGGAAACGCGCTTGATGCCCGCGATCGAACGCTCTCGCGTCGGCCCGAACTTCAGGTCGATCAGAAGCTTCTTACCGACCTCGGCGTCCTCCACGCTCCATCCCGAGATGTAGCCCTCCTGCTGGAGGATCTCGGCGATGTGCGCCTTGATCTTCGAGTACGGCATCGCGACCGAGTCGTGGTACGCCGAGTTAGCGTTGCGCAGACGCGTCAGCATGTCTGCGATCGGGTCGGTCATCGTCATGGCCTGCTGGCCCTCCCTCGCCACGGTTTCCGTTCCGGACCTGTGGCGCGGTCATGGACGCCTTCGTCAGGCGCCCGGTCGGTCATTTCCTGGCCGGAGCCGCGGCCCCCGGGAACGCGGGGGCCAGCGGACTACCAGCTCGACTTGGTGATGCCGGGCAGCTCGCCCCGGTGCGCCATCTCACGGAAGCAGACACGGCACAGGCCGAACTTCCGGTAGACGGAGCGCGGACGTCCGCAGCGCGAGCACCGAGTGTACGCGCGCACGCCGAACTTGGGCTTCCGGGCCGCCTTGGCGATCAGCGACTTCTTCGCCATGCTCAGTTCTCCTTGAACGGGAAGCCGAGGAGCTTCAGCAGCGCCCGGCCCTCGTCGTTGGTCTTCGCCGTCGTCACCACGGTGATGTCCATGCCGCGCTGACGGTCGACCTTGTCCGGGTCCACCTCGTGGAACATGACCTGCTCGGTCAGCCCGAACGTGTAGTTCCCGTTGCCGTCGAACTGCTTCGGCGACAGGCCGCGGAAGTCACGGATGCGGGGCAGCGCCGTGGACAGCAGACGGTCCAGGAACTCCCACATCCGGTCGCCGCGCAGCGTCACGTGGCAGCCGATCGGCATGCCCTCGCGGAGCTTGAACTGGGCGATGGACTTCTTCGCGCGGTTGACCATCGGCTTCTGACCCGTGATCAGGGTCAGGTCGCGGACGGCGCCCTCGATCAGCTTGGCGTCCCTGGCCGCCTCGCCGACCCCCATGTTGACCACGATCTTGGTCAGGCCGGGGATCTGCATCACGTTGGCGTAGCCGAACTGCTCCTGCATCGCCTTCGCGATCTCCTCGCGGTAGCGGAGCTTGAGCCTCGGCTGCGGCACGGGCCGCTCGGTCGCGGTTTCGGTCATCTCAGATCTCCTTGCCACTGCGGCGCGAGATCCGGACCTTGGTGCCGTCGTCGTTGAAGCGGTACCCGACGCGGACGGGCTTGCCGTCCTCGACCAGGGCCACGTTGCTGACGTGAAGCGGCGCCTCGACGGTCACGCGGCCGCTCTCCTTGCCGGCTCGCTGCGCGTCGGCCTTGATGTTCTTGGTGATGAGGTTCGCGCCCTCGACCACGACGCGCTCGCGACGCAGGTCGACGCGCAGGACCTTGCCCGTCTTGCCCTTGTCCTTGCCGGCGATGACGATGACCTCGTCGCCCTTGCGGATCTTCATCACAGCACCTCCGGCGCGAGCGAGACGATGCGCATGAACTTCTTGTCGCGCAGCTCACGGCCGACCGGGCCGAAGATGCGGGTGCCGCGCGGGTCGCCGCCGTCCTTGATGAGGACGGCCGCGTTCTCGTCGAAGCGGATGTAGGAGCCGTCCGGGCGCCGGCGCTCCTTACGGGTGCGCACGACGACCGCCTTGACGACGTCACCCTTCTTGACGCCAGCGCCGGGAAGGGCGTCCTTCACCGTCGCGACGATGACGTCGCCGACTCCCGCGTAGCGCCGACCCGAGCCGCCGAGAACGCGGATGCAGAGGATCTCCTTCGCACCCGTGTTGTCGGCGACCTTGAGTCGCGACTCCTGCTGGATCACGTTGACTCCTGTTCGTCACACCGGTTCTCCGTGTCGCCACGGAGCCTGGTGGAACCGTTCTGTGGACTGCGGGGGGACGCCCCGCGAAGGGCCTCGCGGCCCGGTGCGCGACCTACTTCGCCTTCTCCAGCAGCTCCGTCACGCGCCAGCGCTTGGTCGCCGACAGCGGACGGGTCTCCATGAGGCGAACGCGGTCGCCGACGCCGTACTCGTTGTTCTCGTCGTGCGCCTTGTACTTCGTCGTCCGACGGATCACCTTGTGGTACCGACGGTGCGTGATGCGGTCCTCGACGGACACGACCACGGTCTTGTCCATCTTGTCGCTCACCACAATGCCTTCGAGCACCTTGCGGGTGGTCCGCTGCTCGGCCGGCTGCTCAGTCATCGCTCTCGCCCTCCGCGGCGTCCTCGGCCACCGTGACGATGCCGAGCTCGCGCTCGCGCATCACGGTGTAGATGCGGGCGATCTCGCGCTTCACCGTACGCAGCCGCCCGTGGCTTTCCAACTGGCCGGTCGCGGCCTGGAAGCGGAGGTTGAACAGCTCCTCCTTCGCCTCCTTGAGCTTCGTGACCAGAACGTCCTGGGGCTCGCTCCGCAGCTCGTCGGCGATCAGACCCTTAGACATCAGGCCTCCACCTCCCGCTTCACGATCTTGCACTTCATCGGGAGCTTGTGGATGGCGCGGGTGAGCGCCTCACGCGCGACCTGCTCGTTCGGGTACGAGATCTCGAAGAGAACGCGGCCCGGCTTGATGTTCGCCACCCACCACTCGACCGAGCCCTTACCGGAACCCATGCGGGTCTCGGCGGGCTTCTTGGTCAGCGGACGGTCCGGGAAGATGTTGATCCACACCTTGCCGCCACGCTTGATGTGCCGGGTCATCGCGATACGAGCGGCCTCGATCTGCCGGTTCGTGACGTACGCCGGCTCGACGGCCTGAATGCCGTACTCGCCGAACGTGACCTTCGTACCGCCCTTGGCCATCCCCCGGCGCTTCGGGTGGTGCTGCTTGCGGTGCTTGACCTTACGAGGGATCAGCATCGGTTATTCAGCTCCCCTCACCACTCGCAGCGGGAGCACCGGCCTCAGCCGAGGCGGGAGCCTGCTGCTCGGAACTCTGCTGACGCGGGGCGCCGCCGCGCTCGCCGCCACGGCCACCGCGGCCGCCACGGCCACCGCCGCCACGGCGCTCGCCGCCACCACCGCCGCCGCCGCCACCGCGACGGTCGCGGTCACGGCCGCCGCCGCCCGCGGCGCGCTGCTGCGCGGCCTTGGCCTCGCGCTCGGCGCGCGTCGGCGCGGCCTCGCCCTTGTAGATCCAGACCTTCACGCCGATGCGGCCGAACGTCGTCCGGGCCTCGTAGAAGCCGTAGTCGATGTCGGCGCGCAGCGTGTGCAGCGGGACCTGGCCCTCGCGGTAGAACTCCGACCGCGACATCTCGGCGCCGCCGAGACGGCCGCCGCACTGGACCTTGATGCCCTTGGCGCCGGACTTCATCGCGGACTGGATCGCCTTGCGCATCGCGCGACGGAACGCCACGCGGCTGGAGAGCTGCTCGGCCACGCCCTGCGCGACGAGCTGCGCGTCGATCTCGGGGTTCTTGACCTCGAGGATGTTCAGCCGGACCTGCTTGGCGGTCAGCTTCTCAAGGTCGCCGCGCAGGCGCTCGGCCTCCGCGCCGCGCCGGCCGATGACGATGCCCGGACGCGCCGTGTGGATGTTGACCTCGACACGGTCCCGGGTGCGCTCGATCTCGACCTTGGAGATGCCCGCCCGGTCCATGCCCTTCTGCAGCATGCGCCGGATCTGGACGTCTTCCTTGACGTAGTCCTTGTAGAGCTTCTCGGCGAACCACACGCTCTTGTGGTCGGTGGTGATGCCGAGCCGGAACCCGTGCGGGTTGATCTTCTGACCCACTAGCGGGTCCTCCTCGTCTTCTTGCCGCCGGCCGCCGCTTCTTCACGCGACTCGACCACCACGGTGATGTGGCTGGTCCGCTTGTTGATGCGGTAAGCCCGGCCCTGGGCGCGGGGGCGGAAACGCTTGAGCGTCGGCCCCTCGTCCACCCACGCACGGCTCACGACGAGCGTGCCGGTCTCGAGCTTGAAGTTGTGCTCGGCGTTGGCGATGGCACTCGCCAGCACCTTGCCCACCGGCTCGCTCGCAGCCTGGGGGGCGAACCGCAGCACCGCCTGGGCCTCAGCGGCGGGCAGGCCGCGGATGAGGTCCACCACGCGGCGGGCCTTCCTGGGCGTGACGCGGATGAACCGCGCCTGGGCCCTGGCTTCCATCGCTTCCCTCTCTCCTACGATCTACTGCCCGCTCAGCCGCGACGGCTGCGACGGTCTTCCTTGACGTGGCTGCGGAACGTGCGGGTCGGCGCGAACTCGCCGAGCTTGTGCCCCACCATCGCGTCGGTGACGAACACCGGGACGTGCTTGCGCCCGTCGTGCACGGCGATCGTGTGCCCGATCATGTCCGGGACGATCATGGAGCGCCGGGACCACGTCTTGATGACGTTCTTGGTGCCCTTCTCGTTCTGGGCGTCCACCTTCTTCTGAAGGTGGTCGTCCACGAAGGGGCCCTTCTTGAGGCTACGTGGCATGACTGGCGACTCCTACCGCTTCTTCTTGCTGCGCCGACGGACGATGAGCCGGTCGCTGGCCTTGTTCGCCTGGCGAGTACGGCCTTCCTTCTTGCCGTTGGGGTTGACCGGGTGGCGACCACCGGAGGTCTTGCCCTCACCACCGCCGTGCGGGTGGTCGATCGGGTTCATGGCGACACCGCGGACGGTCGGGCGCTTGCCCTTCCACCGCATGCGGCCGGCCTTGCCCCAGTTGATGTTCGACTGCTCGGCGTTGCCCACCTCGCCGACCGTGGCGCGGCACCGGACGTCCACCATGCGCATCTCGCCGGACGGCATGCGCAGCGTGGCGTACTTGCCCTCCTTGGCGAGGAGCTGGACGCCCGCGCCCGCGCTGCGGGCGATCTTGGCGCCGCCGCCGGGACGCAGCTCGATCGCGTGGACGACCGTACCCGTCGGGATGTTGCGCAGCGGGAGGCAGTTGCCGGGCTTGATGTCGCTGCCCGGACCGTTCTCCACGCGGTCGCCCTGCTTGAGGCCGTGCGGCGCGAGGATGTAGCGCTTCTCGCCGTCCGCGTAGTGCAGCAGCGCGATGCGAGCCGTGCGGTTCGGGTCGTACTCGATGTGCGCGACCTTCGCCGGGACGCCGTCCTTGTCGTGGCGACGGAAGTCGATCAGCCGGTAGGCGCGCTTGTGCCCGCCGCCCTGGTGCCGGGTGGTGATGCGGCCGTGGTTGTTGCGGCCGCCCTTCTTCGGAAGAGGACGCAGCAGCGACTTCTCGGGCTCGCGGCGCGTGACCTCCACGAAGTCGGCCACGCTGGACCCGCGACGACCCGGAGTCGTCGGCTTGTACTTACGGATGCCCATCTTTTTCGTTCATCCCTTATTTCGCTCTTCGGTCGTGCGGGCCGTCAGGCCCCGCCGCCGAAGATGTCGATCGGCTGCTCGCCCTCGGCCAGGCTCACGATGGCGCGCTTGGTGTCCTTGCGCTTGCCGTAACCGAACCGGGTCCGCTTGCGCTTGCCCGGACGGTTGAGCGTGTTGACCCCCGCCACCTTGACGCTGAAGATGGCCTCGACGGCCTGCTTGATCTGCGTCTTGTTGGCGTCGGGACGGACGAGGAAGGTGTACTTGCCCTCGTCCAGCAGCCCGTAGCTCTTCTCCGAGACGACCGGCGCGAGAATGATGTCGCGCGGGTCGGCGATCTTGGCCATGGTGACCCGCCTTACTTCTTCGTCGCGCGCGCGATGAACTCGTCGTACGCCTTCTGCGTGAAGACGACGGCGTCGTTCACCATCACGTCGTAGGTGTTGAGCTGGTCGGACACGAGCAGGTGCACCGACGGCTCGTTGCGCAGGCTCTTCCAGGTGACCTCGTCCTCGCGGTCGACGACGACCAGGACGCGCCGGGCGTCGGTGATGCCGCGCAGCGCGGTCACCGCGGCCTTCGTCTTCGGCGTCGTGCCCTCGACGAGGCCGTCCACGACGTGCACCAGGCCGTTGCGCGCACGGTCGGACAGCGCGCCCCGCAGGGCGGCGGCCTTCATCTTCTTGGGCGTCCGCTGCGAGTAGTCGCGCGGCTGCGGGCCGTGGACGACGCCGCCGCCGGCGAACTGCGGCGCGCGGGTCGAGCCCTGGCGGGCGCGGCCGGTGCCCTTCTGCCGGTAGGGCTTCTTGCCGCCGCCGGAGACCTCGCCGCGGGTCTTGGTCGAGTGCGTGCCCTGGCGGGCCGCGGCCTGCTGGGCCACGACGACCTGGTGGATCAGCGGGACGCTGGTCTGCGCGCCGAAGATCTCCGCGGGCAGTTCGATCTCGATCTTGGTGGTCACTTGCCCGTCCCCTTCACTGCGTCGCGGACGAGGACGAGGCCGCCGTTCGGACCGGGAACCGCACCCTTGATGAGCAGCAGGTTCTTCTCGGTGTCGATGGCGTGGACCGTCAGGTTCTGCACGGTCGTGCGCGCGTTGCCGTGACGACCGGCCATCCGCAGGCCCTTGAAGACGCGGCCGGGGGTCGCGCAGCCGCCGATGGAACCCGGCGAGCGGTGCTTGCGCTGGGTGCCGTGCGACGCGCCGAGGCCCTTGAAGCCGTGGCGCTTCATGACGCCCGCGGTGCCCTTGCCCTTGCTGGTGCCGGTCACGTCGATGCGCTGACCGGTCTCGAAGACGCCGGCGGTGATCTCCTGGCCGAGTTCGTACTCGGTGGTGTCGTCCAGTCGCAGTTCGGTGAGGTAGCGGCGCGGAGTCACGCCCGCCTTCTCGAAGTGACCCTTGCGCGGCTTGTTCACCTTGCGGGGGTCGATCTGCCCGTAGCCGATCTGGACGGCCGTGTAGCCGTCCGTCTCCTGCGTACGGATCTGGGTGACGACACACGGCCCGGCCTGGACGACGGTCACCGGAACGATCCGGCCCTCATCGTCGAAGACCTGGGTCATGCCGAGCTTCTCGCCCAGGACGCCCTTCCTCTGCGTACTCATTGTCGGTGCGTCCCTTAGAGCTTGATCTCGATGTCAACGCCGGCCGGAAGGTCGAGACGCATCAGCGAATCGACCGTCTTGGGCGTCGGGTCGATGATGTCGATCAACCGCTTGTGCGTGCGCATCTCGAAGTGCTCGCGCGAGTCCTTGTACTTGTGCGGCGAGCGGATGACGCAGTACACGTTCTTCTCGGTCGGCAGCGGCACCGGGCCCGCGACCTTGGCGCCCGTCCGCGTCACCGTCTCAACGATCTTCTTCGCGGAGGTGTCGATGACCTCGTGGTCGTAGGCCTTGAGCCGGATGCGGATCTTCTGTCCCGCCATGAGGGCCTCGGTGTCCTTTGCTGGTAGTGCCGCTGTGTTTGCTGGGGTCGTGCCGCGGCGGTCCGGCCTGCTCACGCGCGGCCGGACCGCCGCGTCCGACGAGGGTGTTACTTGTTGATCTTGGTGACGCGGCCCGCGCCGACCGTCCGGCCACCCTCACGGATGGCGAACTTCAGGCCCTCTTCCATGGCGACGGGCTGGATGAGCTCGACGTTCATCTCGGTGTTGTCGCCCGGCATGACCATCTCGACGCCCTCGGGAAGGTTCACCACGCCGGTGACGTCCGTCGTCCGGAAGTAGAACTGCGGACGGTAGTTGTTGAAGAACGGCGTGTGGCGCCCGCCCTCGTCCTTGGACAGGATGTAGACCTGCGCCTCGAACGAGGTGTGCGGGGTGTTCGTGCCCGGCTTGATGACGCACTGGCCGCGCTCGACGTCCTCGCGCTTGATGCCGCGCAGCAGCAGGCCGACGTTGTCACCGGCCTGGCCCTGGTCGAGCAGCTTGCGGAACATCTCGACACCGGTGACCGTGGTCTTGGCCGCGGTGTCCTTGATGCCGATGATCTCGACTTCCTCGTTGACGTTGACCACGCCGCGCTCGATGCGGCCGGTCACGACGGTGCCGCGGCCGGTGATCGAGAAGACGTCCTCGATCGGCATCAGGAACGGCTTGTCGGTGTCGCGGACGGGCTCGGGGACGTTCTCGTCCACCGCGGCCATCAGCTCGAGGATCGACTGGCCCCACTTCTCGTCGCCCTGGAGCGCCTGGAACGCCGAGACGCGCACGACCGGCACGTCGTCGCCCGGGAACTCGTACTCCGAGAGCAGCTCGCGGACCTCGAGCTCGACGAGCTCCAGGATCTCCTCGTCGTCCACCATGTCGCACTTGTTCAGCGCGACGACGATGTAGGGGACGCCGACCTGGCGAGCGAGCAGCACGTGCTCCTTCGTCTGCGGCATCGGGCCGTCGGTCGCCGCGACCACCAGGATGGCGCCGTCCATCTGCGCCGCACCGGTGATCATGTTCTTGATGTAGTCGGCGTGACCCGGGCAGTCGACGTGAGCGTAGTGACGCGACTCGGTCTGGTACTCGACGTGCGCGATCGAGATCGTGATACCGCGCTCGCGCTCCTCCGGCGCCTTGTCGATGTCCTCGAACGGCGTGAAGGGGTTGATGTCGGGGTGCGCGTCGTGCAGCACCTTGGTGATCGCCGCGGTAAGAGTGGTCTTACCGTGGTCGATGTGACCGATGGTGCCGATGTTCACGTGCGGCTTGGTCCGCTCGAACTTGGCCTTCGCCACTGTTGCTCCTTGATGCGATCCTCGGCCGGTCCAAGCCGGCCGCTTCGATGTGTGCTGCCTGGTGATCTGTGACTAGGCCGGGAGCTACTCGCCCCGCGCCTTGGCGATGATCTCCTGCGCGACGTTCCCCGGAACCTCCGCATAGGAGTCGAACTGCATGGTGAACACAGCCCGGCCCTGGGTCTTGCTGCGCAGATCACCCACGTAGCCGAACATCTCGGACAGGGGCACCAGTGCCTTGACGATGCGCATTCCGTGCAGCTCGTCCATGGACTGAACCTGACCGCGCCGGCTGTTGAGGTCGCCGATCACGTCGCCCATGTTGTCCTCGGGCGTCGTGACCTCGACGGCCATCATCGGCTCCAGCAGCGCGGGGGCGGCCCGGCGGGCAGCCTCCTTGAACGCCATGGATCCGGCGACCTTGAACGCCATTTCCGACGAGTCGACCTCGTGGTAGGCGCCGTCCAGCAGGGTGACCTTGACGCCGACCAGCGGGTAGCCGGCGAGGACGCCGAACTGCGCGGCCTCCTGGCAGCCCGCGTCCACCGACGGGATGTACTCCCGGGGGATGCGGCCACCGGTCACCTTGTTCTCGAACTCGTAGGCGTCGGACCCGCCGCCGAGCGGCTCGAGGTTGATGATCACGCGGCCGAACTGGCCCGAGCCACCCGTCTGCTTCTTGTGGGTGTACTCGACCTTCTCGACCTTCTTCGTGATCGACTCGCGGTAGGCCACCTGCGGGCGACCCACGTTCGCGTCGACCTTGAACTCGCGCTTCATCCGGTCGACGAGGATCTCCAGGTGGAGCTCGCCCATGCCCGAGATGACCGTCTGACCGGTCTCCTCGTCCGTGGCGACCCGGAAGGACGGGTCCTCTTCGGCCAGCCGCTGGATCGCGGTGCCGAGCTTCTGCTGGTCGGCCTTGGTCTTCGGCTCGATCGCGACGTCGATCACCGGCGCCGGGAAGTTCATCGACTCGAGGACGATGGGGTCCTTCTCGTCGCACAGCGTCTCACCGGTGGTGGTCTGCTTGAGGCCCATCACCGCGACGATGTCACCGGCGCCGACGTGCGTGATCTCCTCGCGCTTGTTGGCGTGCATCCGGTAGATCTTGCCGATCCGCTCCTTGCGCTCCTTGATGGAGTTCAGCACCGAGGTGCCGGCCTCCAGGACGCCGGAGTAGACGCGGATGAACGTGAGCTTGCCCAGGTGCGGGTCGCTCGCGATCTTGAACGCCAGCGCGGAGAACGGCTCGTCCTCGCTCGGCTTGCGCGAGATCGCCTGCTCCTCGTCGCGGACGGCGTGGCCGACGATGGCCTCGACGTCCAGCGGCGACGGCAGGTAGCGGACGATCGCGTCCAGCAGGGGCTGCACGCCCTTGTTCTTGAACGCGGTGCCGCAGAACACCGGGGTGAGGCTCGCGGCGAGGGTCGCGCGGCGGACGGCGACGTGGATCTGCTCCTCGGAGAGCTCGGCGCCCTCCAGGTAGGCCTCCATGACCTCGTCGTCGTTCTCGCCGAGGGTCTCGATCAGCTTGTCGCGCCACTCGGCGGCCTGGTCGGCGTAGTCGGCGGGGATGTCGACCTTGTCGTACATCTCGCCGAGCTTCGCCTCGGCGTTCCACACGAGCGCCTTCATCGACACGAGGTCGATGACGCCCTGGAAGTCCGACTCGGCCCCGATCGGGAGCTGCATGACCAGCGGCGTGGCGTAGAGCCGCGTGCGGATCATGTCGACGCAGCGCATGAAGTCGGCGCCGGTCCGGTCCAGCTTGTTCACGAAGCAGATACGCGGGACTTCGTAGCGGTCGGCCTGGCGCCACACGGTCTCGGACTGCGGCTCGACGCCGGCCACACCGTCGAACACCGCGACGGCACCGTCCAGGACGCGCAGCGAGCGCTCCACCTCGACGGTGAAGTCGACGTGGCCCGGGGTGTCGATGATGTTGATGGTGTGCTCGACGGCCTCGACGGGCCACTTGCAGGTGACGGCGGCGGAGGTGATGGTGATCCCCCGCTCCTGCTCCTGCTCCATCCAGTCGGTCGTGGCCGCACCGTCGTGCACCTCGCCGATCTTGTAGCTCATCCCGGTGTAGTACAGGATGCGCTCAGTCGTCGTGGTCTTGCCCGCGTCGATATGGGCCATGATCCCGATGTTGCGGACCTTGGCCAGGTCCACACCGGTTTTGGTAGCCACTTTCGTCCTCGCGTCCCTCGTGTTCGTGCCGGGGTTACCAGCGGTAGTGGGCGAACGCCTTGTTCGACTCCGCCATCTTGTGCGTGTCCTCGCGCTTCTTCACCGACGCGCCGAGGCCGTTGCTGGCGTCGAGCAGCTCGTTCATGAGCCGCTCCATCATGGTCTTCTCGCGACGCTGCCGGGCGTAGAGCACCAGCCAGCGCAGGGCCAGCGTGGTGCTGCGCGCGGGCCGCACCTCCACCGGGACCTGGTAGGTCGCGCCGCCGACGCGGCGGCTCTTGACCTCGATGGTCGGCTTGACGTTGTCCAGCGCGCGCTTCAGCGTGACGACCGGGTCGTTGCCGGTCTTCTCGCGAGCGCCCTCCAGGGCCTCGTACACGATGCCCTGGGCGATGGACCGCTTGCCGTCCAGCAGCACCTTGTTGATCAGCGCGGTGACCAGCGGCGAGTTGTACACCGGGTCAGCGATCAGCGGGCGCTTGCCAGGTGATCCCTTGCGCGGCATTAGCTCTTCTCCTTCTTGGCGCCGTAGCGGCTGCGCGCCTGCTTGCGGTTCCGGACGCCCTGCGTGTCCAGCGAACCGCGAATGATCTTGTACCGAACGCCCGGGAGGTCCTTCACTCGGCCGCCGCGCACGAGCACGATCGAGTGCTCCTGCAGGTTGTGCCCGACGCCGGGGATGTAGGCCGTGACCTCGATCCCGCTGGTCAGCCGGACACGGGCGACCTTGCGAAGCGCGGAGTTCGGCTTCTTGGGCGTCGTCGTGTAGACGCGCGTGCAGACACCCCGGCGCTGGGGACTGCCCTTCAGCGCAGGCGTCTTGTTCTTGGTCACCTTGTCCTGGCGGCCCTTTCGGACCAGCTGCTGGATCGTGGGCACCGCGTCTCCGTCTTCCCTCGTACCGAGCCGGTAAGTCTGTGTTCTGCCTGAACTCCGCTCACGCGAAGTCCGTCATCACCACCTCGTACCGAGGCTGTGACCTGCCGGTTTCCCGACCTCTCCGACCCACGCGGTCGGGCGTGTCGCTCCGCTTCCGCGTCTTGGAACGCGTTTCCCGCGGGGACCCACACGTGACCGCCCGGCCCGCACGGGGCCAGATCAAGCCGGGGAGTGATGCGCGGCCCTTGGACCTGGTCGAACAACCTTGCCTGAGCGCACGCGGACGACCCGCACGCAGCGGGCACAGGGACAGAGACTACCTACCACTCCGCGAAAGGTCAAAGCGAACGCCGCACTACCGCAGCGGCACCCTTGCGCGCAACCCCATGGCCGCCCAGACGAGTCTGGATACCAGTGTAACCCGGACACGCCGACGCCCGCGCGATCTCTGCGGATCGCGCAGGCGTCGATGTGGTCGCGGTGGGGTCAGAGGAACGCGACGACCGCCACCAGGATGATCACGATGAGGGCCGCGATGCCGCCGACGACGAGGTAGAGCGTCTTGTTGCTCTTGGGCTCGTCACCGCCGGGGTAGCCCTGCTGCTGCCCGTACGCGGCGGGGGCGCCGGGGGCCTGCTGGCCGTACGGCGGCTGCTGGCCCTGCGGGAACTGGCCGGGGAACTGCTGCTGCTGGTCCCCGTACTGGCCGGGGTAGCCCTGCTGCTGCCCGCCGTACTGCTGGCCCGGCTGGCCCGGCTGGCCCGGCTGCTGCCCCTGCTGCTGTCCGTAGGGGCTCTGGCCGTACGGCTGCTGCTGCGCGTAGCCCTGCTGCTCCGGCTGGCCGTACGGGGCCTGCTGACCGAACTGGCCCTGCTGCTGCCCGTACGGGCTCTGCTGGTTCTGCGCGGGCGCGCCCCACTGCTGCTGCCCGACGTCCATGCGGGTCGCCTCGGCGGACGGCCCCGTGTCGCCGCCCGGGGCGGACGGGTCGAACGCCTGCGTGGGCTGCGCGTCGTCCGCCGGACGGGCCGGGGCGCCGAACGGCTGCTCGTCCTGCGCGGCGACGGGCGGCGCGCCGAACCCGGACTCGGGCGGCGGCACCATCATCGTGCGCTCGTGGTCTCCCCCGGACTCGCCGGGCGCGGGCTGCGGCGCCTGGGGGCGGCGCTCGTGCCCCTGCGCGACGGGAACGTCCGGACCCGGCGACCAGTGCAGCGTGGCCTGGTCGTCCACGGGGGGCCGCTGCGGCTCGGGCGCGGCGGCGCCCGGACCCGGGACGATCATCGTCCGCTCGGCGACGGGGTCGCCGGACGCGGGCGGCTCGGCGGCCGGGGGCTCCGGGGCCCCGTAGGGCTGCTGCTGCGGCCCGTCGAACGGCGACGGCGGCTGCCCGTACCCGGGCGCCTGCGGCGGGTAGCCGGGCTGCTGCGGCGGCCCGCCGAACGGGGGCTGCTGCGGGATGCTCTGCTCCTGCGTGGCGTCGTCCCCGTAGGAGGGCTCGGGCTGCCCGTAACCGGGCGCGGGCGGCTGCTGGCCGACGACCGGAATGGACTCGATCATCGTGGGCGGCGCCGCCGGCGGGGCCTGCGGCGGCTGGTAGGCGGGCCGCTGCGGCGGCTCGGGCGCACGCGGCGCGGCGCCGGGAGCCTGCGGCGCGGGAGGCGCCGGCGGGCCGCCCGCGGTGCCGCCGAGCTGCGGCGCGCCGAAGACGACCGTCCGGTCGCCCATCGGGCGCAGCGCGGGTTCGGGCGCCTGCCGCCCGCCGGGTTCGCCGCCCTCGGTCCGCGGCGTTTCCGGGTCCTCGGGCGACGGCGGACCCTGCGTGCCGTCCTGCTCGGTCATCGTCGGGCTCCTTCGCGCCGTTCCGGGGCTGTTTGCGCGTGCCTTAAGCCTGCCCCGCAGGTTCGGTATTGCGCAAATTCACCAACTCTATAGACGCAGCCCAACCCCAGACGGTTCAGCCCCAACCCGAAACCAGTTCACACAACGCCCTCATACGACCGCGTAGTCGTCCAGCAGTGCGGGCGGGCAGGAGCTTGGCGCGGCACCGCCGCGGTTCGTCCGCCGACCACCAGCGACGCTCGATCAGCCCGACCTCCTCCCCGAACGATGGTTCAGGTCACAGGGCGGCGCGGCGGGTGCGGCGGGTGCGGGCGAGACGGTGTGCTGTGCGCAGCAGGTCGCGTACCGCTGGGTCGGCGTTCGGGCCGGGGTTCGTGACTGCCAGCCAGTTGGCGGTGCCGTAGACGGGGTGGGGTGTCACGGTGTCGTCGGCCGGTGGGTGCGGGTCGTGGGCCGTCCACCGGGCGAACTCCTGTTCGCCCGCGGCGATGTTGACCCGGAAGGCGTCCGGGCGGTCCAGGCCCGACGTGTCGTCGCCCGGATAGTCCTTGGTGACGATCGTCGCGAATGGCTGGGCGCGCGGGACGACGCCGTCCGGGGCGTAGTAGAAGAACGTGTCGCCCCAACTGATCTCGGGGGAACCGTCGCCGGGGGCCGGGCGGACGGTCAGGACGCCGTCGAGGCCGGCGACGAACTCGATGATCTCGTCCATGGTCATGTGCTCTAGCGTTGCATTCAGGTGCTTGTGGAGACTTGGGCGCGCGCGACAAGGGGTTCCGGCGTGGAAAGCCTCAAATCGGGGGGTCTGCGGACGGCCGACGTCGCCCGGCACGCCGGGTGCTCCGTCCAGCAGGTGCGCAACCTCGAACGGGACGGCGTCCTGCCGCCCGCGGAGCGGACCGACGCGGGCCACCGCGTCTACCGCGAGGTCCACGCGCGGTCGGCGCTGGCCTACCGGGCGCTCGCGGCGGGGACGGGGCCGGTGGAGGCGAAGGAGATCGTCCGTGCCGTCCACCGGTCCCCCGCGCGGGCGCTCGCGCTCCTGGACGCGGCGCACGCCCGGCTCCACGCGGAGCGGAACCGGATCGCGCGGGCCCGGGAGGCGGCCGGGGCGATCTCCGGCGAGCCCCTCGCCGACGTCCGGGCAGCGGACGCCATGAGCGTCTCCGAACTCGCCGGCGCGCTCGGCGTGCGCGCCTCGACGCTGCGGCACTGGGACGCGGAGGGGCTCGTCGTCCCCGACCGCGATCCCGGGCGGGGCGCCCGGCGCTACACGCCCGCCCAGGTGCGGGACGCGCGGATCGTCCACCAGTTGCGCACGGCGGGGTACCGCGTGCCCGCCCTGCGCGCCCTCGTCCCCGCGCTGCGGCAGGGGCGGCGGCCCGAGGACCTCGCCCGGGCGCTCGACGCGCGGAGCGCCGACGTCGCGGGCCGCTCCCGCGCCCTCCTGGACGGCGCTGCCGCGCTCAGCTCCGTCCTCGCCGCCTGGGAACACGACGAGGCCCCTCCCGGCGGTGCGCCGGGAGGGGCCTCGTGCGACGGTGCGAAAGCCCGCACCCTCAGGGGCTAGCGGTTGTACTGACCGAAGTCGTACTCCTCCAGCGGGACGGCCTCGCCGGAGCCCTGCCCGAAGGCGTACTCGGCGCCGTCGTCGTAGGACCCGACGGAGTAGACCGCGGCCTTCGCCTCCTCGGTCGGCTCGACCCGGACGTTGCGGTACTGCGGCATGCCGGTACCGGCCGGGATGAGCTTGCCGATGATGACGTTCTCCTTGAGGCCCAGCAGCGGGTCGCTCTTGGCGTGCATCGCGGCCTCGGTGAGCACCCGCGTCGTCTCCTGGAAGGAGGCGGCCGACAGCCACGACTCCGTCGCCAGGGACGCCTTGGTGATGCCCATCAGGACCGGACGGCCCGCCGCCGGCACCCCGCCCTCGGCGACGACGCCGCGGTTGGTCTCCTCGAAGAGGGGACGCTCCACGAGGTCGCCGGGCAGCAGGTCGGTGTCGCCCGACTCCAGGATGTTCACGCGCTTGAGCATCTGCCGCACGATGATCTCGATGTGCTTGTCGTGGATCGACACGCCCTGCGAGCGGTAGACCTCCTGCACCTCCTGGACGAGGTGGAGCTGCACCGCGCGGGGGCCGAGGATCCGGAGCACCTCGTGCGGGTTCTGCGCGCCGCGGATGAGCTGCTGGCCGACGTCGACGTGGGCTCCCTCGCGGACGCCCTCCTCCAGCCGCGACCGCATCGGCACCGGGTAGGCGACCTCTTCGGAGCCGTCGTCCGGAACGATGACGATCTTGCGGGTCTTCTCGGTCTCGTCGATCTTGACGCGGCCGGCGACCTCGGAGATCGGTGCGACGCCCTTCGGGATCCGGGCCTCGAACAGCTCGGTCACACGGGGCAGACCGTGCGTGATGTCGCCACCGGCCACACCGCCGGTGTGGAAGGTGCGCATCGTGAGCTGCGTGCCCGGCTCGCCGATCGACTGGGCGGCGATGATGCCGACCGCCTCGCCGACGTCCACGCGCTTGCCGGTGGCCAGCGAACGGCCGTAGCAGGCGGCGCAGACACCGATCTTGGCCTCGCAGACCAGGGCGCTGCGGGTGCGGACCTTCTCCACGCCCGCCGCGACCAGGCGCTCCACGACCGTGTCGGACAGGTCGGTGTCGGCCGGGAACAGGACCGTCCCGTCGACCTCGACGTCCTCGGCGATCGTCCGGCCGACCAGGCTGGTCTCGCTCGTGGCGAGCTTGACCAGCGAGCCGTCCGGGGCGCGCTCGGCGACCTCGAAGGGGATCGTGCGGTCGGTGCCGCAGTCCTCCTCGCGGACGATGACGTCCTGCGCGACGTCCACCAGACGACGGGTCAGGTAACCCGAGTCGGCGGTGCGCAGCGCGGTGTCGGCCAGGCCCTTGCGGGCGCCGTGCGTCGAGATGAAGTACTCGACCACCGACAGGCCCTCGCGGAACGAGGACTTGATCGGCCGCGGGATCGTCTCGCCCTTGGGGTTGGACACCAGGCCGCGCATACCGGCGATCTGGCGGAGCTGGAGCGGGTTGCCGCGGGCGCCCGACTGGATCATCATCCAGATCGGGTTGGCCTTCGGGAACGCCTTCTCCATGTCCATCGCGACGTCGCGCGTGGCGTCGTTCCAGATCCCGATGAGCTCCTGCTTGCGCTCGTCGTCGGTGATCAGACCGCGGTTGAACTCGCGCTGCACCTTGTCCGCGCGCATCTCGTACGAGGTGAGGATCTCCTGCTTGTTCGGCGGGGTCACCACGTCCTCGATGGAGATCGTCACACCGGACCGCGTGGCCCAGTGGAACCCGACCGCCTTCAGGGCGTCCAGCGCGTTCGCGACCTCGACCTTGGGGTAGGTCTCGGCCAGCTCGTTGACGATCGCCGAGAGCTGCTTCTTGCCGACCTCGGCGTTCACGAACGGGAAGTCGGCGGGCAGCGTCTCGTTGAACAGCGCGCGGCCCAGCGTCGTCTCCAGCCGGTAGGGCTGTCCGGGCTCGTAGCCCTCGGGCGCCGTCCACTCGCGCGGCGGCGGGACGTCCTTGAGCCGGATCTGGATCGTGGCCTGCATCGTGAGCTCGTCACGGTCGTAGGCCATGATCGCCTCGGAGATCGAGCCGAACGCGCGGCCCTCGCCCGTGGCGCCGTCCTTCTGCGTCGTCAGCCAGTACAGGCCGATGACCATGTCCTGGGTGGGCATGGTGACGGGCTTGCCGTCCGACGGCTTCAGGATGTTGTTGGTGGACAGCATCAGGATCCGCGCCTCGGCCTGCGCCTCCGCCGACAGCGGCAGGTGGACGGCCATCTGGTCGCCGTCGAAGTCGGCGTTGAACGCCGTGCAGACGAGCGGGTGGATCTGGATGGCCTTGCCCTCGACGAGCTGCGGCTCGAACGCCTGGATGCCGAGACGGTGCAGGGTCGGCGCGCGGTTCAGCAGCACCGGGTGCTCGGTGATGACCTCTTCCAGCACGTCCCACACCACCGGACGGGCGCGTTCGACCATCCGCTTGGCGCTCTTGATGTTCTGCGCGTGGTTCAGGTCGACCAGGCGCTTCATCACGAACGGCTTGAACAGCTCCAGCGCCATCTGCTTGGGCAGGCCGCACTGGTGCAGCTTGAGCTGCGGGCCGACGACGATGACCGACCGGCCGGAGTAGTCGACGCGCTTGCCGAGCAGGTTCTGGCGGAACCGGCCCTGCTTGCCCTTCAGCATGTCCGACAACGACTTCAGCGGGCGGTTGCCCGGCCCGGTGACCGGACGTCCGCGACGGCCGTTGTCGAACAGCGCGTCCACGGCCTCCTGCAGCATCCGCTTCTCGTTGTTCACGATGATCTCGGGCGCGCCGAGGTCGAGCAGACGCTTGAGGCGGTTGTTGCGGTTGATGACCCGGCGGTACAGGTCGTTGAGGTCGGACGTCGCGAACCGGCCGCCGTCGAGCTGCACCATCGGGCGCAGGTCCGGCGGGATGACCGGGATGCAGTCCAGCACCATGCCGAGCGGGCTGTTGCGCGTGTTGAGGAACGCCGAGACGACCTTGAGCCGCTTCAGCGCGCGGGCCTTCTTCTGCCCCTTGCCGGTGCGGATGATCTCGCGGAGCTTCTCGGCCTCGGCGTCGAGGTCGAAGTTCTGGAGCCGCGCCTGGATGGCGGCGGCGCCCATCCCGCCCTCGAAGTACTTGCCGAACCGGTCCCGCATCTCGCGGTACAGCAGCTCGTCGCCCTCCAGGTCCTGGACCTTGAGGTTCTTGAAGCGGCTCCACACCTCGTCGAGGCGGTCCAGCTCGCGCTGGGCACGGTCGCGGAGCTGCTTCATCTCGCGCTCGGCGCCGTCGCGCACCTTGCGCTTCTGGTCGGCCTTGGCGCCGGCCTCCTCCAGCTCGGCGAGGTCGCCCTCCAGCTTCTGCTGGCGGGCCTCGACCTGCGCGTCGCGGGCCTGCTCGATCTGCTGGCGCTCCACCGAGATGTGCGCCTCCAGCGTGGGCAGGTCACGGTCGCGCCGCTCCGCGTCCACGCTGGTGATCATGTACGCCGCGAAGTAGATGATCTTCTCGAGATCCTTCGGGGCGAGGTCCAGCAGGTACCCCAGGCGCGACGGGACGCCCTTGAAGTACCAGATGTGCGTGACCGGCGCGGCCAGCTCGATGTGGCCCATCCGCTCACGGCGCACCTTGGCCCGGGTCACCTCGACGCCGCAGCGCTCACAGATGATGCCCTTGAACCGGACGCGCTTGTACTTGCCGCAGTAGCACTCCCAGTCGCGGGTCGGGCCGAAGATCTTCTCGCAGAAGAGCCCGTCCTTCTCCGGCTTGAGGGTCCGGTAGTTGATCGTCTCCGGCTTCTTCACCTCGCCGTGCGACCACTGGCGGATGTCGTCGGCGGTCGCGAGGCCGATGCGAAGCTCGTCGAAGAAGTTGACGTCAAGCAACGTGATTCCCCTTGATGTTGATCAGACCTCGTCGACGCTCAACGCACCCTCGTTCGGGCGCCGAGACAGGTCGATGCCGAGCTCCTCCGCCGCGCGGAAGACGTCCTCGTCGGTGTCGCGCATCTCGATCGACATGCCGTCGCTGGAGAGCACCTCGACGTTGAGGCACAGCGACTGCATCTCCTTGATGAGCACCTTGAAGGACTCGGGAATCCCGGGCTCGGGGATGTTCTCGCCCTTGACGATCGCCTCGTACACCTTGACGCGACCGAGGACGTCGTCGGACTTGATGGTGAGCAGCTCCTGGAGGGCGTAGGCCGCGCCGTACGCCTCCAGCGCCCACACCTCCATCTCACCGAAGCGCTGGCCGCCGAACTGGGCCTTACCGCCGAGCGGCTGCTGGGTGATCATGGAGTACGGGCCGGTGGACCGGGCGTGGATCTTGTCGTCCACCAGGTGGAGCAGCTTCAGGATGTAGATGTAGCCGACCGAGATCGGGTCCTTGTACGGCTCGCCGGTACGGCCGTCGAACAGCCGCGCCTTGCCGCCGGGGCCGACCATGCGGTTGCCGTCGCGGTTGGGCAGGGTGCTGGAGATCAGGCCGGTGACGTCGTTCTCGCGGGCACCGTCGAACACCGGCGTCGCGGTGTTCGTCCACGGCGGGGCCTCGTCCACGCCGAGCTCCTTGAGCTGGCGCTTCCAGTCGGCGTCGTCGCCCTCGACCTTCCAGCCGCGCGAGGCGACCCAGCCGAGGTGCGTCTCCAGGACCTGGCCGACGTTCATGCGGCCGGGCACGCCGAGCGGGTTCAAGACGATGTCGACCGGGGTGCCGTCCTCCAGGAACGGCATGTCCTCGACCGGCAGCACCTTGGAGATGACGCCCTTGTTGCCGTGCCGTCCGGCGAGCTTGTCGCCGTCGGTGATCTTGCGCTTCTGCGCCACGTAGACGCGGACCAGCTCGTTGACGCCGGGGGGCAGTTCGTCGCCCTCCTCGCGGGAGAACACCCGGACGCCGATGACCTTGCCCTGCTCGCCGTGCGGCACCTTCAGCGACGTGTCGCGAACCTCGCGCGCCTTCTCACCGAAGATCGCGCGCAGCAGCCGCTCCTCGGGGGTCAGCTCGGTCTCGCCCTTCGGGGTGACCTTGCCGACCAGGATGTCGCCCGGACGGACGTCCGCGCCGATCCGGATGATCCCGCGCTCGTCCAGGTCCGCCAGGACCTCCTCGGAGACGTTCGGGATGTCCCGGGTGATCTCCTCGGGGCCGAGCTTGGTGTCGCGGGCGTCGACCTCGTGCTCCTCGATGTGGATCGAGGAGAGGACGTCGTCCTGCACCAGGCGCTGGCTGAGGATGATGGCGTCCTCGTAGTTGTGGCCCTCCCACGGCATGAACGCCACGAGCAGGTTCTTGCCGAGCGCCATCTCGCCGTGGTCGGTGCACGGGCCGTCGGCGACGACCTGGCCGGTCTCGACGCGCTGGCCCTCGTCCACGATCGGCTTCTGGTTGAAGCACGTGCCCTGGTTGGACCGCTTGAACTTCGCGACCCGGTACGTCGTCCGGGTGCCGTCGTCGTTCATGACGGTCACGTAGTCGGCCGAGACCTCCTCGACCACGCCCGCCTTCTCGGCGACGATGACGTCGCCGGCGTCCACGGCGGCGCGGTACTCCATGCCGGTGCCGACCAGCGGCGCCTCGCTGCGCAGCAGCGGGACGGACTGGCGCTGCATGTTGGAGCCCATCAGCGCGCGGTTGGCGTCGTCGTGCTCCAGGAACGGGATCATCGCGGTGGCGACCGAGGTCATCTGCCGCGCCGACACGTCCATGTACTGGATCTCCGCCGGGGGGACCAGCTCGACCTCGCCGCCCTTCTTGCGGGCGAGGACCTTGGACTCGGCGAACGTGCCGTCCTCGTTCATGAGCGAGTTGGCCTGCGCGATGGTGTAGCGGTCCTCCTCGTCGGCGGTCAGGTAGTCCACCTGCTCGGTGACCCGGCCCTCGACGACCTTGCGGTACGGCGTCTCCACGAACCCGAACGGGTTGACGCGGCCGAACGCGGCGAGCGAGCCGATCAGGCCGATGTTCGGGCCTTCGGGCGTCTCGATCGGGCACATGCGGCCGTAGTGCGACGGGTGGACGTCCCGGACCTCCATGCCCGCGCGCTCACGCGACAGACCGCCCGGCCCGAGCGCCGACAGGCGGCGCTTGTGGGTCAGGCCCGCCAGCGGGTTGGTCTGGTCCATGAACTGGGAGAGCTGGCTGGTGCCGAAGAACTCCTTGATGGACGCCACGACCGGCCGGATGTTGATCAGGGTCTGCGGCGTGATCGCCTCGACGTCCTGGGTGGTCATCCGCTCGCGGACGACGCGCTCCATCCGGGCCAGGCCGAGGCGGACCTGGTTCTGGATCAGCTCGCCGACCGTGCGCAGCCGCCGGTTGCCGAAGTGGTCGATGTCGTCGACCTCGATCGGCACGGGGTTGGCGCCGACCGTGCCCTCCTCCTCGCCGGCGTGCAGCCGGACGAGGTACTCGATCGTGGCGACGATGTCGTCCTCGGTGAGCGTGCCCTGGTTCATGTCCAGGTCGAGCCCGAGCTTCTTGTTCACCTTGTAGCGGCCGACCTTGGCGAGGTCGTAGCGCTTCGGGTTGAAGTACAGGTTCTCCAGGAGCGTCTGGGCCGACTCGCGCGTCGGCGGCTCGCCCGGCCGCAGCTTGCGGTAGATGTCGAGCAGCGCGTCGTCCTGGCCGGAGGTGTGGTCCTTCTCCAGCGTGACGTTGATCGACTCGTAGTTGCCGAAGCGCTCGCGGATCCGCGCCTCGTCCCAGCCGAGCGCCTTCAGCAGCACCGTGACGGGCTGCTTGCGCTTGCGGTCGATGCGCACGCCGACGTTGTCGCGCTTGTCGATCTCGAACTCGAGCCAGGCGCCACGGCTGGGGATGACCTTGCAGCCGTAGATGTCCTTGTCGCTGGCCTTGTCGAGCGCGCGGTCGAAGTAGACGCCCGGCGACCGGACGAGCTGGGAGACGACCACCCGCTCGGTGCCGTTGATGATGAAAGTGCCCTTGTTGGTCATGAGCGGGAAGTCGCCCATGAACACCGTCTGGCTCTTGATCTCACCGGTGGTGTTGTTGATGAACTCCGCCGTGACGAACATCGGGGCGGAGTAGGTCATGTCCTTGTCCTTGCACTCCTCGACGGAGTACTTGGGCGGCTCGAAGCGGTGGTCCCGGAACGACAGGGACATGGTCCCGGAGAAGTCCTCGATGGGACTGATCTCCTCGAAGATCTCTTCGAGGCCGGACTGGGTCGGGACGCTTCTGCTTCCTGCCGCCTGGGCCGCCTCGACCCGGGCCTTCCACTTCTCGTTGCCCAGCAGCCAGTCGAATGAGTTGGTCTGTAGAGCAAGGAGGTCCGGGACTTCGAGCGGCTCCTTGATGCGCGCGAAGGAGACGCGGTTCGGACCGGTTGCGGTATTCGAGGCGTTGCGCGAGGCTGCCAAGAGTGGTCCTTCCGAGGGCTCGCGGGTGACGACACGCACGCCAGACGTCCCCGGCCGCGAGACTGCCGACGAAAGCTCCAAAGCGGGCGCAGGCAGGGTTGCTCTCACACGGGGAAAGTCAGAGGGCAGCGCAAAGGAGCAGTGTAGCCGACCGCTACACCGCTTGCAAGTACAGCACCGCAGTATGCATCACGTTGCCTGCGAGCATCGCTTCTCCCGCGCCGCTAGTCAAGAGCGGACTTGGACTTTTCAGGCCCTGACCTGCAGTGAGGAAGGCCATAGTTTACGGGCCCTTCCGCCACTGCCCGGTATCGCCCGGGAACGTGTGAAGCGACCGCCCCCGACGGGGACGGCCGCTTCGGACGCGCGGACCGCTCAGCGGGTCCGTCTCACAGGACGACGAGCTTGGACGCCAGCCAGTGGCCGCCCTTCTTCTCCATCGTGATCCGGATCCGCAGCGGCTCCGGGAGCCGCCGCTGCTTGTCGTTCTTGGTCGTCGTGTTGCGGTTGGCGTAGACGAGGACCTCCACCTTGTCCGCCCCCGTCGTCAGCGCGCCGGACTTCAGCACCGTCGTGGTGGAGACGGCCTGCTGCTCCGTCGCCATCGTCGTGAGCTGCTGGGCGAACTTGTCGAACTGGGTGCGCAGCGTGCCGGTGGTGAGCTGGGACGCGGCCTTGAAGTCGTCCTTGAGCGTCCGGTAGTCGTACGACGAGACGGCCTGCGCGACCCGCGACGCCGCGACCGTCGCGTCCCGGGTGCCCTGCTCGGTCGCCTTCTGGTCCCGGTCCTTCATGGTCAGCACGACGCTCGCGACGGCCAGCGCCACGATGACGACGGTCAGCGCGGCGATGATCTGCGGGCTCCACGACGACACGCGCGCGAGGAAGCCCGGCGCGGCGTCCGTCTTCTTGACGGAAGACTTGCCGTGCTCGAACTTGACCTTGGCCGGGGCGCTCGCCGTCTCGTCCTCGGCGGACGCGTCTTTGCCCTCGGCGTCGCCGGTCTCGACCGCCGGATCGGCGTCGGCCTTCGCGCCCACGCCGGTCGCGGCTGACTTCTCGTCGGACTTCGCGTCGTCGGCCTCGGCGGCGGGCTGCACGCCCACTTCGGCCTTCTCGTCGGCGTCGGTCTCCACGACCGTCGCGGCGGCGGCCTGCCCGTCCGGCGTCCCGGTCTCGGCGGCGTCCGCCGCGGCGGGCTCGTCATCGGACGCGACGGCCGGGGCGGTCTCAGCGGCCTTCGGGTCGGCCGTCGCAGCGTCGGCGGCGTCCGGGGCGTCGTCGTCCAGCGGGTCGTCCTCGTCGACCCGGCCGGCGGCCTCGGCGGCGACCTGCGCCAGGCGCGCGGCCTCGCGCGCCCGCTCGGCGGCCTCCTCCGCGAGTTCCGCCACGCGCGCGGCCTCGCGGGCGCGCTCGGCGGCCCGCCGCGCGCGGGCGCTCTCGGGCGTCTCGTCCGCCACGGTCTCCTCCGGCGTCTCCTCGACGGCCGTGCCCTCGTCGTCCTTCCCGGAGCGCTTGCCCCGCCGAAGCGTCGTCATGGAACCAACTCCAGGTTCGACACGAGCCAGCGGTCACCGTGCCGGTCGAGGTCCATCAGCACCCGCCAGTACTGGGGGGCGGCGTTCTTGACCTTCTCGTTGGTGACGGTGGTGTTCATCGACACCATGATCTCGGCGGAGTCGTCGTCGATCGAGACGACCGCGGCCTGCGGGTCGCTGACCGTCGTCCGGGCCTTGGTCTGGGTGAGCCGGTCCAAGAGCGCCTTGGCCTGGCCGCCGAGCTGGTCCTTCAGCTTGCCGGTCGTCCCGGCGACGATGCGGTCGACGTCCCGCTGGCCGTTCTGGTAGTCCAGCGTGTTGAGGTTGACCCCGAGCTGCCGGGCCGCCTGGACGGCGCGGTCTCGCTGCGTCCCGGCGTCGCTGCCGTCTTTCACGCGCAGCCCGACGACCGCGGCGTACACCCCGAGCGCGGCGGCCACGAGGATCAGGACCCCGATGGTCGCGAGGCGCGCGGTCAGGACTGGCTGAGCGGCCCTACCAGCAGCCACTTCCATGAGGCCTCCTCCCCCAGCTCGCGGACCCCGGCGGTGCGGGGCATCGTGTAGCGCGTGCCGTCCGGCCCGTAGGCCGTTCCGGTGGTCGGATCGTACCCGGCGAACGCGACCGTTCCGTCCGTGTTCGCCGAGGTCGCGGCCTTGTTGCCGGTCGCCTTCTTCGTCCCGCCGGTGGCGCCGCCCGCCGGGAATCCGGCGCCGTCGGTGGCCCCGGCGGGGACGTTCGGGTAGGGCAGCAGGGCGTCCTGCGGGATGTTGCGGGGGCCGCGCACGTCGGTCTGCGAACTCTTCGGGGCCTTGCAGCCGGCCTTGAGGTCGGGCTCGCGCACCGAGGTGTCCTGCGGCCAGCGCCGCTTGGCCGTGTAGCCCTTCTCGCAGACGGGCGGCGAGTTGAAGTTCAGCTCCAGGCCCATGTGCTGGGTGCCGTCGCCCGGCATGACGGTCGACGCGCCCGCCAGCGTCACCGGGTAGAGGATCAGCAGCGACCGCAGGCCGTTGGCGCGGGACGCGATGATCTGGCCCGTCGTCGTCAGGTTGGCGAGCAGGACCGGCAGCGTCGGGTCCAGGCCGCTGATCAGCTTGTCGGTCTGGGACACCGCGCCCGGGACGGCGTCGATCGTGCTCCGCAGGGACGGGTCGTCCTTGCGCAGCGCGGCCGTGAGCGTGTTGAGGTTCTTGGCGAAGCCCTCGATGTTGGCGCCCTCGCTGCGCTGGGTGTCGAGGACGGTCCGGCCGTTCTCCAGCAGCTTCTTGGTGTCCGGGTACGCCTGGTTCGCCGTGTCGATGAGGCGGTCGGTGTCGTCCAGGATCTTCTGGAGGTCGGTGGCGGAGCCGGCGAACGCCTTGTCCAGCTCGTCCACGATCGTCCCGAGGTTCTTGGGGTCGACGGAGCTGACGAGCTGGTTCACGTTCCGCAGCAGGTCGGCGGTCGAGACGGGCAGCGCCGTGTTCTCCTTCGGGATCGTGTACGGCCTGCCCCGGTCCAGCGTCGGGACGCCCTTGCGGAGCGCGACCGACGGCTGGAGGTCGATGTACTGCTCGCCGATCGCGGACCGGTTCGCGACGATCGCGCGCAGCCCCTCGCGGGGGATCTCCCGGCCCTTCTGCCGCTGCAGGACGAGCTTGACGCGGATGCCGTCCCGGGTCAGCTCGATCGGCCCGACCCGTCCGACCGGGACGCCCCGGTAGGTGACCTCGGCGTTGGTGAACACGCCGCCGGAGTCGGTGAGGTCGACGTAGGCGGTGTACTGCTTGCCGAGCAGGTCGCGTCCGAAGCCGATGTACTTCACGGCCACGATCGAGACGCCCACGATCGTGATGACGGCGAAGACGAGCAACTGGAACTTGACGCCGCGCTTGAGGATCACGACAGGCCCCCCATCATCAGGCTGCCGACGTCGCCGCGTCCGGCGGCGCGGGGCTTGCCCGTCTTACCGGTCGGGGACGGGCTGGTCGTCGGGGTGGCCGACGGTGTCGGCGCGGCCCCCGGGCCGGTGGCGGGCGCGTCCGGCAGCGCG
The DNA here is from genome assembly GCF_002911665.1 of Actinomadura rubteroloni. Taxonomy (NCBI): domain Bacteria; kingdom Bacillati; phylum Actinomycetota; class Actinomycetes; order Streptosporangiales; family Thermomonosporaceae; genus Actinomadura; species Actinomadura rubteroloni. The sequence goes on from NZ_MTBP01000002.1 coordinate 1,925,299, forward strand.
CCGACCGGCGACTGCGGCAGCGACACGTTCGGGACCTTGAGCTGGGAGGCCATCTGCTTGCCGCCGAGCGCGGGGTCCAGGTCGGTGCCGCCGAGGAGGTTCCGGGAGATCGAGTCGAAGTCCAGGTCGATCGTGAGCTTGACGTTGCCGTAGTCGCCCTTGACGACGTTCCCGAACGTCGTCGGGAACGGGAAGTTGATCAGTGCTTCGAGGTTCTTGGGCAGCTTGTCGCCCGCCTTGTTGAGGTTCCGGACGGTGACGTCCAGGTCCTTGAGGTTGGCGAGCAGGTCGTCCCGCGACCGGTTGATCACGTTCGTGGTCGTCCGGCTGAGCTTGTCCAGTGCGGTGAGCATCTTGGTGAGGTCCGCGCGGTTCTGGTTGAGGACGGTCAGCGCCGGCCCGGTCTTGTCGATCGTGTCGCGGATCGTGGCGCGCTCGTCCGACAGCTTGCCCGAGAGCCGGTCGATGCTGTCGAGCGCGCGGGTGATCGCGGCGCGGTTGCGGTCGAGCGTCCCGACGAACGTGTCGACCCGGCCGAGGACGGATTTGATCGTGGACTCGCGCCCGTTCATCGCGGCGGTCAGCTCGTGGGTGATCGTGGAGACCTGCTCGATGCCGCCGCCGTTGAGCAGCAGCGACATCGCCGACAGGACCTCTTCGACCTCGGTGCCGCGCGACGTGCGCGCGAGCGGGATGAGGTCGCCGGTCGACAGCCGGTTCGTGCTCGGCTGCTCGTTGGGTGGCGGCGACAGCGACACGAACTTCTCGCCGAGGAGGCTGGTCTGGTCGACGGACGCGACGGCGTTGTCGGGCAGGTCGGCGTCCTTGCGGATCCGGACGGTGACCAGCGCGTGCCAGCCGCCCTCCCCGCCCGCGAGCTGCACCTTGGACACCTTGCCGACCGACACGTCGTTGACCTTGACCACCGACTGCGGGACGAGGTCCAGCACGTTCGCGAACTCGATCTTGACGGTGATCGGGTGGTCGCCGAGTCCCGGCCCGCCGGGCAGCGGCAGTGAGGACACGCCGTTGAACCCGCAGCCGGACAGGGCCGCCGCCGTCCCCGCGGCGAGGACGCCGAGCCTGGTCGCGCGCCGGATCACTGGCCACCTCCGGGGAGAAGGGCGTTGATGTCGCGGGGCTTGCGGACCTGGCTCGTCGCCTTCTTGCCGTTCGGGCCGTAGGCGTCGGGCGGGATCGGCACCGGGTCGTAGTGCGTGGTGAGGGCCGTGATCCAGGACAGGTCGAGGCTGAAGCCCGCGAGGGCCTTGCCGATGCCGTTGTAGGGGGTCACGAAGTCCAGGCACTGCTTGGGCGGGGTGCCGACCGAGTAGGCGAGGGAGCAGATCCAGTCCGCGAGGTTGTCGAACTGCTTGAAGTTGTCGCGGGTGTGGATGGTGCCGCTGATCGGGTCGTAGGCGCGGGCGAGGTTGTTGATGGCGAGGGGCGCGGCGGTGAGGGCCTCGGTGAGCGCGCCCTTCTCCTTCACCAGCACGCCGGTGATCTGGGCGAGCTGCCGGACGCTCGTGGACAGGTCGTTCCGGTTGTCCTTGACGAACCTCTGGACGTTCCGGAGCGTCGGGCCGAGCGTGTTCAGCGCCGCGCTCAGCTCCTCCTTCTCCCCCGCGAGCTGCGCGGACACGCCGTTCAGCCGGGTGTTGAACTCCTTGATCTGCCCGTCGCTGGCCTTCATCGCGTCGGTGATGATCCGCAGGTTCTGGATCGTCTTTGCGATGTCGCCGCGGTCGGCGCTGAAGGTGTCGAGCATCTTGGCGGTGTCGGAGATCGTCTGCCGGATGTCGGTGCCCTGGCCGCTGAGGTTGTTCGCGCCGACCTGGAGCAGCCGCGACAGCGACCCGTCCTGGTTGGCGCCCTCGGGGCCGAGCGCCTTGCTGAGGTCGCTGAGGCTGCCGGTGACCTCGTCCACCTCGACCGGGACGACGGTGCGGCTGACCGGCAGCGTCGTGTTGTCGGCGAGGACCGCGCCGCCCTTGTAGACGGGCGTGATCTGGACGTACCGGTCCGACACCAGGGTCTGGTTGACGATGACCGCCTGGGCGTTCGCCGGGACCTTGTACTTGGCGTCGTACTCGAGGTCGACGCGGACGGCGTCGCCGGTCGGCTTGACGCCGGTGACGCGGCCGACCGAGATGCCGAGGATCCGGACGTCGGCGCCCTTGTAGAGGCCGACGGTGCTGGTGAAGTACGCCGTCAGGTGCCGCTGCTTCGGCTCGCGCAGCAGTACCACCAGGACGGCCGCCAGCACCGCGAGGACGAGGACGCCGGCCCCGACGCGGAGAATGGTCGCTGAGTTGCGCACTGGAATGACCTGCCTGCTACGGGAGGAACGGCAACGGGTTGTCCTTGTTGCCGGACTGCTGGTTGCCGGACGGGACGGGTCCCCGGGTGCCGCCGCCGTTCTGCTGGGGCGCGGGGTCCTTGATCGACGCGGGGATGGGCAGCAGGTTCTGGATGTAGCTGTCGAACCAGCGGCCGGTGCCCGTGACGTCGGTGAACTGCCGGACGTACGGCGCGAAGTACTGCAGCGTCTTGTCCAGGTTGTCCTGGTTCTTCAGCAGGACCGCGCTGACCTTCTGCAGGTTGTCGAGCATCGGCCGGAGCTGGGCGTTGTTGTCGTTGATCAGCCCGTTGACCTGCTGGGAGAACAGGACGGTGTTCACCAGGAGCTGGTGGATCACGTCCCGGCGGGCCTGGACGGCCTGCATCACCCTGTTGCTGTCGGCGATGAGCTTGCTGAGGTCCTGGTTGCGGTCGGCGAGGAGCCCGGAGACGTCCTTGGCGCGTCCGGCCAGCTCGTGGAGCTGGTCGTCGCGGGACGCGACCGTGTTCGACAGCCGCCGCAGCCCCTGCAGGGACGCCTTGATCTCCTCCGGGGAGTTCTGGAACGTCTCCGACAGCGTGTTGAACGACTTCGCCACCTGCTGCGTGTCGATCTTGCCGACGCGCTGGCCCAGCTCGCTGATCGCCGGGACGACCTCGAACGGCGTCGCCGTCCGGTCCCGCGGGATGTTGCGGCCGAGGGTGCCGCCGCCGCGCGGGTCCAGGGACAGGTAGTGCTGGCCGAGCATCGTCTTGATCTTGATCTCGGCGCGGGTCAGCGAGCCGAGCTTCACGCCGTCGTCCACCCGGAAGGTGACCTTGACGTGGTCGCCCGCGAGGTCGAGCGCGGTGACCTGGCCGACCTTCACGCCCGCGATCCGCACCTCCTCGCCGGACTTCAGCCCGGCCGCCTCGGCGAACGACGCCGTGTGGGTCTTGCCGCCGGTGACGAACGGGATGTTCTTCAGGTTCATCGCCAGCAGCAGCGCCGCGACGATGACCGCGAACCCGGCGGCGGCGATGGGGACGGGATTGCGCGCCCGGAACGGAACCCTCATCACTTGCACCTCGCGTTCTCGTTCATGATCGCGGGCGTCTGGTACACCGGTCCGCCGGGCAGCCGCACGCGGGCGTCGAGACCGCAGATGTACATGTTGAACCAGGAGCCGTAGGACGAGATGTTGATCAGGCCGCGCAGCCGGGACGGCGTCCGCTGCAGGCCCTTGTCGAGGACGCCGCGGTTGTCGGCCAGCGTCGCGGCGAGCTGGTTCAGGCCCGAGATGTCGTTCTTGATGTCCGGCCGGCCGTCCTTCAGCAGGTCGGACGTCGTCCCGGCGAGGTCGTTCATCGCCGACACCGAGTCGAAGATCGCCTGCCGGTCGTTGGACAGCCCGGCGATGAGCCCGCCGAGGTCGGTGACCATCTGGTTCACCTGCTCGTGCCGGTCGTCGATCGTGCCGAGCACGTCGTTGAGGTTGTCGATGACGCTGCCGATGACGCGGTCCCGGTCGGCGAGGGTGTTCGTCAGCGACGCGACGTGGGTGAGCAGGCTGTTGACCGTCCCGCCCTCGCCCTGGAGCGTCTGGACGATCTGCGTCGCGAGCGTGTTGACGTCCTTCGGCTCCAGCGCCTGGAACAGCGGGCGGAACCCGTTGAACAGGACCGTCAGGTCCAGCGCGGGCTGCGTCTGCGACACCGGGATCGTTCCGCCGGGGCTCAGGTAGCGGTTCGCGGCGCCCGGCCCCTGCGACAGCGACAGGTACCGCTGGCCCATGAGGTTGCGGTAGCGGATCTGCGCCTGCGTCGAGGTCGGCAGGCCCGCCGCGAGCGCGCCGGACTTGTCGACGTCGAACGTCACCTCGGCCTGGTTGCCGCGGAACAGCCGGATCTTCTTGACCTGGCCGACGCGGACGCCGGAGACCCGCACGTCGTCGTTCTTCAGCAGCCCCGCGACGTCGGTGAAGATCGCCTTGTAGCTGCGGGTGCCGGAGAACCGCTGGTTGGTGATCGTCATCGCCAGCACGCCGGTCGCGACGGACGTCAGCGCGACGAACACGAGCAGCTTGATCCCCGAGCTCATGGTCTTCACTTGACGGTCACCACCGATCCCTGCATGAGCGGGCCGAACATCAGCGCCGCGACGTCGGACACGTCATCGGCGTCGGTCCGGGTGAGCGGCCCGACGATGCTCTTGATCTTGTTCTTCTCGCTCATCTGCGTGCCCGGGTCGACGAAGACGTTGGAGACCGGACGGTTCCGCGTCGTCGTCGTGCTGGTCGGGCCGTCCTTCGGGTCGGGGTTCTTCCACCACAGGTCGTCCTCGGTCCCGTCCAGGGCGAGGTAGTCGGGGAAGGGGACCTTCGGGTTCGGCAGGTTGTAGCAGCGCGGACCCCGGTAGTCCTTGACCTCCGGCAGGTCCAGCGGGTTCTTGTAGCCGGGGCGCGGCTTCACGATCTCGATCGTGAGGTTGTAGGTCGTGGACCCGTTCGCGCCCGCGACCCGCTCCATCTCGGGACGGATCTTGTCCAGCCCCTCGAAGACGCACGGCAGCGACGGCGAGTACTTCGCGATGAGGTCCAGGCCCGCCCGGTTCGCCACGTTGAACCCGATGATCTTCGGGGCGTTGTTCGTCATGAACCGGTTGGCGTGCCCGGCGAACGCTGCCGTCTGCGGCAGGATCTGCTCGATCGTCGCCTTCTTGTCGGTCACCGTCGTGCTGGTGACGTTCAGGTTCCGGAACGTCTGGAGCAGGTCGGGCGCCGCGCGGTTGTAGACGTCGGCGGTGTCGGCCAGCCCGTTCAGGTTGTAGACGAGGTTGCCGAGCTGCGGGTTGATCCGCCGCAGCAGGCCGTCGGCCTGCTCCAGGTCGCGGCCGAGCTGGTCGCCGCGGCCCTGCAGCGCCGTCGCGAGCGCGTTCAGCGTCGCGTTCAGCTCCTCGGGCTTGACGGCCTGGAGCAGCGGCAGCAGGTTGTCGAGCACCTGGTCGATCTCGACGGCGGCCTGGGAACGGTCCTGCCGGATCACCTGGCCGGCGCGGAGCCCGAGCGGCCCCGGCTGCGCCGGGATCTGGAGGTCCACGTACTTCTCGCCGAACAGAGTCTTCGGCAGCAGCCGCGCCTGGACGTTGTCCGGGACGAGCTTGGCCTTGCCCGGGTCGAGCGCGAGGTCGAGCGTCGCGCCCTTGTCGGTCGCGTGCGTCGCGCGGACCTCGCCCACGATCAGCCCGCGCACCTTGACGTCGGAGTGCGGCAGGAGTTGCAGGCCCGCCCGTTCCGCGTCCACCTTCACCCGGACCACCGGGGTCAGCGCCTTGTTGAACAGCGCCACCGTCAGCGCCAGGAGCAGGGCCATCACCAGCAGCATCGCGACACCGAGCAAGCGGAACCGCATCTGCTGGGACAGTCCGCCCGCGCCGGGACCCGCAGCGTGCGTCATCCCGTCACCCCGCAATCCGGACGTCGGTCGAGGTGCCCCAGATCGCCATGCCGAGCAGCAGGTCCACGACGCTGACGACGACGATGCTCGTCCGGACGGCGCGGCCCACGGCCGTCCCGACGCCCGCCGGGCCGCCGCTCGCGGTGAAGCCGAAGTAGCAGTGGATCAGCATCACGAGGACCGCGAAAATGATGATCTTCAGGAACGACCACAGGATGTCCTGGGGCGGGAGGAACAGGTTGAAGTAGTGGTCGTAGGTGCCGGTGGACTGCCCGTACGTCGCCGTGACGACGAACCGCGTCGCGCCGTAGGACGCCAGCAGGCCCACCACGTACAGCGGGACCACCGCGATCATCCCGGCGATCATCCGCGTCGTCACCAGGTACGGCATGGACGGGATGCCCATGACCTCCAGCGCGTCGATCTCGTCGGAGATCCGCATCGCGCCGAGCTGCGCGGTGAAGCCGCAGCCGACCGTCGCCGACAGCGCCAGCGCGGACACCAGCGGCGCGATCTCGCGCGTGTTGAAGTAGGACGCGACGAAACCCGTCAGCGCGGACGTGCCGATCTGGTCCAGGGAGTTGAAGCCCTGGAGGCCGACCTGGCTGCCGGTGAAGAACGTCATGAACGCGACGATGACCACCGAGCCGCCGATCACCGCGAGGCCGCCGGTGCCGAGGCTGACCTCGGCGAGCAGCCGCAGCACCTCGGTGCGGTAGCGGCGCAAAACGCGGAACGTCCACGCGAACGCGCGCGAGTAGAACGACACCTGGCGGCCGAGGTCGTCCAGGCTCGCCAGCGGCCCGCTCACCGCGCGGGAGAACGCCTTGCCCGTCTTCGTGGGGGCAGCCATCACATGCCCTTCGACGGAACGAACTGGAAGTACAGCGTGGAGACGATGAAGTTCTCCACGAACAGGAGCATGAAGGTGATGACGACCGTCTGGTTGACCGCGTCGCCGACGCCCTTCGGCCCGCCCTTGGCGTTCAGGCCCTTGTAGGCGGCGACCAGGCCGGCCGTCACGCCGAACAGGAACGCCTTGAACTCCGCCTGCAGCAGGTCGGGGAGCTGGGCCATCGCGTTGAACGACGCCAGGTACGCGCCCGGCGTGCCGTTCTGCAGGACGACGTTGAAGACGTAGCCGCCCATCAGGCCGACCACCGAGACCAGGCCGTTCAGGAACAGCGCGATGAACGCGCACGCGAACACGCGGGGGACCACGAGCCGGTGCAGGGGGTTGATCCCCAGCACCTCCATCGCGTCGATCTCCTCGCGGATCTTGCGGGCGCCGATGTCGGCGCACATCGCCGACCCGGCGGCCCCCGCGACCAGCAGCGAGGTCACCAGCGGGCTGGCCTCGCGGACGATCGCGACGACCGCCGTCGCACCCGTGTAGGACTGCGCGCCGAGCTGCCGGATCAGCCCGCCGACCTGCAGCGACAGGACACCGCCGAAGGGGATGGCGACCAGCATGGTCGGAACCACGGTCACGCTGACGATGAACCAGGACTGCTGGATGAATTCACGCCATTGGAACGGCCATTGGAACATCGCCCGGAAGGTGTCGAGCACCAGGGCGAAGAAACGACCGGGTTCCTTGATGGCGACATTGGTCGCACCGTCGGAGAACTTGCGGAGGGCGGCCGTGCCGCCGCCCCCCTTGCGTGCCTCTGCCTGGTTCGCGCCGATACCAGGAGTGGACATCAGTACTGAGCACCTCCAGGGTGCCCCGGCTGTCCTCCGTGCATCACAGCGGCCTGCTGCGACGCCACGTACCGCGGCCATTCCTCGACCCAGTTGCGGCCGAGGTCGTCGACGAACGAGCCCGGCGGCGGCGTCACCCCGTGCGCGGCGCACCACGCGCCGGGCGCGTGCTGGGCGGCGCGGATCCGGCCGTCGCTCGGCATGAGCTGCGGCTGGATCGGGGGCAGCGTGCCGACGTCCAGGCCCATCTTCGACTCGGCTTCGAGCTCGGAGACGTCCTTCTCCTCCGACATGCCGATCGGACCGGCCCGGCGGGCGTTGAGGAACTGGCGGACGACCGGCTCCTCACTGGACAGCAGCATCTCGCGCGGCCCGAACATCACCAGTTCGCGCCGGTAGAGCATGCCGATGTTGTCGGGGATCGTCCGCGCCGTGTTGATGTCGTGCGTGACGATCAGGAACGTCGCGTTGATCTGCGCGTTCAGGTCGATGAAGAGCTGGTTGAGCAGCGCCGTGCGGACGGGGTCGAGGCCGGAGTCCGGCTCGTCCACCAGCAGGATCTCGGGGTCCAGGACGAGTGCGCGGGCCAGTCCGGCGCGCTTCTTCATCCCGCCGGAGATCTCGCCGGGCAGCTTGCCCTCCGCGCCGAGAAGACCGACCATGTCCATCTTCTCCATCACGATGCGACGGACTTCGGACTCGGACTTCTTCGTGTGCTCGCGGAGCGGGAACGCGATGTTGTCGTACAGGTTCATCGACCCGAACAGCGCGCCGTCCTGGAACAGGACGCCGAACAGCTTGCGCGTCTCGTAAAGCTGGTGCTCGGGCAGGTACGGAAGGTCCTTGTCACCGATCCAGATGTGTCCGCGGTCGGGCTTCAGCAGTCCCACCAGGGACTTCAGGAAGACCGACTTGCCCGTGCCGGACGGGCCGAGGAGAACGGAGATCTCTCCTGCGGGAACGGTCAGGGACACGTCCTGCCAGATCGTCTGGCGGCCGAAGGACTTGGTCAGCCCTTCGACTCTGATTTCGACGCCCACTCGTCACCTTTCGTCCAGGCCGGGGGTAGGTACCGGAGCCACATGCGCGCACCGGGGGGCCGCGCGGCCATCGTCGGTCACACCTGGTGTCCGCACCGTTGCTACTACCGGGTAGCTGTGGCGGGTGCCACTACCGTAGCGGGCTCCTCCAAAAAGGGAAGAGGCCGAAGGCGCGGAACCGCGAACAGAACGTACCTTGTGCGGAAATCGTTACTTACGTGAGACTTGATTCAAGAACCTGCACCTCAAGCGGGGGTGGGCGGCGGGGAGCGTGGCGGGGGTGGCCGCTGTGTCTCCTGGGACGCTACGCCGAGTGTGACGTACCGGACAACGCGCCCGCTGACACTGTTTGGCCTCCGGATTTATCACCGACGTACAGAGTTCACCCGGGTCGGGGCCGGTCTCCTGCTGTTCGGTGAAGGTCCGGGTCACGCATTATGGCCGCAGGCCACGCCCCGCGTCGAGGGAATCCCGGAACGCGACGAGGGCGGCCGCCCCACCGCCTGGTGGGACGACCGCCCTCGTCAGAAGACGTGCTCGGAGCCGAGCCGCACGGCTCCGGAAGTCTCCGGGAGAAGCGCCTTACTTGACGGTGACCGTCGCGCCGGCCTTCTCCAGGGCCTCCTTGGCCTTCTCGGCCGTCTCCTTGTTGACCTTCTCCAGCAGCGGCTTCGGAGCGCCGTCGACCAGGTCCTTGGCCTCCTTGAGGCCGAGGCTCGTGAGGCCGCGGACCTCCTTGATGACCTGGATCTTCTTGTCGCCGGCGGCCTCGAGGATGACGTCGAACTCGTCCTGCTCGGGCGCGGCCTCGGCGGCCTGGCCGGCGGCGCCGGGGGCGGCGGCCACGGCGGCGACCGGGGCGGCGGCCTTGACGTCGAAGACCTCCTCGAACTGCTTCACGAAGTCCGAGAGCTCCAGGAGGGTCATCTCCTTGAAGGTCTCCAGGAGCTCGTCGGTGCTGAGCTTCGCCATGATTGTTCCTCCAATTGAGGGATGGGCGTCTGAAATGTGTCGGTACCGCGGGACGGACCTACTCGGCGGGCACCGCGTCGGCGTCGGCCGGGGCCGCGTCGACGGCCTCGGCGGTCTCGCCGGCGGCCTCGCGCTTGGCGCGCAGGGCCTCGGCGAGCTGCGCGGCCTGGGTCGGCAGGGCGTTGAAGGTGGCCGCGGCCTTCGCCATCGAGCCCTTCATCGCACCGGCCAGCTTCGCGAGGAGCACCTCGCGGGACTCCAGGTCCGCGAGCTGGCCGACCTGACCGGCGTCCATCGACTTGCCGTCGATGAAGCCGCCCTTGATCACCAGCAGCGGGTTCGCCTTCGCGAAGTCGCGCAGGCCCTTGGCGGCCTCGACCACGTCGCCGGTCACGAACGCGATCGCCGAGGGTCCTTCGAGCAGCGCCCGGAACTCCTCGTCGACGCCCGCGTCCGCGGCGGCGATCTTGGTCAGCGTGTTCTTCACGACGGCGAACTTCGCGTTCGCGCCGAGGTTGGTGCGCAGCTCCTTGAGCTGCGCCACCGTGAGCCCGCGGTATTCGGTCAGCACGGCGCCGTTCGAGCCCTCGAACTCGCTCTTGAGCTCGGCGATCGCCGTGGCCTTCTCGGCCTTGGCCATGTGGCCTCCTTCCGATTACCTGGGTGGCGACGGACCGCGTCCGGCGAGGAACACGGCACCATCGACCTGGTGGGAAGCCGCCGGGGCGAAATCTCCCGGAAAAACAGGAACGCCCCGGCGCAGGCGCGCGGGGCGTCGAACACGACACATCGGTCATGCGAAGCTCACATCACACCTACGCGGGCCGCCCGAAATCTCGTTCGGGTCCTTCGGCCGCCCTCACGGGCGACGACCGGCGGTCTTCGGCACCACACAGACTACGTGCGAAAACCCTCCGATGCCAACTGCGCGGGACCCGGGCTGCGCGAGCTGGTGCGGAAAGGCCCGCGACCGTCCGGTCGCGGGCCCTTCGCGGCGGTCGGGTCAGGCGCGCGGGGCGCCGGGGAGCTTGACGGCGCCCACCTCGGACGCGGGGGGCGGGGTCACGTCGACCGGCTTGCCGTAGCCGGAGTAGCTCGCCGTCGTCGTCATCGGGCCCGACGACGTGGACAGGCGGCTGACCATCTTGCGCGGCAGGTCGTCCGAACCGACCCACAGGTCGAACGTCAGCGTCGAGACGCCGAGCTTCTGGTACTGCTGCTCCAGCTTCGCGCGGGTCTGGGCGTCGAGCTTGCCGAGCGCGGCCGTCACGGGGACGGTGCCGGCGAAGTGCCGCGCCGGGACGCCGTCGACGGTCTCGGTGCCGACCTCGCGGACGTCCCGCGACGCCGTCAGCATCTTCGTCTGCTCGGCCGGGCTCTGCTGCCTGGCCTGGTCCATCAGGCCGGACAGGTTCAGGCCGGACGTCGCGCTGAGGTCCGACAGCGCGATCTTCGACCAGGGCTTGCCACCGTTGGTCGCGGCGAGCGCCGGCATCTTGAGGTACATCGCCTGCGCGTCCAGGATCGCCTCGAAGCCGGGCACGCTCGTGCCCTGCACCGACGTCGGCTCGGTGGTGATGTGCATCGCCACGGACGGACGGATCCGCACGGCCGCCGACATCTTCATGCTCACGCCGCCCTGACCGTCCACGTCGATCTTCATCGTGTACGTGTCGGTCTTCCCGGCGCGTTCGGCGGTGCGGCCCAGGATCTCCGCCGCCGTGAGCTTGAGGTTCTTGCCCGCTTCGCCCGCCTTGTCGCCCGCCGAGCCCAGGCATCCGGTCAGGGACAGGGCGAGGCCGGTGACGGCGACGGCGCTCACGGCGAGACGACGCGACTTCACAGTTCTTCCTCCAGGGGATGGGGAGCAATCGGCGTTTCCGCCGGTTCGTCCCTGTTCAGACGCGGCGCACACCGGATCGGTTCGCCGCAGACCGGCCGACGCCGCCGGAACGGACGGTCACGCGCCCAGACCCGCCAGGCCCTCCTTGAACGTGCCGACCTGCGACGCGGGCGGCGGCGTGATGTTCACCGGGGCGTTGTAGCCGGAGTACAGCGCCGACGTCGTCAGCGGCCCGGCCGGCGTACTGATGCGGTTCGTCAGCTTGCGCGGCAGATCGTCGGGGCCGACCCACAGGTCGAACGACAGCGACGTCGCCTTCATCTTCTTGAAGTCGTTCAGCGACTCGCGCACGTCCGGGTCCGCCGCCGCGAGCGCGTCCGTCAGCGACAGCGTTCCGGTGAAGTGCCGGGTGCGCACCCCGCCGACAACCTCGGTGCCGACCTCCCGGACGTCCTTGGACCCGGTGAACACCTTCGTCTGCGAACCCGGGCCCTGCACCTTCGCCTGGTTCATCAGGCTCGCCACGTCCGACCCCGACGCGCCCATCTCCGCCAGGGCCATCTTCGTCCACGGCTTGCCGCCGTTCAGCTCCGACAGCAGCGGCATCTTGACATAGAGCGCCTCGGCGTCGAGGAGCATCGTCACGCCGGGGATCTGTTCGCCGTCCACCGCGGACGGCTCCATCGACATCCGCATCGCCATGGGCGACCGCAGCCGCACGGCCGTCCGCATCTTCATGCTCGTACCGGCCTTGATCTTGTGGCCGTCGATCGAGCCCTCGAACGTGCCGTCCATCGTGTAGCTGTCGACCTGGCGGGCGCGCGTCGCCGACCTGCCGAGCAGTTGCGCCGCGGTCAGCCGGACGTCCGCGGCCGCCGCACCGCCCTTGCCGCCGCCCTTGCCGCCGGCCTGGCCCGACCCGGACCCGAGGCAGCCCGTCAGGGACGCCACGAGCCCGGCGGTGACGGCGGCGCCCACGGCCGCCCGTCGAAATCTCACGCCTGGTCCTCTGCTGGAGTGGGGAGCGATGGGCATTTCTGCCCATTTGTCCTCTCTGTGACGCGTCCCCGGCCCCGGCGGATGACCGCCCTGACCAAAACGTGATCTTGCGCGTCAGTGCCCGGTGAGCAGACCGTCCAAGGTCAGCGCGCCGACCTGGTCGGCCGGCGGCGGGTTCACCGACACCTTCTTGCCGTAGTCGCTGTAGAGCACCTGCGCCGTCCCGGCGCCGCCCGACCGGCCGAAGCCCTTCGTGACGACCTTGCGCGGCAGGCCCGAGCCGTCCACCCACAGGTCGAACGTGAGCTTCCGGTCCGTCGCGCCCTGCGGGAGGAACTTGCGGGCGTTCTCCTGCTGCTGCGCGTCGAGCCGCTTCAGCGCCTCGCCGACCGTCACCGTGCCGGTGTAGTGGACGGTCTTCACGCCGTCCACCGTCTCCTCGCCCACCCGGCGCGCGTCCTTGGAACCGGTGAACATCTTCGTCTGCTCCGCCGGGTCGATCTGCTGGAGCTGCGCGATGAGGCCCTTGACGTCGAAGCCCGTCCGCTGCTGCACCTGCGCCACGTCGATCTTCAGCCACGGCTTGCCGTTCGCCACGAACCGCGCCGCCTGCGGGACCTTCGCGTACAGCGTGTTCCCCGTGAAGATCGCCTGCGCGGACACGCCGGAACCCGCGCCGCCGAAGCCCAGCCCGTCCAGCTTCGCGCTGAACGCGAGCTGCGGACGCAGCCGGAACCAGCCCGTCCCCTTGATCTCACCGCCGCCGTCCCCGTCCCGGACGGTCAGCGCCGCCTTGAACGAATCGGCGTCGACCGTCTTCTGCGAGGTCCGCAGCAGCGCCTCGTTCGCACTGAGCTTCATGGCGCCGGTCGTCCCGCCGCCGTCGGCGTTGCAGCCCGTCAGCGCGAGCGCGGCGCCCAGCGCCGCGCCGCCCGCCGCCACCGCGACTCGTCGTCTCATCTCAGGTTCCTCCTCGGTCGCCTGTCCGAACGGGATCCAGTCTCGTCCGGCGCGCCCCCGCCCGGCATCCCCCACCGGGACGAAAGAACCGGGCCCGGGTCCGCCTCGCGGCGTACCCCGCAGTGCGCCGTTTTACCGACCCATGAGACGACGAAAGGCGCTTCCCGCTCGGGGAAGCGCCCTTCGAGAAAGCCGGATCAGGCCTCGACCAGCTCCGCCACGACGTTGCGCACCGCGTTCGGGTCCACCGGGATGCCCGGCCCCATCGAGGTGGTCAGCGTCGCCTTCTTGACGTACCGGCCCTTGGCCGCCGACGGCTTGAGCCGCTGGATCTCCTCGATCGCCGCCGCGTAGTTCTCCAGGAGCTGACGCTCGGAGAACGACGCCTTGCCGATGATGAAGTGCAGGTTCGCGTGCCGGTCCACCCGGAACTCGATCTTCCCGCCCTTGATGTCGGTGACGGCCTTGGCCACATCCATCGTCACCGTGCCGGTCTTCGGGTTCGGCATGAGACCGCGCGGGCCGAGCACCCGGCCGAGCCGGCCGACCTTGCCCATCTGGTCCGGCGTCGCGACGACCGCGTCGAAGTCCAGGAAGCCGCCCTGGATCCGCTCGATCAGGTCGTCGGAGCCGACGATGTCCGCCCCGGCCTCACGGGCCTCCTCCGCCTTCGCGCCGCCGGCGAAGACCAGGACGCGGGCGGTCTTGCCGGTGCCGTTCGGCAGGTTGACGGTGCCGCGGACCATCTGGTCGGCCTTGCGGGGGTCGACGCCCAGCCGCAGGGCGACCTCGACGGTCGCGTCGAACTTGGTGGCGGCCGTCTCCTTGGCGAGCTGCACCGCCTCCAGCGGGCTGTACAGCCGGTCGGCGTCGATGCGCTCGACAGCGGCCTTGTAGGCCTTGCTGCGCTTCATGTTCTCTCCTTCGTGGTGCGGACCGCGCAGGGCCCTCCCACTGTCGTCCGTCCCCGGCGGGGACGGATCACTTGACCTCGATGCCCATCGAGCGGGCGGTGCCCGCCACGATCTTCTCCGCCGCCTCCAGCGTGGTGGCGTTGAGGTCGGGCATCTTGGTGGTGGCGATCTCGCGGATCTGGTCCGCGGTCACCGAGCCGACCTTCGTCTTGTGGGGCTCGCCCGAGCCCTTCTCCACACCGGCGGCCTTGAGGATGAGCTGCGCCGCGGGCGGGGTCTTGGTGACGAAGGTGAACGAGCGGTCCTCGAAGATCGTGATCTCGACGGGGATCACGTTGCCGCGCTGGGCCTCGGTCGCGGCGTTGTACTGCTTGCAGAAGTCCATGATGTTGACGCCGTGCGGACCGAGGGCGGTACCGACCGGCGGCGCCGGGGTCGCCGCGCCCGCATTGAGCTGAACTTTAACGATCGCGGAGATTTTCTTCTTCTTCGGGGGCATGCGCCCTCCTCTGTCCCAATTTCTTCGGTTCCGACTCCCGGACGTCCGGGCAACGGCATGGCAGGGACTCGTCCATGACGTAGGAACCGCTGAGTGTGGCGGTCCGGCATCCCCGCGGTCGCGGGGCTCATCGGCGTCTCGCAGCCGAAGATCGAGACGAGAACCGGACCATCCCCGCAGACGCGGGGCCGACGAGCAAGTCTAGGCGAAGCGAAACGCCCCCGCGTACGCGAGGGCGTTCCCGGACAATCTCAAATCTTGGAGACCTGGTTGAACGACAGCTCGACCGGCGTCTCCCTGCCGAAAATCGACACCAAGACTTTGAGTTTCTGCTGCTCAACGTTGATCTCGTTGACGGTGGCGGGCAGCGTCGCGAACGGGCCGTCCATGACGGTGACCGACTCGCCGACCTCGAAGTCCACGGTGGGCGCGGCCTTGGCGGCCTTCTCCGGCCGGACGGCGCCTTCCTCGGGCTCGGGCGCGAGCAGGTTGGCGACCTCGTCCAGGCTCAGCGGCGACGGCTTGTTCAGCAGCCCCACGAACCCGGTGACGCCCGGCGTGTTCCGCACGGCGGCCCACGACTCGTCGGTCAGCTCCATCCGGACGAGGATGTACCCCGGCAGGACCTTCTCGTTGACCTTCTGCCGCTTGCCGCCCTTGATCTCGGTGACCTCGTGCTGGGGCACCTCGATCTGGAAGATGAAGTCCTCCATGTTGAGGGTCTGCGTCCGGGTCTCGATGTTGGTCTTGACCCGGTTCTCGTACCCCGCGTAGGAGTGGACGACGTACCAGTCGCCCGGCTGGAGACGCATCTCCGCCTTGAACTCGGCGTACGGGTCGACCGGAGGGGCCGGGGCCTCCTCCTCGTCGTCGGCGCCGTCGTCCGCGCCGGCCTCGTCCAGGGACTCCGCGGGGACGTCGGCGGCGGGCTCGGCCTCGCCGAGCGGGGCGGCGGCGGGCTCGTCAGCCGGCGCCTGCTCCGCCGCAGCCGCCAGGGCCTCGTCGGCGGCCTCGTCGCGGGGCTGTGAGGGCTCGGACACGGTGACTGACTCTCTCTCCTCGTACGGGCATGAATGTTCGGGTGGCACGGCGCGTCCACGCGCCGGTGCCTGCGGACCCCGGACCGGGCCGCCGGTGTCGTGGCTCAGGTGAAGAGCCAGAACACGCCCTTCTGCAGAGCCCAGTCGAGGACGGCGACGAGCGCGACCATGAACAGCACGAACACCAGGGACACCGTGGTGTAGGTGATGAGTTCACGCCGCGTCGGCCAGATGACCTTGCGCAGTTCGCCGACCACCTGGCGCACGAACAGCGGCGGAGTGGTCCGCTTGGGGGCGGACTTCCCCTTGCCCTCGTCCTTCGCCGCGGCGTCGCCGCGCGTGTCAGTCGCCATTGTGCCGCCGTTCACCTCGTAGGTCGTGTGATCGTGGGAACCCGGCCCCGCCGGAGGCTCACCGCCATTGTCCAACGACCACGTGGTCGACGCGCATTCCCGCGCCGGACGGCCCGGTGTGTCGAGGGACGCGCGCACCGCACCTCGCAGGGCAGGAGGGACTCGAACCCCCAACCGCCGGTTTTGGAGACCGGTGCTCTACCAATTGAGCCACTGCCCTTCGCCCTCCCCCGGAGGGGAGATCCCGGTCCACGGACCGGGCCGTACCGGACACAGTGTACGGGCCGAGTGGACATGGCCGTATTCCGCGACGCGGTACCGGGAACGTGAGTCTACGGTGCGCGGCCGTCCACGTCGAACCGGAACCGCCGCGCCGCGACCCGGGACGCGCCGGCGCACCGCCGTGACCAGCGGGAGCCGTGGACCGTGCCGGGCGCGATATCGGCTGAACGCAGCGCCCGCAATCTGTAACGATGGGGGCATGAGCACTGACCGACCTCGCGTCTCCCGACGTATCGCCGCCATCTCCGAGTCCGCCACGCTGGCCGTCGACGCCAAGGCCAAGGCGCTGAAGGCGGCGGGCCGCCCGGTCATCGGGTTCGGCGCCGGCGAGCCGGACTTCCCCACCCCCGAGTACATCGTCGAGGCGGCCGTGACGGCCTGCCGCGTCCCGCGCTTCCACAAGTACACCCCGGCGGGCGGGCTGCCCGAGCTGAAGGCCGCGATCGCGGAGAAGACGGCGCGCGACTCCGGGTACGCGGTGGACGCGTCCCAGGTGCTCGTGACCAACGGCGGCAAGCAGGCGGTCTACGAGGCGTTCGCGGCGCTGCTCGACCCGGGCGACGAGGTGATCGTCCCGACGCCGTACTGGACGACCTATCCCGAGTCGATCCGGCTGGCGGGCGGCGTCCCGGTGGACGTGGTCGCCGACGAGACGACCGGCTACCGCGTCACGGTCGAGCAGTTGGAGGCGGCGCGCACCGAGCGGACGAAGGTGCTGCTGTTCGTGTCGCCGTCCAACCCGACGGGCGCGGTCTACACCCGCGACCAGATCGAGGCGATCGGCCGCTGGGCCGACGAGCACGGCCTGTGGGTCGTGACGGACGAGATCTACGAGCACCTGGTGTACGGCGACGCCGAGTTCCACTCGATGCCGGTCGTGGTGCCGGAGCTGGCGGACCGGACGCTCGTCCTGAACGGCGTCGCGAAGACGTACGCGATGACGGGCTGGCGCGTGGGCTGGCTCATCGGCCCGAACGACGTGGTGAAGGCGGCGGCGAACCTCCAGTCGCACGCGACGTCGAACGTGGCGAACGTGTCGCAGGCGGCGGCGCTCGCGGCGGTGACCGGGGAGCTGTCGGCGGTCGCGGAGATGCGGACGGCCTTCGACCGCCGCCGCCGCACGATGGTCCGGATGCTCAACGACATCGACGGCGTCGTGTGCCCCGAGCCGGAGGGCGCGTTCTACGTCTACCCGTCGGTCAAGGCGCTGCTCGGCCGGGAGATCCGGGGCAAGCGCCCGCAGACCTCGGTGGAGCTGGCGGCGCTGATCCTGGACGAGGCCGAGGTCGCGCTCGTTCCGGGTGAGGCGTTCGGGACGCCGGGCTACTTCCGCCTGTCCTACGCGCTGGGCGACGACGACCTGGTCGAGGGCGTGTCGCGGGTCGCCAAGCTGCTCGCCGAAGCGCGCTGACGGCACGGACGTTCGCGAGGATCATGGACCGGATCGTCCGGTCCATGATCCTTTTTTGTGTCCCGGCATGGTCGGGACGAGTCACCCGACATGGTCCGGACATGGCCCGGACGGGCGGTTCGCGGTGCCGCGCGCCCGCGTCGCGGCACGATCCGGCAGCATTGGTCCATGGAGGCCACCATCACCTCGGGGCGCCCCGAGCACGACACCACGGGACGGGACGTCGCCGCCCTCCCGAAGGCCCATCTGCATCTGCACTTCACCGGGTCGATGCGCCACTCGACGCTGGTGGAGCTGGCCGACCGGCACGGCGTCCACCTGCCGGAGGCGCTGGTCGCCGAGTGGCCGCCGAAGCTGCGCGCGACCGACGAGCGCGGCTGGTTCCGGTTCCAGCGGCTGTACGACATCGCGCGGTCGGTGCTCGTCACCCCCGACGACCTGCGCCGACTGCTGCGCGAGACGGCCGAGGACGAGGCCGCCGAAGGCTCGGGCTGGCTGGAGATCCAGGTGGACCCGAGCGGGTTCGCGGCGCGGTTCGGCGGGCTGACGCCGACGGTGGAGCTGGTGCTGGACGCGGCGCGCGAGGCGGGCGCGGCGGCGGGCGTGGGCATCGGCGTGGTGATCGCGGCGAACCGCACGCGGCATCCGCTGGACGCGCGGACACTGGCACGGCTCGCCCTGCAGTACGTCGATAAGGGCGTCGTGGGGTTCGGTCTGTCCAACGACGAGCGGCGCGGCCGGGCCTATGACTTCGACGGCGCGTTCCGCATCGCGCGGCGCGGCGGGCTGCTGGCGGTGCCGCACGGCGGGGAGCTGCTGGGCCCGGGGAGCGTCCGGGAATGTCTGGAGACGCTCGGTGCGGACCGGATCGGTCACGGGGTGCGGGCGGTCGAGGACCCGTCCCTGCTGGGGACGATCGTGGACCGGGGCGTGACGCTGGAGGTCTGCCCGGCGTCGAACGTGGGGCTCGGCGTGGCGGCGACGGCGGCGGACGTCCCGGTGCGGGAGCTGTTCGAGGCGGGCGCGCGGATCGCGCTCGGCGCCGACGACCCGCTGCTGTTCGGGTCGCGGCTGGCGCGGCAGTACACGCTGGTGCGCGCCGAGCACGGGTTCAGCGACGCGGAGCTGGCCGAGCTGGCGCGGCATTCGGTGCGGGGTTCGGCGGCGCCGGACGACGTCCGGTCCCGGCTGCTGTCGGGCATCGACGACTGGCTGGCCCGGGAGCCGGGCCAGCCAGTGGTCTGAGCGGTCAGGACGCGGCGGGTTCGGCCGCGCGGACGGGCTCGGCTGGCGCCGGGTGCGGCTCGGCGCGCGGCAGCAGGAGCGTGAGCGCGGCGGCGGCGGCCAGGACGGCGGCGCCCGTCCAGAGCGCCGGGTGCAGCCCGTCGGTGAAGGCGGCCGGGTCGGTGACGTCGCCGTTGGCGCTGAACACCGCGCCGAGCACGGCGATCCCGAGGACCGTCCCGAGCTGGCGGAAGGTGTTGCTCGCGCCGGACGCGACCCCGCTGAGCTTCTCGGGCGCGAACGCCAGGACGAGCCGTGCGACCGGCGCGAAGAACAGCCCCATGCCGATCCCGCAGAGGACGAATCCGGGGACGTACTCGGCGTAGGCGGTGCCGGGGCCGCTGGCGGCGGCCGTCCAGGCGAGGCCGGCGGCCTGGCAGGCGAGGGCGGCGGTGAGGATCGGCCGGGCGCCGAACCGGGCGGCGAGCGGCGCGGTCAGCGGGGCGGCGAGCAGCGGCATCGCGGTCCACGGGAGGGTGCGGACGCCCGCGTCGAGCGGCGACATGTGGTTGACGGCCTGCAGGTACTGGATGAGCAGGAACGCCGAGCCGAAGATCGCGAAGGCCATCGCGAGCATGACGACGTTGACGATGGTGAACCCGCGGTGGCGGAACAGCGCGAGCGGCAGCATCGGCGCGTCGGTGCGCAGTTCGCGGACGACGAATCCGGCGAGCAGGGCGGCGCCGCCGAGGAAGCCCGCGAGGACGGCGGGGCTCGTCCAGCCGTGCTCGTTGCCGCGCACGAGCCCGAGCACGACGCCGACGAGCCCGGTCGACAGCAGCACGGTGCCGGGGATGTCGAGGCGGCGGGCGCCGCCCCGGCTCTCGGCGAGGAACGCGGGGGTGAGCGCGAGCAGGACGATCCCGACGGGCACGTTGATCCAGAAGATCCACTGCCAGGACGCGTACTCGGTGACGGCGCCGCCGACGACGGGGCCGAGCGCGACGCCGAGCCCGCTCATGACGCTCCAGCCCGCGAGCGCGAGGCCGCGCTTGGCCGTGGGGACGGCGGCGGCGAGCATCGTCAGGGTGAGCGGCGCGACGATCGCGCCGCCGACGCCCTGGACGGCGCGGGCGGTGATGAGCGCGCCGGTGCCGGGGGCGAGCGCGGCGGCGGCGGACGCGAGCGTGAACAGCGCGAGCCCGGCGGTGAAGACGCGGCGGCGGCCGAACCGGTCGGCGAGCGCGCTGGCGGGCAGGAGCAGGACGGCGAAGGTCAGCGTGTAGGCGTTGACCGTCCATTCGAGCCCTTCGAGCCCGGCGCCGAGGTCCTCGCCGATGGACGGGAGGGCGTTGGTGACGATGAGGTTGTCGAGCGTCACCATGAACAGGGCCAGGCCGGTGACGATGAAGGTGCGGATCGCGTTGGGGGGTCGCACGCTTCCTCCTTAATTAGTTATCAGTCACTAACTTAGATGGGCAGAAAAAATCACGGGCGCTCCGCGTCGCGCGCCCAGTCGGCGAGCCAGCGCCCGTCGAGCCGGCGGCCCGGCGGGAACGGCACGGCGAACGCCTGCAGGACGTTGCCGAGCATTCCGCGCGCGACGAACTGCATGATCTCGTCCGGGTCCACGCCGGAAAGCTCGCCGAACAGGCGCCACAGCGCCGCGAACCGGACGTGCCCGACGGCGCGGATCTCGGCGTCGTCCACCGCCGCCGCGTAGATCTGGAGCTGGAGCCGCAGGAGCGTCTGCTCCTTGGTCAGGATCTCCTGGTAGGCGTCGATCATCGCCTCGATCGCCGCGCGCCCGTGCCGGCCGCCGACCGCGTCGCGCATCCGCTGCTCGATCGCGCCGAAGCACCGGTCGGCGGCGGCGGTGAACAGAGCGTGCTTGGTCGGGAAGAGCCGGAACAGGTACGGCTGCGAGACGCCCACCCGCTTGGCGATGGCGGCCGTCGTGGTGCCCTCGAAGCCGGTGCGCGAGAACTCGGCGACGGCCGCCTCGATCACCTGCTCGCGGCGCTCGTCGGCGCTCATCCGGGGGCTCATGGCAGCTAAGTTAGTGACCAATAACTAATTTGTCAACGTCACGCCCACGAGCACCGGCTCGTTGACCAGCTCGACGCCGAACGCCGCGCGCACGCCGTCCCGCACCTCGCGGGCCAGGGCCAGCAGGTCGGCGGTCGTCCCGCACCCCGGGTTCGTGAGCGCGAGCGTGTGCTTGGACGAGATGCGCGCCGGACCGTCCCCGTGCCCCTTCGCGAACCCCGCCCGGTCGATCAGCCAGGCCGCCGACGTCTTCACGCGCGGCGTCCCGTCCGGCGCGGGCGCCTCGGGATAGCGCGGGAACGCGACCTCCGGGCCGAGCCGGTCGGCGACGCGCCGCTCCAGCTCCGCCAGCGCGTCCGCGCCGAGGATCGGGTTGGTGAAGAACGAGCCGGCGCTGCGCGAGTCCGGGTCGGCGGGGTCCACGACCATGCCCTTGCCGCGCCGCAGCTCCAGCACCGCGTCGCGCGCCTCCTTCAGCGGGACGCGCTCCCCCGGCGGCACGCCGAGCGACCGCGCCAGCTCCGCGTACGCGATCGGCTGCGAGTCGTCGCCCTCGCGCAGCAGGTATCCGACCTCCAGCACGACGTACCGATCGGAGCCCTTGAAAACGCTGTGCCGGTAGGTGAAACGGCACTGCTCACGGTCGAGCGTGACGGTCTCGTTCGTTTCCCGGTCGTACGCGCGCACCCACTGGATCGTCTCGGCGACGTCCTGGCCGTACGCGCCGACGTTCTGGATCGGTGTCGCGCCGACCCGTCCGGGGATGCCCGCCAGGCACTCCACGCCGGCCAGCCCGTCGGCGACGCACCGCGCGACGAACGGGTCCCACTCCTCGCCGGCCTGCGCCGCGACCACGACCCGTCCGCCCTCGACCGCGCGGCGCTCGGTGCCGCGCGTGCCGACGTGGACGACCGTCCCGGGGAACCCCGCGTCGGCGACGACCACGTTGCTGCCGCCGCCGAGCACCAGCACCGGCTCGCCCGCCTCGTCGGCCGCGCGGACGGCCTCGACCACGTCCGACTCGGTCGTGGCCTCCACGAACCGGCGCGCCGGGCCGCCCAACTTGAGCGTCGTGTATCCGGCCAGGTTCACGTCTTCGGCGAACACCGCCACGTCGTCCGTCCCCTTCTCTCGGCGGGCCGTCACGCGAGGCGGACGACGGCCTTCGCGCGGGTCAGCACCTTCTGGCCCTCCGAGCGGGCGGTGAGGGCCACGACGACGCGGTTGCCGTCCAGCTTCTCCTCGACCTTCCCGCTGATCTCCAGCGTCGCGCCGCCCTCGTCCGGCACCACGACCGGCGACGAGAACCGGACGCCGTAGTCCAGCACCGCGCCCGGATCGCCCGCCCAGTCGGTCACGAAACGTCCGCCCTGGGCCATCGTGTACATGCCGTGCGCGATGACGTCCGGCAGCCCGACCGCCTTCGCGTGGCTCTCCCGCCAGTGGATCGGGTTGAAGTCGCCGGACGCGCCCGCGTACATGACGAGGTTCGCACGGTCCACCGCGAACGTCCGTGCCGGGATCTCCTGGCCGGCCTCGACGTCGGCGTACTTCACCAGCGCGGCCATCAGGCGCCCCGTTCCACGATCGTGTTGAACGTCCGGCAGATCGGCTCGCCGCCGGTCGTCTCCACGGCAGTCTCCACGGTGATCTTCTCGTTGCTGCCGATCGCCTTGATGTCGGTGATCGTGGTGGTCGTCGTGATGACGTCGCCCGCGCGCAGCGGACGCGAGTACTCGAACCGCTGCTCGCCGTGGACGATCATCGCGTAGTTCAGGCCGAGCGCGGGATCCACCAGCGCCGGGTCCCCGAGCGTGACGACGATCGGGAACGTCGGCGGCGCGATGACGTCGGGATGCCCCGCCGCCTTGGCCGCCTCGGGGTCGCGGTAGACCGGGTTCGGGTCGCCGATGGCGTCCGCGAACTCGCGGATCTTCACCCGGCTGACCTCGTACGGCTCGGAGGGCGGGAAGCTTCGTCCGATGAAGTCCCGGTTCAGTGCCATGCCGTTCGTCCTCCCGCCCGACCGGGCGCCGAGCGCCCGCCATCCGCTCTGCCAGGGACCCTAACAGAACGGCGTTCAGCCCGCCCCCGGCGTATGCGGGGACGGGCTGAACGGACGCCGGGCGAACGCCGTCTGGGTCAGCGCGTCTCGCGGTGCGCGCGGTGGCAGCGGCAGTTCGGGCAGTACTTCTTGAGCTCCATGCGGTCCGGGTCGTTGCGCCGGTTCTTCCGCGTGATGTAGTTGCGGTGCTTGCACTCCTGGCAGGCCAGCGTGATCTTCGGCCGTACGTCGGTGGCAGCCACGATGGAGTGCCTTTCTGCTAGGTACAGGGACGTGACGTCGGCCGCCCTGCTCGGGCGACCGGTCGGAGCAACCAGGCCCGCCCGCCCCCGTCGTTGCCGGGGGCGAGAGGCCAAGGTAGTAGCGAGGGCCGGACTTGAACCGGCGACACAGCGATTATGAGCCGCTTGCTCTGCCTGACTGAGCTACCCCGCCGAGATGGTCAGCGTGACCGGGCGCCAGGATACCCGATGTCCGCTGCGACCCTGGAATCCGAGTTGCGCGAGACGACCCGGTTCCGGACGATCCGACCGACCCCAGGATACCGCCTGCGGGGATGACCTGCGAATCGCGCGGTGGCCGTCCCCAGACGGAACGGGAAAGGCCAGCCTCCGCGCGGAAACTGGCCTCTGACCTGGTGAGCCCCTTTACGGAATCGAACCGTAGACCTTCTCCTTACCATGGAGACGCTCTGCCGACTGAGCTAAAGGGGCCTCGTCGTCCTGCGGCCTCGCGGTCGCGGCGACGGGTGTAACCATACACGGCCGCGCACGCGGGTGCGACATCACTTCCGCCGGGGTCATGCGGGCGTTCCGCCGAGATAGATGACGGTGGCGTCGTCATGCGGCTTCCCTCGCCGTCCGGGCAGGTCATGGGCTTGTTCGGCGGCTCTTGTCCGGCGGATCAGCTCGCTCGGTCCCTGCTCTTCGACGAGGTCGAGAAGGCCTCGCCAGGTCGTCGTGCGGAAGCGTTCGACCAGGCGCGCGGCGCCGTCGGACAGCAGCGCGGCCCGCCTGACGTTCGTCGCCGTCCCGGTGAGCGCGTGCCGGGCCGCTTCCGGCCTTGCGGCGGCCACCCAGAAGCCGCCTTCGCTGTTGCGCGACCTGCGGACCGTCTCCAGGTCGTAGGCGGGCAGGCGGTCGACGCGGTCGTCCCGGATGACCTGGACGTCCCTGTCGTCCAGGACGATCGGGGAATCTGCGAGCACCAGCCAGTCCAGGCGGCCTTCGTCCCACCGGACCATCGCGACCGTGGACGACGGGCTATCCGGATTGTCCAGGTCGCAGCCTTCATGCTGTTCCCGGACGCGGTGGATGGCCTCTTCGAGGATCTCGGCGAGGCCTGCTTCGTCCTGCGCGGCGAGGCGGGCCGCGAGCACGCCGCCGAGTCGGCGCACCAGCCAGGCCGGCCCGTGCGCGCACCCGGTGGTCACCTCCGGGTGCTGGGTGGCGCCGTCGAGCACGACGGCCCAGCCGTCCCCCGCCGCCGCGAAGTCCTCGTTGATCAGGCCGGGCGTGGGCT
The DNA here is from genome assembly GCF_002911665.1 of Actinomadura rubteroloni. Lineage (NCBI taxonomy): Bacteria > Bacillati > Actinomycetota > Actinomycetes > Streptosporangiales > Thermomonosporaceae > Actinomadura > Actinomadura rubteroloni. The sequence continues at coordinate 1,949,950 of NZ_MTBP01000002.1, forward strand.
CGGTGGCCATACGGACGTCCACCCCGGCCATTCTGCCGTGGCTACGCCGGAACCGGCCCTTCGAGGGGGTTGTGCTCCTTGCCGGTGTTGCCGCACATGCGACAGGGCTCGTCCACCCGGACCCAGTTGAGGGCACCGGCGGCGTCCCGCTCGGGCATCTCCGGACGCCACCAGCCCGTCCCGCCGCAGAACCGGCACGCCCAGCCGTCGCGATCGCACCAGGCGCACGGCTCGTCGCCGCACCGGTCGCGCTTGCCGCTCACCGGCGGTTCCCCGTTCCTGCGCAGCCGCTCGCCCACCCGTCCGGCGGAACCTCACCCCGTTCGCCCACACTCCCCCTCACACCCACAGCATCCCGCAGACTCCCCCCATCGTCCACGGCCCGCGGCACAGGCGATCCCGAGGGCAGGGCGAACGTTCGGCCTTACGCAGAAGCGACATTCGGCCGTGTTGCATGTCGGACAGGCCGCTCGGCCCGCCAGTCCTCCCAAGGAGACGCGCATGGCAGGAATTCCACCGTCACGACGCACAGCACTCGGCACGCTGGGCGCCGTCCCCATGACACTCGCCGGCATGGCGGCACTGGCGGGCCCGGCCCGCGCCGCCGGCCCGCCCCACCCCGGCCCCGTGCCCCGCGCTCTGCGACCGGGCGGCGAGTTCGACCGGTTCGTGGCCCGGCTGGCCGCGCAGGACGACTTCTCCGGCAATGTCCTGCTCATGCACGGGAACCGTCCGGTGCTGGCCCGCGCCCACGGCATGGCGGACAAGAAGAAGGCCGTGCCGAACGGCCCGGACACCATCTACGCGCTCGGCTCCATCACCAAGATGTTCACGAGCATCGCGGTGGCGCAGCTCGCTCAGCAAGGAAAATTAGAGTTCACCGACTATCTGGGCGCGCACCTGAGCGGCTTTCCCAAAGAGATCGCCGACACGGTCACCGTCCACCAACTCCTGACCCACACGTCCGGCATGGGCGACTTCATGCAGACCGACGGCTTCCTCGATCAAGCACGCAAGTGGACCAGCGCCGACCAGGTCATGGACGGCCTGCTCAAACTGGTCCGGACCGAATCACTGGTTTTCACGCCGGGCTCCCGAGTGGGCTACAGCAACTCGGGCTACCACGTGCTGGGCGAGATCGTCGCGAAAATCTCCGGCCAGTCCTACTACTCCTACATTCGCGAGCACATCTTCGCTCCGGCCGGAATGACCGACTCGGATTTCTACACCATGCCCCAGTGGCGCGACGACGAACGCATCGGGAACCCGTACACCACGACCTCGTCCGGTGAGCGCGTCGAGGCCTTCGACCAGCACTTCTTCATGGGCTCGCCCTCCGGGGACTCCTTCTCGCCCGCGCCCGACCTGGCCCGCTTCGCCCGGACGCTCCTATCGAACAAGCTGCTGAGCCCCGCGTACACCGAACTCGTCGTCTGCCCCAAGATCCCCGCGCTCCCGCCCCCACCGCCCCCCGGCCGCCCGCAGCTCCCCACCATGTTCAACGCGTACGCGCCGTCCGCGTTCCTCATCAACGGCCAATGGGCCGTGGGCCACACCGGCGGCTCCCCCGGCGAATCAGCGAATCTGGAATGGTACCCGGCCATCGACTGGATGCTGGTGAAACTCAGCAACTACGACGTGCGAACAACCAGCCAGGTCGACGCAATGGCACGCCAACTCATCACCGGCGGCTAACTCCAACAGCCCGGAATAGGGGCGTGCGATGGATGGCATCTCCAGGTCGGGGATCGGCGAGCAGACCCGTCAAGCGCTTGCGGCCTTGCTGCTGAAACTGCGCCGGTAGGTCTGCGGGCTGACGCCGGTGGTGCGCTTGAAGCGGTCGCGGAAGGTGGTGGACGAGCCGAATCCGACCTGGTGGCCGATGCGCTCGACGGAGTGCTCGGTGGTCTCCAGCAGGTGCTGCGCCTGGCGGATGCGGGCTCGGTGGAGCCATTGGAGCGGGGTGGTGCCGGTCTGGCTGCGGAAACGTCGGATCAGGGTGCGGACGCTTGTTCCGGATTGCGCGGCGATGTCGCCCAAGGTGAGGTCGCGGGCGAGGTTCTCCCGCAGCCAGGCCAGCAGCGTCTCCAACTCCGATCCCCGCGGCGCGAGAGAATGGTCGTGGACGATGAACTGCGCCTGTCCCCCCTCGCGTTCGAGCGGCATCACGGACAGGCGGGCGGCGTCGGCGGCGACGGCCGAGCCGTAGTCACGACGGATCATGTGCAGGCACAGGTCCATTCCGGCGGCGGCACCCGCCGAGGTGAGGAACTGGCCATTGTCGACGTAGAGCACGTCCGGGTCGACGGTGACGTCCGGGTACAGGGCCGCCAGCAGGTCTGTCGCGATCCAGTGAGTGGTGACGCGCAACCCGTCGAGAAGACCGGTGGCCGCGAGAGGAAATGTGCCCACGCACAGCGAGGCGATCCGCGTCCCGGACGCTGCGGCCGTCCGCAGGGCATCGCGCACGGCAGGAGGGAGCGGGGCCGTGGGGTCGGCGGTCCCCGGCACGACGATCGTGTCCGCGCCCTTCAGGCCGTCCAGGTTCCACGACGCGCGCAGGGTGAAAGAACCGGCGTCGATCTCGTCGCGTTCCGCGCAGACCCGGAGCTGGTAGCCGGCCCGTCCGTCGGGCAGACGGGGCCGGGTGAAGATCTCGATCGGAGTGGACAGGTCGAACGGGATCACCTGGTCCAGGGCGAGAACCGCGACGGTGTGCATGGCGGGAACCTACCTGTTCGGGGCACGGCGAACCCTGCTCCCAGGGCGCCATGTGCCCATGTGACAGCAGGTTTGATACTCGCGAAAGGGTATGGCAATTTCCCGTTGAAACATGGCACTCCTGCCACTGGGCGACCGGGCCGTGCAGCCGATTGACTTCGCCCCGACGGAGCCAACCCCGATGCCGGAGGAACATGCCATGCACGTCCAGACCGCCCTGTTCGACGGCTTCGATCCGCCCGATGCCGTCGCCCGCCACGAGCCGGCGGCATGGCCGCGGAGGACACGGTGAGCGTCGGGTCGGCCTCCACGCGACACGGCACCGTCTGGCACGCCGAAGCCACCGCGAAACTGCGTGAACGCCGGGTGGCCGTGGAGCGGTCGGCATGACCAAGATCCTGCTGTCCTTGCACGTCCTGGCGGCCATCCTCGCCGTCGGCCCCGTCACCGTCGCCGCGAGCATGTTCCCCGCGACGTTGCGCCGCACCACCGACGACCCGGACCACGCCCGCACGACTCTGAAGATGCTGCACCGCATCTGCAGGGTCTACGCCGGCATCGGCATAGCGGTCCCCGTCTTCGGCTTCGCCACGGCCAGCAGCCTCGGCGTACTGGGCGACGCGTGGCTGATCACCTCGATCATGCTGACCGCGGCAGCGGCCGGTGTCCTGATCCTGCTGATCCTGCCCGGCCAGGACCGCGCCTTGGCCGACACGGCGAGCACCGCCGAACCCCCAGCGCCCGCGACCGCGAGCCGCCTCGCGATGGCCACCGGCATCTTCAATCTCCTCTGGGTGACGGTCACCGTCTTGATGATCGTCCGCCCCGGCTCGACCACGGGAGCGTGACCATGAATCCACGTCCGCTGCGCCACCTGCGCATCGCAGCTCAGGCCGAGCTCGTCTCCCTGATCGTGCTGCTGGCCAACGTGTTCACCGTCCACCTCAAGCCCATCTCGTCGGTGATGGGTCCCACGCACGGCTGCGCCTACCTATTCGTGGTGATCGCGACATGGCGCCTCAAGCCCGCCCCAGCCGTCAACATCGTGGCCCTCATCCCGGGCATCGGCGGCCAACTCGCACTGCGGCTACTCGCCCGCAACAGCGCCGACCAGGCGCAACAACCCGCCCCGCCCTGAACCGTCCACCGGCCCACCCCGGCAGAGCTCGCGAATTGCTCGATCACGCGATCACTCAAGGACACCAACCCGCTGCCCTTTCCGACGGCAGGGCAAGGCACCTAAGGAACGCACGACGGCCCGCAAACTCCGTCATGGCGTTCTCGCCGTTCCTGGCTCTGGAGCGGCGCGCGGTTCCCGTTGTTCGTGTCCCACCGCCAGATCGTGCGCAAAGCCCGGCTGCGGCTGTGCGACTTCGCCGCCTTGGTGGTCTGGGTGGCGAACGCTCCATGGGTGTTCTTCCAGAGGAGGAGGTCCTGCGGCCGGAAGTAGCGACTGCCAGCAGGAGGACGGCCGTTCCGGCGTCCTGGATCGACAAGCCGACCTCCTCTCAACCGAGATCGACTCCAGCCCGGGTGACAATTGCCCGCCCACCAACTGGTTCCAACAAGCGCGAGCAGGTTCCGACTACCGTGATCCGGCTCAGGTCGGCGAGTGGGGCACCCGCGTACGACAAGAAACGCCGCAGATTCAGCGACACTCAGCGCTGCACGCCACAGTCAGGATGGTCGGCCGTTCGAGCGCGCACCAGCCGTACGCCGGTCGCAAGCAGCCACACGAGCCACGCGGCGTAGCCAGGCATCCCCACGAACAGGAGCGCCGAGCCGTCCGCGATCGCGAGGCTGGCCGGGCCGGCGGCGAGCAGCAGGCCTCCGCCGGCCACGCCGAGCAGACGCTGCCACGGGGGCGTCAGCCAACTCGTATGCGCCGCCAGCGCAGCGCCGATGAAGGTGGTGCCGAGCGCCGGCAGCGCCAGCGCGAACGCTGCAGCATGCAGCTGCCAGGCGAGTTCGAACGCCGGGTTCGGCTCAGCGAGTTCGCTGGCGGACAGCACGACTCCGATCCACAGCACGGCGTAGAGCGCGAAGACCGCCGAGAGAGTCGCGCCTGCGGCCAGCGCGAGACGCGACCAGTCCGCGCCCGCGCCCCCGCGACGCCTGACGAGCCCGTGAAGACCGGTGAAGAACCCGAGCAGCAGAGGCAGATTCAGCGCCTCCAGGCCGACCGCGATCGCGACCGCGACCCGGTTCTCCGCGTGGAAGGCGAGCACCTTCTCGATTGGGTCCCCGAAGGCGGGCGCTCCGGCCCAGGCCACCACTGCGTTCTGGATCGCCATCGACGCTGCCAACGCGATCGCCGTCGCGCCGACGACCCGCTCTTGGAGCGCTCGGGTCGAAGTGGTCCCCGCTGTTGCCGCTGCCGCGCTCATTCGGGCTTCTCCCGATTCCCAAGCCGGTCCAGGCTGCTGCGAGCTTCGCCTGGACCGTCCAGCCGGTCCTCTAGCGCGACGAGTTCTGCTTTCTTGCTTCTCACGTCGTCAACCCTTCGCTTCAGCCGAACGGCGGCTTGTTGAGCAGGTTCGGGGTGTTCCTGCCACGGGCCATCGGTTCTTCTCTCGAGGGGAGCGGTTCGTCCGCCGGAGTGGCGGCAGGTCTAGGCGTGCAGTGGCACCGTGTAGGTCGTTCTCGTCCTTCGGTCTTCAGACGGTGATCACGGCCTTCCCCGGGACGGCAGTGGTCGCTCCCCCGGAGATTGACAGCACGATCGCGGCGATGACAGGGCATGGGCGCGTTCTCAGGGTTCGACCGGGGAGATCCCTGACCAACCTCGGGGTCCTCGCTCAGAATCCGGCGACGCAGCACGCCACCCGCGGCCATGCCAGTCGCCACCCGCGCCCCGCGTGGCCTGCACGGGTTCGGGGTGAAAACCCAAGGACTGGCCCGCTACGGCCACCATCTGGCGTCGGCGGACTCGATGGCTTGGTCCTACGCCGCGCGCCGCCTCACCCCTGCCCGGCTCCACCGGACACAAGAACTGCGCCGACTGCATCCACTTCGCCACGCGGTGGCGGACACAGCTCCTGACCAGACTCGCGGCACGCGGCCACCAGACCGACCTGTTCGCGCCTGGTGTCCCGAAAGGAGAAGCGGCATGACCGGCCAGCGCACGCCCGTCCGAGTCCGGATGACCCGTGCCAAGCCCTGGCGCGACGATCACCCCGACGCGGTGATCGTCGCGCGGCCGACGCGGTGGGGGAACCCGTTCCCGGTTCGGGACGGAGACCGTGCCGAAGCGATTCGGCGGTTTCGCATCTACCTGAGCGAGCGGCCCGAGCTGGTGACCGCCGCACGACGCGAGCTGGCCGGGCGGGACCTGGCTTGGTGGTGTCCGCTCGACCAGCCGTGCCATGCCGACGTGCTGCTCGACGTCGCCAACCGGCCCGCCGCACCGGGGGAAGCGTCATGAGCGCTTTCGCCGTCGCCTTCGCCGCGCCCGAGCGTGGCGGTACCCGGCAGCTCGTCGGGTACCGGACGACCACCGTGGGACTGGTCGTCTTCGAGGCCCGCGACTGCGAGTTCCAGCCGCGCGAGCGGGTCTACCGGGTCGCGCACGTCCGGTCGGGGCTGCGGTTCCCGTTCTGCTTGGAGTCGGCTGAGGCGGCGCTCGCGTTCGCCAACAGCGCCCGGCGCTTCGGGGACTGGCAGCTCACAGGGACACCGCTCGCCCGCCGTATCGCTCTGCCGTACGTCCGTCGCCAGCTCATCGACCAAGCCCTGGCGGTCGGCGGACATGAGCACGAGGCTCACGGCGACCGCGTCGGTGAAGTCCACTCCGTGGACAACGGCCTCATCGCCTGATCCTTTCTGCCCATCGTGTCCGCCGACGGCCTGGTGCCGTCGGCGGACCCGTCTCGTCGGTCGTGACCGATAGAGAAACACCCGGGATGAGCAGATCCCGCCCGTTGCGGGTCATCGGCGGAGGCGATGACCGAGACCATCGAGTGGCCCTACGACCTGCGGCACGCCCGGCTGTCGATCTGGCTCAACGCCGGAATCTCCGACGCGCAAGTCGCCGAATGGGCGGGCAACAGCGTCCCGATCCTCCGGCGCGTCTACGCCAAGTGCCTGACCGACACGACCGAGCAACCCCTCGCCGAGCTCGGACGCGCGAAATCGCGGAGCGCCGAACTGCCGGGCGTGCTCGACTTCAAGGACGACGAGGCGCTCGACTCGCTGGAGGAGGCGTCCTGGTACGAACTGGCCGTCAGCTACATCGACTGCAAGTGGGACACGGTCAAGCAGACAACCAGGCGCAGCATCACAGAGGCATTGACGAAAGCGACCATCGCCGTCCTGCCGCGCTCGGGAGCTTGGCCGACCGACGTCCAGCTCGGCTCGGCGCTCTCTTCCTACGTGTTCAACCGTGACCGCCGGTCGCAGGACCCAGAGCAGCACGAGGCGGTCATCGCCTGGATCGAGGAGCACTCGCCGCCCACCATTGCGCTCCGGGACCCAGAACGGCTCGGGACCGTCCTGGCACACCTCGGACGTCGCCTCGACGGGCAGCCGGCGTCCGCGGCCGTCGCCGCCCGGCGGCGGTCCACTCTGTTCAACGTCTTCGAGTTCGCCGTCCGGGAACGGCTGCTGCCGAGCAACCCGCTTCTCTTCCGTTCCCGGACGGGCGCGGAATCCGGGTCACGCATGGCCCGGTCAGCCGTAGAAAGCCGTAGGCAACCGGAAAGCAGAAAACGGCCCCTCCCGGCGTTCGCGCTGGTGAGGGGCCGTTTTGCGTGTGTGGCGGGTGCAGGGTTCGAACCTGCGTAGGCTAAGCCGACGGATTTACAGTCCGCTCCCATTGGCCACTCGGGCAACCCGCCGTGGCGTCGCTTTCGCGACGGCACTGGAAAGGATAGCGGACGGCGCGGGTGGTCGTGACATCAGGTGTGGACGCGGAGGAGGACGGGCCAGGTCTGGGGGCCGACGACGCCGTCCTGGTGGACCTTGCCCCACTTCTGGACGGCGCGGACGGCCTTCTCGGTGGCGTCGTCGAAGCGGCCCGTGACCTTGATGTCGGGGTGGGAGCGGGCCTGGAGGAGGGCTTGTACCGTCTCGACGTGCTCGCCGCGGGCGCCTTTGGCGAGTTCGGGGAGCTTCTTCACCATCGACTCCGTCCAGTTGGCGTCGTAGGAGGGGCGGCCGAAGCCGGCGATCACGCCGGCGGCGCGGACGCGGCGGCGTACCGCGTTGCCGGTGTTGGCCTCGATCGTCTGGAGGCGTCCGCCGCCCAGGTTCTTCTCGACGACGCCGACGTGGTCCACGGCGTCGATCGAGTTGGACGTCCCCCAGTCGAAGAACACGATGTCGCCGGGCTTGGCGTCGCGGACGTTGTCGGTCGTCCCGGCGTGCCAGGTGCCGGCTTTGCGGAAGTCCTCGGCGTGGTAGACGGTGTAGGCGCGGTCGCCGCCGGGCAGGACGGCGTCGGCGTTGCCCGAGTGGCGGGCCCAGTACGTGATCGCCATGTCGCACCAGGACGCCGTCAGGTACTCCTTGCCGTGCCGGGCCGCGTAGGAGCGCGTGATCGCGTTCGGACGCCCCTTGAGGCCGAGGGACTTGCGGGCCTCGGCGAGCATGGACGAGTGGGTCGCGTCCTGGCGGGCGCCAAGAATGTCGCGTTCGTCGGGCTCGGTGGACCGGTGCGCGTCCGGATGGGCGTCCACTTTGTCCAGATGCTTCACTTCCTTGCGCTTTGTCTGCCTCATCGGGCCTCCGGGGTCACTTCGGGGGACTGATCAACCAGCGCGGCAAGCCGTTCGTCACCAGGCGTGCCCTCCCCGCCGCCACCGCACACGCACCCCGGAGGTGACGGCTCGCTACCCTGAGCGGATGCGTCGCGGCGCATCGGCACCCGCCGGACCGAACGTTTTTCCAGCGAGGAGACCCCATGGCAGATAGCAGTTTCGACATCGTTTCGAAGCTCGACCGGCAGGAGGTCGACAACGCCCTCAACCAGGCGGCCAAGGAGGTCGCGAACCGGTTCGACTTCCGCAACGTCGACGCCGGGATCAAGTGGTCGGGCGAGGCGATCGACATTCAGGCCAACTCCGAGGAGCGCGCCAAGGCCGTCCTGGAGGTCCTGCGCGACAAGCTCGTCAAGCGCGGCATCTCGCTGAAGGCGATCGACCCGGGCGAGCCGAAGGCGCAGGGGAAGATCTACAAGCTCGGCGTCGCGCTCAAGGAGGGCATCTCCCAGGAGGACGCCAAGAAGATCGGCAAGATCATCCGGGATGAGGGGCCGAAGGGCGTCAAGGCGCAGATCCAGGGCGACGAGCTGCGCGTGTCGGCCAAGAAGAAGGACGACCTCCAGGGCGTCATCTCCCTGCTCAAAGGCAAGGATTTGGACGTCGCCCTCCAGTTCGTCAACTACCGCTGAGCGGCGTCCCCCGGCCGTCGCAGGCGGGGCACTCCGCGCCCCGGTGCAGGCCCGAACCCCGGCAGAGCGGGCAGAACCTGGTCCGCTCGGGGGTGCGGAGCATCTCGTCCCACGCCGCGCGGATCGAGGCGGGCTCGCCGCCGTAGGGGACGCTGCCGCCGTACATGCCCGTCCCGCTGGAGGCGACCTCGCCGCCTCGCGGGGACTGGGGCGACGGGATGTGCCGGTGCCGGTCGCCGCGCTCCATGACTCGCCTCCTCGGGTGACCGCTCCGAGCCTGGGGCAGCGCGGTCCGGCGGTCAACCCGATCGGGAGAACAGCGCGGGACGGCTTCTTGTCACCTGAGTGAGCGTCCGGGCCGCCGGCGTCGTCGGCGGCGGCCCGCCCGCCCGGGGAGCGCGCCGGTCCCTCCCCCGCAGAAGGTCCGGCGCGCTCGTTGTCTCTGACGCGGCGGGACGCGCGATGGTTCGGATCAGCCCGCGATCCGCCCGTCGCCGAACTGCTCCAGGTCGCGGGCGAGCGCGGCGAGGTCCAGGTCGAGGACGCGGGCGAGCGCGGCGACGGTGAAGAACGCCGGGACGGCGATGGCCCCGCGTTCGATCTTGCGGAGCGTGTCGAGCGAGATCCCGGCCGCGGTGGCGACGGCGGCGGCGCTGCGCGGGCCGCGCGCGGCGCGCAGGACCCTGCCGAGCGCGCGTCCCCGGTCGCGCTGTTCGGCGGTGAGCGGTCGGCGAACCATATGGACGATTTTATTACCGGTATTAAAATCCACGGCATGGTGGCCTACCGAAGCCCACGCGAGTGGGAGATCATGCGCGAGGCGGGCCGGGTCGTCGCCCACGCGCTCCGCGCGGCCCGGGACGCGGCGGGCGCCGGCGTCCAGTTGCGCGAGCTGGACGCGATCGCGGCCAAGACGATCGCGGCGATGGGCGCGGAGCCCGCCTTCCTGCACTACCACCCGTCGTGGGCGCCGGCCCCCTACCCGGCGACGATCGGGGTCTCGGTGAACGACGTGGCCGTCCACGGCGTCCCGGACGGCCGGACGCTGCGCGCCGGGGACCTGGTCTCGCTGAACTGCGGCGCGTCCGTGCGCGGCTACCACGGGGACGCGGCGGTGACGTTCACGGTCGGGGCGCCGTCCGCCGCCGACCGCCGCCTCATCGAGGTCGCCGAGGAGTGCCTGGCCAGGGCGATCGCGCGGGCGGTGCCGGGGAACCGGCTCGGCGACGTCGCGCACGCGGTCGAGAGCACCGCCCGCGCGGCCGGGTTCGGCGTCGTGGAGGGCTCGGGCGGCCACGGCATCGGGACGGCGATGCACGAGGAGCCGCAGGTCGCCAACACGGGCCGTCCGGGCCGGGGCCTGCGCATCCGGCCGGGCCTGACGATCGCGATCGAGCCGATGATCAGCGCCGGACGCGACGGCAGCCGCGTGCTGGCGGACGGCTGGTCGGTCGCGACGCGGGACGGCAGTCGCGCGGCGCACGTCGAGCACTCGGTCGCGGTGACCGAGGACGGCCCGGTCGTCCTGACGCTGCCCTAGCCCCGTCCGGCCATGCGCTCCAGCCGGGCGATGCGGTCGGCGGTCGGCGGATGGGTGGAGAACAGGCGGCCGATGCCCGCGCCCCGGAACGGGTTGGCGATCATCAGCGAGCTGGTGGTGGCGAGCTGCGGGTCCTGCGGGAGCGGCAGCGCGCGGACACCGGCCTCGATCTTGCGGAGCGCGGACGCGAGCGCCAGCGGGTCCCCGGTGAGCCGCGCGCCGGACGCGTCGGCCTGGTACTCGCGGGTGCGGCTGACGGCCATCTGGACGACGGCCGCGGCGACCGGCCCGAGCACGAGCATGAGCAGGGCGCCGACGATGCCCGGCCCGTCGTCGTCCTCGGACCGTCCGATCGGCAGGAAGATCGCGAGCTGGGACAGGTAGGTGATGACGGTCGCGATCCCGGCCGCCACCGACGCGATGAGGATGTCGCGGTTGTAGACGTGGGAGAGTTCGTGGCCGAGGACGGCGCGCAGTTCCCGTTCGTCCAGCATGCGCAGGATGCCGCGCGTGCAGCAGACGGCGGCGTTGCGCGGGTTGCGTCCGGTCGCGAACGCGTTGGGCTGCGCGGTCTCGGAGACATAGAGGCGGGGCATGGGACGGCGTGCGGCGACCGACAGCTCCCGGACGAGCCGGTACAGCACCGGCGCCTCGACCTCGCCGACCGGATGGGCGCGCATCGAGCGCAACGCGATCCGGTCGCTGAGGAAGTAGGCGGCGCCGTTGACGCCGAGGGCGAGGAGCAGCGCGAGGAAGAGCCCGGACCCGCGTCCGAACGCCCAGCCCGCCACCAGCATCAACGCCGAGAGCGCAGCGATCAGCGCCGCCGTCTTGACGCCGTTGAACCGCACGTCCCCGACCTCCCCGCAGCGAGTTCCGAACCACTCAGGCAACGGGTTGACCAGGTGAAATGTTCCCGAATCAGGTGACCGAGGTCACGGCCTGCAACACGAGCTGCGGCGCGACCGACAGCACGACGGCGCCGGCGGCGGCGGCCCCGACGGCGAACCGGACGGGCAGCCCAGGGACGGCGGTGGCGTAGGGCCGTCCGGTCGGCTCGCCGAACAGCAGAACGGCCCAGCGCAGGTAGTAGAACAGCCCGATCACGGTGTTGAGCGCCATGATCACGGCGAGCCAGGTCGCCCCGCCCGCGACCGTCGAGCGGAACACGACGACCTTGGCGAACAGGCCCATCACGCCGGGCGGCAGGCCCGCGAGGCAGATGAGGAAGAAGGCGAGCGCGGCGGCGACGGCGGGGCTGCGGCGGCCGAGGCCCCGGAAGTCCTCCAGGGCGTCCGTGCGGCCGGACGCGCCGGACCGGCGGCGGAACCCGACGACGACCGCGAACGCGCCGAGGTTCATCACCGCGTAGAGCGCGACGTAGGCGGTGGTGGCGGCGACGGCCTCGGGCAGCCGGTGCGCGCCGGACGCCAGCGGCGCGAGCATGTACCCCGACTGCGCGACCGACGACCAGGCCAGCAGCCGGATCGCGGTGCCCTGCCGGAGCGCGAGGAGGTTGCCGAGCGTCATGGTCAGCGCGGCCATGACCCCGACGAGCGGCCCCCAGACGTGCCCGTAGGCGGGGAAGCCGAGCGCGAGGACGATCACGAGCCCGGCGAACCCGGCGGCCTTGGAGATCACCGACAGGAACGCGGCGACGGGCAGCGGGGCGCCCTGGTAGACGTCCGGCGCCCAGAAGTGGAACGGGACGGCCGCGACCTTGAACCCGAACCCGGCGAGCACCAGCATGATCCCGACGCCCGCGACGGGGTCCAGGTCGGACGGCAGTTTCGCGAGCGCGGGCGCGATGCGGTCCAGGTGCATCGCGCCGGTCGCGCCGTAGACGAGGCTGACGCCGAACAGCATCACGGCCGACGACACGACCGACACGAGGAACAGCTTGATCGCGGCCTCGGACGCGACGCCGTCGTAGCGGCGCAGCGCGACCAGCGCGAACACCGGCAGCGACAGCGTCTCCAGCGCGACGACGAGCAGCACGAGATCGCGGGCGGCCACCAGCGTGACGGCGCCGGTGACGGCCGACAGCAGCAGGAAGTGGTACTCCCCCGCCGGGATCCGGGAGTCGGTGATCTCGCGCAGCGACAGCAGGACGACGATCACGGCGGCGGTGAGGACGACGCCCTGGAACAGCAGCGTGAAGTCGTCCGCGACGTAGGAACAGGACGCGGGCCCGGAGCCGCGCAGCCCGCCCGGCACGCAGAACGTGGCGCGCCGCTCCCCGGCGGCGAGAGCGATCACCGCGACGAGCGCGGCGCCGAACGCCGAGCCCGTCACGAGCCCGAGGACGCGGCGCGCGACCCCGAACGCGTCCGCGACGAGCACGGCCAGCGCGGCGACGGCGAGGATCAGCGGCGGCGCGACGGCCGCGTAGTCGATGCCCTGGATCATGCGTCAGCCACCTCCGAGCAGCGCGCGCACCGGGCCGGTGGTCACGTCGAGCAGGGTCTTCGGCCAGAGCCCGACGAGCAGGGTCCCGGCGACGAGCGGCGCCCACGCGGCGTACTCGACGGCGGAGATCCGCGCCGCGCCGGCCGGGACGTGCTCGCGCGGCGTCCCGTGGGTGAGGCCGCTCAGCAGCCGCAGGAAGTACGCGGCGGTCAGGACGGCCCCGAGCCCGGCGACGGCCATGAACGCGATGAACGTCCCGCGCGGCAGGGCGGCGTGCGGACGGTAGGCGCCGAGCAGCGCGAGCATCTCGCCCCAGAACCCGGCGAGGCCGGGCAGTCCGAGGCTGGCGACGGCGGCGAAGGTGAGCGTCCCGGCCAGGCGCGGCGCGGACGACAGCAGGCCGCCGCCGAGTTCGCGCAGGTCCCCGGTGCCGTACCGCTCCTTGACCGATCCGGCGACGAAGAACAGCAGCCCGGTGATGAGGCCGTGCGCGATGTTGCCGAACAGGGCCGCGTTGACGCCGACGGGCGTGAGCGTCGCGATGCCGAGCAGCACGAACCCCATGTGCCCGACGGACGAGAACGCGATCAGCCGCTTGAGGTCGGTCTGCGCGAGGCACGCCAGCGCGCCGTACACGATGCCGACGACCGCGAACAGGCCGAGCCACGGCGCCCAGTAGGCCGCGCCGTGCGGGACGGACGGCAGCGCCACGCGGATGATGCCGTACGTGCCCATCTTGAGCAGCGCCCCCGCGAGCAGCACCGACCCCACGGTCGGGGCCTCGGTGTGCGCGTCGGGGAGCCAGGTGTGCAGCGGCCACATCGGCGTCTTGACCGCGAACCCGAGGCCCATCAGCAGGAACGCGCCGATCTGGACGCCGTGGCTCAGCCCCGCGCCGTGCCGGGCGGCGAGCTGGGTCATGTCGAGCGTCCCGGCCTTGACGCCGACGAGCAGCATCCCGACCAGCAGCAGCCCGGAACCGAACAGCGTGTAGAGGATGAACTTGCGCGCGGCGGCGGCGCGTCCCGGCCCGCCCCAGACTGCGATGACCGCGTACATCGGGATCAGGACGACCTCGAAGAACACGAAGAACAGCACGAGGTCGAGCGCGGTGAACGTGCCGAGCATCCCGACTTCGAGGACGAGCAGGAGCCCGGTGAGCAGCCGCGTCCGTCCCCCGGCGGGCGCGTGCCGCGCGAGGTGGACGAAGCACAGGAACGTCAGCAGCGCGGTGAGCACGACGAGCGGGAGCGAGATGCCGTCCACGCCGAGGTGGAACCGCAGCCCGATCGAGGACGCCCAGGACCGGTTCACGCCGAGCTGCGTCCGCGACCCGGCGCCGTAGTCGAACACGGCGGCCGTGCAGACCGCGACGAGCAGCGTCGCGCCGGACACGGCCGCGCCGAACCGGGCGACGGCCGCGTCGCCGGGCAGGAACCGGCCCGCCGGGACGAGCAGCGCGAGCGCGCCGAGCAGCGGCAGCGCCGTCAGCAGCACCAGGATCACAGGAAGACCACCACCACGGCGACGATGACGACGACCCCGGCGAGGACGCCGGTGAGATAGGACTGCGGGTCGCCGCCGCCGGGCCGCCGGACGACGTCGGCGAGCCGGCGGGTGAGGCGGGCGGTGCCGGTGACGGCGCCGTCGACGTCCTGGCGGTCCACGACGGCGACGCCGCGGGCGAGCCGCCGGACGGGCCGGACGATCGCCGCCGCGTACAGCTCGTCCACCAGGAACGCGCGGGCGAACACGGGCCGGACGCGGCCGAGGACGCGCGCGGGGTCGGCCGCCGGGTCGCGCCTCCACACCAGGTAGGTCGCGGCGGCGCCGGCCGCGAGCAGCGCGACGCCGAGCAGGGCCGACACCGGGTGCGGGCGCAGCTCGTCCGCGCCGAGCCCGAAGAACCCGAGGATCGCGGCGGGGACGGCGAGCACGGCGATCGTCCAGGACATGGCGCGCGGCGCCTCGCGCGGCTCGCCCGTCCCCCGGTAGTCACCGAAGAACGTCAGCAGCCAGGCGCGCATCGCGTACGCGGCGGTGAGCGCGACGGTCAGCAGCAGCGCGAGATAGATCAGCCACGCGATCCCCGTGGGGATGGTGGGGACGATGCGGAAGTCGGTCGCGACGACGATCTGCCCCGGCTTCACGTACGGGGAGACGCCTTCCCTGAGCCCGGAGATCGCCTCGTGCGGTCCCGCCGCCGGAAGGCCGTGCTCCAGCTCGCCGCCGTGCGTGGCGGCGTGCTGGGCGCCCTCGATGACGGCGTCCTTGCTGAACCAGCCGCTCACCGGCGGGACGCCCGCGAGCGCCGCGAACCCGACCGTCATCGCGGCGAACGTCAGCGGCATCCGGGTGCGCAGCCCGCCGTGCCCGGCGAGCAGGTTGGTGCCGGTCACGAAGATCACGCAGCCGGCCGCGAGGAACAGCACCGCCTTGAACGCGCCGTGCGCGACGAGATGGAAGATCGCCGCCGACTTCGCGCCGACCGCCAGGCCCGCCGCCATCACGGCGAGCTGGCTGATCGTGGAGTAGGCGAGGACGCGTTTCAGGTCGTCCTGGGCCAGGGCCGCGAGCGCCGCGCCGACCATCGACACGACCGCGAGGACGCCGAGCACCGCCAGCGCGGCGGGGGCCGCCAGGTACAGCGGGTAGAGGCGCGCGACGACGTAGATCCCGGCCGCGACCATCGTGGCCGCGTGGATGAGCGCGCTGATCGGCGTCGGGCCGGCCATCGCGTCCGGGAGCCAGGTGTGCAGCGGGAACTGGGCGCTCTTGCCCGCGACGCCCGCGAGCAGCAGCAGCGCCGCCGCGACGAGCGTCCCGTGCGGCAGGACGTCCAGCCGCCCCAGCAGCGTCGGGATGTCGAACGTGGACGCGCCGACGCCGAGGACCAGGATCCCGATGAGGAACCCGACGTCGCCGAGCCGCGTCACCAGGAACGCCTTCACGGCCGCGCGGGAGTTCGCGCGGTCCTCCCAGTGGTGGCCGATGAGGAAGTACGAGCAGACGCCCATGATCTCCCAGCCGACGTACAGCAGCAGGAGGTCGCGGGAGAACACCACGAGCAGCATCGCGGCGGTGAACAGCGACACGAACGCGGCGTAGGACGAGTAGCGCGGGTCCTTCGCCATGTACGCGACGGAGTAGAGCTGCACCGCGACCGCGACCGCGCAGACGAGCACGCCGAGCAGCGCGGCCAGCCCGTCCACCTGGAACGCGACGCGGATCGGCACCGCGCCGGTCTCCACGACCGTCAGCGCGCCCGAGCGCGGGTGCGGCGAGCGCCACAGCGTCAGCCCGACGATCGCGGCGAGGACGAACGCGGCGCCCGCCGGGACGCAGGCGAGCAGCGCGGGGCCGTTGCGCAGCCCGAACCGGGCGGCGGCGGGCGGGGTGGCGCCTTCCTGGACCGCGTCGGGGTCGGCACCGGCTTCCGCTTCGGTGACGACAGTGTGGCCTTCGGGTGCGGCGGTCGCGGGCGCGCCGCCGAGCAGCCGCGTCACGCGGGGGCCGGCGAGCAGCCCGGCGACGGCGGCGGCGAACGGCAGCAGCACGATCAGCACGGCGAGGACGATCACCGGCCCGCCTCCACGGTCTCGGCGGCGTCCTCGGGGTTCTCGGCGTCCTCGCGCAGGGCGGTCAGCTCGTCCACGTCCACGGTGCTCCGGTTGCGGTAGACGAGCAGGACGATCGCGAGCCCCAGCCCGATCTCCGCCGCCGCGATCACGATCGTGAAGAGCGTGAGGACCTGGCCGCCGTGCAGCCGGTCCCGCCACCAGACGTCGAACGCGACGAGGTTGAGGTTCACCGCGTTCAGCATCAGCTCGACGGCCATCAGCACGAGGATCGCGTTGCGCCGGGCGAGGACCCCGTACACGCCGACGGAGAACAGCAACGCCGACAGCACGGCCGGATAGACGATGTGCATCAGTCGCCGTCCTTCGGGCCGATGTCCGTCCGGGACAGGACGATCGCGCCGACGAGCGCCGCGAGCAGCAGCACCGAGGCGACCTCGAACGGCAGCACCCACGTCCGGAACAGGCTGGAGCCGAGCGCGTCCGCGCTGCCGCCGCCCGCGCGGACGTCCTTGTGGGCGTAGCCGAAGCCGAGGACGACCGTCGTGACGAGCAGCGCGGCGGTCGCGACGGCGACGACCAGCGCGACCCAGCGGTTCTCCGAGTCCAGGCCGTCGCCGGGGCCGATCGGCGCGCGGGTCAGCATGATGCCGAACAGCAGCAGCACGACGACCGCGCCGACGTAGACCAGCACCTGCACCCACGCGACGAACTCGGCGGTCAGCACCAGGTAGGAGCCGGCGAGGCCGCCGAACGCGACGACCAGCCACAGCGCGGCGTGGACGATCTGCCGCGTCGTCACGCACAGCACGCCCCCGCCGAGCGCGACGGCGCCGAGCAGCACGAGCACGACGTCCTGCCCGGTCACGTCTTCCTCCCCGGGCCGGCACCGCGGGCGGCCGCCTTCTCGGCGGCGGCGATCTCCTTGGGCGGCTCGCCGGCCGGGTCGTGCGCCTGCGGCGGCGGGACGGTCCACATCCACTCGCGGAGCCGTTCCTTCTCGTGCGTCAGCTCGGCGATGTCGTACTCGGCGTACTCGAACTCCGGCGACCAGAACAGCGCGTCGAACGGGCACACCTCGACGCAGATCCCGCAGTACATGCACAGCGAGAAGTCGATGGCGAACCGGTCGAGGACGTTGCGGCTGCGCGCCCGTCCGCCGCCCTCGGCGGGCAGCGTCTCCTTGTGGGAGTCGATGTAGATGCACCAGTCCGGGCACTCGCGCGCGCAGAGCATGCAGACGGTGCAGTTCTCCTCGAAGAGCGCGATCACGCCCCTGCTCCGGGGCGGCAGATCGGGCTGCACCTCCGGGTACTGGCGCGTGATCGTGCGCCGCGTCATCGTCCGCAACGTGACGGCCAGCCCCTTGGCCAGCCCGCCTCCTGGTAGCCGTCCCACGGTGGACATGATGGCGTACCCGGGGGTCCCCCGGTGCGCGCCGGGGGTGGGTACCGGCCGTCCCGCCGGTCTCACGGGCACCGTCCGCGCAGGTGGAACCACGTTCCGTGCGTCCCGACAAATCGGTCCATGAGGTGCATTCAGCCCAGCACGACGCGCAGCACGCCGGTCAGGGCGAGCTGCGCGAGCGCCAGCGGGACGAGCCAGCCCCACGCGAGCTTCTGGAGCTGGTCCTCGCGCATCCGGGGGTAGCTGACGCGCAGCCAGATCACGATGAACGCCAGCGCGAACACCTTGACCAGCAGCCACAGCCAGCCGAGTTCGGCGTCCAGGAACGGGCCGCGCCAGCCGCCGAGGAACAGCACGGCCGTCAGCGCCGACAGCACCACGATCCCGGCGTACTCGGCGAGCAGGAAGAACGCGAACCGCAGCCCGCCGTACTCGGTGTACGGGCCGAGGATGATCTCCGAGTCCGCCAGCGGCATGTCGAACGGCGGACGCCGCAGCTCCGCCAGGCCCGCGACGAAGAACACCACGAGCCCGATCGCCTGCCACGGCAGCCAGTACCAGTGCCACGCCTCGGCGATCCCCGACAGCGACAGCGTGCCGGCCGCCATCGCCGCCGACGACGCCGCGAACACCATCGGCAGCTCGTAGGACATGAGCTGCGCCGCGATCCGCATCCCGCCGAGCAGCGAGTACTTGTTCGCGCTCGACCAGCCCGCCATGATCGCGCCGATCACGCCGATCCCCATCACCGCGAGCGCGAAGAACAGGCCGAGCCCGAGGTCCAGGACGACCTGGCCGTCCGGCCCGACCGGGATCACCAGCAGCACCAGCAGATACGGGACGATCGCGACCGCCGGGGCCAGCTTGAAGACCGTCCGGTCGGCGGCGGCCGGGACGACGTCCTCCTTCTGCGCGAACTTCACGCCGTCGGCGACGAGCTGCGCCCAGCCGTGGAACCCGCCCGCGTACATCGGGCCGAGCCGGCCCTGCATGTGCGCCATCACCTTGTGCTCGGCCTGCCCGACGAGCAGCGGCAGCACGCCGAACGCGGCGGCGACGGCCGCGAGCTTGAGCACGATCTCCAGCAGTTCAGGCATGGGGACCCCAGTCGTCGGGCACGCCCGGCGGGCGCACGCGGCGGCGGCTCGGCGCGCCGTGGCCGGACTCGCCGGGCTCCTTGGCGCCCGGCCACGCCTTGGCGACGCGGGACGCGAGCACGAAGTCCTTGCGCAGCGGGTTCCCCTCGAACCCGTCCGGCAGCAGCAGCGGGACGAGATGGGGATGGCCCGTGAACTCGATCCCGAACATCTCGAACGTCTCGCGCTCGTGCCACGCCGCGCCCCGGTACACGCCGGTCGCGGTGGGCAGCGCCGGGTAGGCGCGCGGGACGCGGGTGCGGACGAGCAGGTGGTGCCGCTCCTCCAGCGAGTACACGTGCGCGACGACGGCGAAGCCCTCGTCCATCTCGTCCACGCCGGTCAGCCAGTCGAAGAAGCCGCAGGACAGCTCGTCGCGCGCGAACGTCAGCGCGTCGATCCAGCGGTCGGCGGGCACCCCGACCGACAGGCCGCCGTGGGTCGCCTCGGTGGTGACGTCGTCGGCGAACCGATCCGTCCAGACGACGGCCAGCGGGTGCGGCGGCTCCGGCGGCTCCTCCGGCTCGGCGGGCTCCGCCGGCTCGTCGGTCACGGGTTCCCCCGCTCGTCGTCGGCCAGGCCGGGAATGATCGTCGGGTCGTGGGTCTCGTCGGTCTCGTCGGCGACGACCGCGAGCGGCGTGGTCACGTCGTCCGGCCCGGCCGGCTCCGGCGGCGGGGGCGGCGTGACGAGCGGACGGCGCAGCACCGTCGCCTCCAGCACGCGCGGCGCGGGCGCGGGCGCGACCGGCTCGCCGTCCCCGGAGTAGCGCTCGCCGAGCGACTCGGCCGCGATCTTCTCCTGGAGCTTGACGATCCCGTGCAGCAGCGCCTCGGGACGCGGCGGGCAGCCCGGCACGTACACGTCCACCGGGATGATCTGGTCCACGCCCTTGGTGACGCAGTAGGAGTCCCAGTACGGGCCGCCGCAGTTGGAGCACGCGCCGAACGAGATCACGTACTTCGGCTCGGGCATCTGCTCGTACAGCCGCTTGATCGCGGGCGCCATCTTGTCGCTGACCGTCCCCGAGACGACCATGAGGTCGGCCTGCCGGGGGCCGGGCGCGAACGGGATGACGCCGAGCCGGATGAAGTCGTGCCGGCTCATGGACGTCGCGATGAACTCGATCGCGCAGCACGCCAGCCCGAAGTTGAACACCCAGAGGGAGTAGCGGCGTCCCCAGTTGAGGACGAACCGCATGGGCTTCGGGGCGATCCGCGACAACGGCCCGATGCCGGGGGGCGGCAGGTCGACGGCGCTCACGACGGCGCGCTCCTACGGACGGTAGCGTTCACGCGCGCCATTGTTGCAGCACCCGGGCACCGTGCCCACGGGCCGGGCCACCGGTCAGACCCAGGACAGGACGCCCTTGCGGCCCGCGTAGAGCAGCCCGACGGCGAGGAAGCCCAGGAAGACGAACATCTCGGCGAGCGTCGTCCCACCGAATCCGGGCGCCGAGAACACCGTCGCCCAGGGGAACAGGAACACCGCGTCCACCGCGAACACCACGTAGAGGTAGGCGAACACGTAGTAACGGACGTAAGACTGCGCCCAGTGGTCGCCGACCGGGTCGACGCCGCACTCGTAGGTCGTCAGTTTCTCGGCGGTCGGCAGCGCCGGGCGGAGCAGCCGGTTCGCGGCCAGCCCGCCGCCGACGAGCGCGCCGCCGATCACGGCCAGCGCCGCGAAGATGGCGTAACCGTCGAAATAGTCGCCCACCTGTGACCTCCCGGAGTACCTGCGTACAGCAGTATCCCGAACATCACGAGGTTGTCGCGAAGTGGGACACCCCTGAACCGGGCGAACACGGGACGCGTCTTTTGATGCAGACTAGACGTGCATTTTGGGGTCAGATGACCTGGAAGGACGTGACCGGATGAGCAACCCGCCGCCTCCCCCCGGCTGGGAACCGCCGGGCGGCTCCTCATGGCCGCCGCCCCCGCCGCCGGCCGGGGGTCCGCAGAACCCCGGCGCGCCCGGCGGCGGACCACCGCCGGGCCAGGGATTCGGCGGCGGCCCGCCGCCGCCCGGTCCCGGCTTCGGCGGTCCCGGCACCCCGCCGCCGTTCTACGGCCCCGGCGGACCGCAGCCCGGCCCGCCGGCCAAGCGCGGCATGGGCGGCGGCGCGATCGCCGCCATCATCGTCGGCGCGCTCGTGGTGATCGTCGCGCTCGCGGTGGTCGTCGTGGTGGTCGTGGCGTCCGGCGGCAAGTCGCCGAAAGAGCAGCTCACCGCCGCCGCCGACAAGGTCGCCGCCGCGCGGGCCCTCACCTACAAGGGCAGCATCACCAGCGGCTCCGACACCCTCCAGGGCGAGCTGACCGTCACCAAGGGCGGGCGCGCGACCGGCCCGATCACCTGGGACGGCTCGCAGGTCACCCTGCTGGCGGCCGACGACAAGACCTTCATCAAGGCCGACTCGACCTACTGGAAGGACAAGGTCACCAGCACCAGCGACCCGTCCTGGTTCCTCAGCGGGCAGCAGTGGGGCAAGCTCGACTCGTCCGACCTCACGGTGAACTTCAAGACGTCGCTGACCCCGACCGTCATCGCCGACAAGCTGCGCGAGGCCGCGCGCCTCAACCGCAAGCCGGTGAAGACGACGAACGGCGGCCGCAAGGCGCTGAAGTTCACGACCGGGTCCGCGACGCTGTACCTGACCGACAGCGACGACCCCGAGCTGATCCGCTACGAGAGCCTGTTCCCCCGCGTCCAGGCCGACGTCACGGTCGCCGACAACTCGGTGATCAGCGACATGCGGCAGGAGATGAGCCAGCTCGGCGACTCCTTCGACGTCTCCTCGCGCCCGTCGATCGCGCAGTGGAAGAAGGGGAACTGCAACAGCACGTCCGGGTGCCTGGTCGAGGCGCAGGTCCGTCCCCCGGCGGGGCTGGACGGCCCGACCGAGATCCAGCTCCGGTTCAACATCACCGCCTTCACCCTCACCGGCCGGGACCTCGGCAACTGCACCGCCAAGGTCACCGTCACCGGCGACTCGCCGGTGTGGACGCGCTGCGAGATCGTCAGCTCGGCCTGGACGGACTGGGCGAAGAAGGGCGGCACCTTCTACAAGCACGTCGAGTACAAGGTCGCCGGCGTGTCCAGCTCCGACATCCAGACCATGCAGACGAACCTGGACCAGGAGTAACGCGCGACACGAGTGCCGGACGGCCCGGGGAACCCCGGATCGTCCGGCATTCTTGTGCCCGCACAGTGTCGGTTGCGAGCGAGGAGAGCGATCCATGACGGCAGGGCGCGCCGGATGACGACCGTCCCTCCCCCGCCCTCCGACGGCTCCTGGACCCTCCCACCCAACGAGCCCCCACCCACCGTCCCCTCCCGGCCCGCGAACGGCCATCGTCCGCACGCGCAGCCCGCGCAAGACCAGCCGTTCTACGGCCGGCCGCCGCACGAGCGGTTCGGGCAGCCGCGCGAGCAGGCGTTGTACGGCGACGCGGCTTTCGGGCAGCCGCCGGTCGAGTTGCCGCCGCTGCCCTACCGGCCGGGCGGACGGCCCCGGAAGGCGCGCCGGCGGCTGCTGCTCGGCGTCGTCGCCCTCGCCGTGGTCGCGGGCGGAGCCGGGGCCGGGGCACTGCTGGTCTCGTCCGACGGGAAGCCCGGGCGGCACGCGGCGCCGGCCCAGCGCGTCCCGGCCACCTGGGCGCCCGCGGCGAGGCAGGCGATCAACGCGCTGGACGCCGTCCGGTTCGACACGACGCTCACCCGGGGCGGCGAGCCCGTCCGGATCCGGCTCGGCGTCACCCGGCAGGGCTCGGCGACCGGCACGATCACGGCCGCCGGGACGACCGCCGACCTCGTCTCCGTCGGCGGCGCGACCTACCTCAAGGCCGGGGAGAGCTTCTGGCGCGCGCAGCCGGGCGCGGCGCGTCCCGACGACTACGCGGGCCGCTGGACGAAGGCGCCCGCGTCCGTCTTCGGGGTGGACGTCCGGAAGATCCTGGCCCCGCGCGCCATCGCCGCCGCCCTGGCCGGGAACCCGCGCGTGACGGCGGCGACCGCGCCGGGCGGCGTCCCGGCGTACCGGGTGCGGACGCGCCGCGCCGACTACCTGATCGCGCGCACGGCCCCGTTCGGCCTGCTCGCCGTCCGGGCGGCCGGGCACGGCGACCCGCTCTTGACCGCGACGCCGCGCGACGACGCCCCGGCCGTCCGCAAGGAGATCCGCACGCGCGTCGCGGCGCTCGGCGGCGCCGTCGACCCGGCGCTGCGCTTCTCCACCAGTGCGCTCTCCTTCCTCGCCTGCGACCAGAACGTCAACGGCTGCACGGTCAGCGTCCCGGCCGCGCTGAGCGCCCCCGGGACCGTCCCGCCGGACGCGCGGGCCGAACTGCACGCCACCGTCACCGCCGAGGGCGCGGCGCTCGGCTCCTGCGCGGCGTCGGCCGCCGTGCCCCGCGACCGGTCGCTGGTGCTGCGCTGCACCGTCACGAGCCGGGGCTGGCGGACCTGGATGCGGCGCGCGATGGACACGCCCGGCCGCCACCCGTACGCGGCGAACGCCCGCGTCCTCGGGCTCGCCGTCGCGCCCGGCGACGTCGCGCGCCTGCTCAGGGCGGTCGACGCCGAGCGCTAGCCCGTTGAGCGAACGGGGGCCGGTGCGAGGGCGTCAGTGTCGGCTTATCTATAGTTCGGTGCGTGATTTTCCCGCTCGCGGGGACTGTCGCGGGTTGGACGAGCCCGGGCGGGAACCGCCCGGCCGCCGGGTGACGCTTCGGCCCCCCGGCCCTCCCGTTCCCCGCTGAGACCACCGGTCCCCCGACATACCATGAAGGCAAGCCTAAGCAGCGTCCGTTCCCCGGGTGCCTCCCCTGGGACGGACGCCGCGCGTCGAGGAGGTCTTCCTCTGTGACCAAGCAGGTCGAGCAGCTCGACCGCGTCATCATCCGCTTCGCCGGCGACTCCGGCGACGGCATGCAACTGACCGGCGATCGCTTCACCCAGGAGACGGCGGCGTTCGGCAACGACTTGTCGACGCTGCCGAACTTCCCCGCCGAAATCCGCGCCCCCGCCGGGACCCTGCCCGGCGTGTCCAGTTTCCAGCTCCACTTCGCCGACCACGACATCCTCACACCGGGCGACGCCCCGGACGTCCTGGTCGCCATGAACCCGGCCGCCCTCAAGGCCAACCTCGGGGACCTCCCCCGCGGGGCGGACCTGATCGTCAACACCGACGAGTTCACCAAGCGCAACCTCGCCAAGGTCGGCTACGCGGCCGACCCGGTGGAGGACGGCTCGCTCGCGGAGTTCCGCGTCCACGCGCTGCCGCTGACCTCGATGACGGTGACCGCCCTCACCGGCTACGAGATCTCCAAGAAGGACGCCGAGCGCGCGAAGAACATGTTCACGCTCGGCCTTCTGTCCTGGCTGTACCACCGTCCCACCGAGGGGACGCTCGCCTTTCTCGAACGGAAGTTCGCGAAGAAGCCCGAGATCATGAAGGCGAACGTGGCGGCGTTCCAGGCGGGCTGGAATTACGGCGAGACGACGGAGGCGTTCTCCGTCCAGTACCAGGTCAAGCCCGCCGAGCACGCGCCCGGCCTGTACCGCAACATCACCGGGAACGTGGCTTTGGCGTACGGGATCGTCGCGGCGGGGCAGCGCAGCGGGCTGCCGGTGTACCTCGGGTCGTACCCGATCACGCCGGCGTCCGACATCCTGCACGAGCTGTCCAAGCACAAGCGGTTCGGCGTGAGAACGTTCCAGGCCGAGGACGAGATCGCGGCCGTCGGCGCCGCGCTCGGAGCGTCGTTCGGCGGGTCGCTGGGCGTGACGACGACGTCCGGGCCGGGCATCGCGCTGAAGTCCGAGACGATCGGGCTGGCCGTGGCGACCGAGCTGCCGCTGCTGGTCATCGACGTGCAGCGGTCCGGGCCGTCCACCGGGATGCCCACCAAGACCGAGCAGGCGGACCTGCTCCAGGCGATGCACGGCCGCAACGGCGAGGCGCCGGTCCCGGTGATCGCGCCGAAGTCCCCGTCGGACTGCTTCGACGCGGCCCTGGAGGCGGCCCGGATCGCGGTGAAGTACCGCACTCCGGTCATCCTGCTGTCGGACGGCTACCTCGCCAACGGCTCCGAGCCCTGGAAGCTGCCCGAGGTGGACACGCTCCCGGTCATCGAGCCCGGCTTCGCCGCGCCCGACCAGGAGGACTTCCAGCCGTTCGCGCGCGACCCGCAGACGCTGGCGCGGCCGTGGGCCGTCCCCGGCACGCCGGGGCTGGAGCACCGCATCGGCGGCCTGGAGAAGGCGGACGGTTCGGGCAACATCTCCTACGACCCGGCCAACCACGACCGCATGACGCGGCTGCGGCAGGCCAAGGTGGACGGCATCGCCGCCGACATCGAGCCGCTCGCGGTGGACGACCCGTCCGGCGCGGCGCGGGTGCTCGTCCTCGGCTGGGGCGGGACGTTCGGGGCGATCTCGGCCGCCGTCCGTGAGGTGCGCGCGGCGGGCGGGCTCGTCGCGCAGGCGCATCTGCGGCATCTCAACCCGTTCCCGGCCAACCTCGAACCGGTCCTGCGCTCCTACGACCGTGTCGTGGTGCCCGAGATCAACCTGGGCCAGCTCGCGCTGCTGCTGCGCGGCCGGTTCCTCATCGACGTCATCAGCTACAACCAGGTGCGCGGCCTGCCCTTCAAGTCCGAGGAGCTGGCCGGTGTGCTGCGGGATGTGATCGACCGTGACTGAGCTTCTGAACGGGAACGGCGCGCTGTCGCTCGTGCCGAAGGCCGACGGCAAGCAGAGCCTTAAAGATTTCAAGACCGACCAGGAAGTCCGCTGGTGCCCGGGTTGCGGGGACTACGCGATCCTCGCGGCCGTCCAGTCGTTCCTGCCCGAGCTGGGCCTGCGCCGGGAGAACATCACGTTCGTGTCCGGCATCGGGTGCTCGTCCCGGTTCCCGTACTACATGAACACCTATGGGTTCCACTCGATCCACGGGCGGGCCCCGGCCATCGCGACGGGGCTGGCGACGTCCCGTCCGGACCTGTCGGTGTGGGTCGTCACCGGGGACGGCGACGCGCTGTCCATCGGCGGCAACCACCTGATCCACGCGCTGCGCCGCAACGTCAACCTGAAGATCCTGCTGTTCAACAACCGGATCTACGGGCTGACCAAGGGGCAGTACTCGCCCACGTCCGAGACCGGCAAGATCACCAAGTCGACGCCGATGGGCTCGCTGGACGCGCCGTTCAACCCGCTGTCGCTGGCGATCGGCGCGGAGGGCACGTTCGTCGCCCGGACGATCGACTCCGACCGCAAGCACCTCCAGTCGGTGCTGCGGGCGGCGGCGCAGCACCGGGGCACCGCGCTGGTGGAGATCTACCAGAACTGCAACATCTTCAACGACGGCGCGTTCGACCCGCTGAAGGACCCGGCCGTCCGGGACGACATCACGGTGCGGCTGGAGCACGGGCAGCCGATCGTGTTCGGGGCGGACGGGCAGAAGGCGCTGCGCCGGACGCGGTCGGGGTCGTTCGAGGTCGTGGCGACCGCCGACGTGGACCCGGCGGAGATCGCCGTCCACGACGCGCACCACCCCGACCCGTCGCAGGCGTTCGCCCTGTCGCGGCTGGACTCCCCGGCGTTCGAGCACACGCCGATCGGGATCTTCCGCGACGTGGACCGTCCGTCCTACGACGAGCTGTTCCGCGACCAGGTGGACGAGGCCGTGCAGCGGCAGGGCCCCGGCGACCTGGCCGAGCTGCTCCGCAGCGGCGACACCTGGCGCGTCTAGCAGAGTCGCGAGGGCTCCATCCCGCACCGGGATGGAGCCTTTCGCGCTCCGGACGCGCACCTGGGTGAATTGCAGACGGCCGTCCAGATGTGGTTGTGTCCCCGGACGAGCGCGTACTTGAAGGGCATCAGGGGATTCGTTCCCTGACGGCCCACCTCAGCCGGGGA
Organism: Actinomadura rubteroloni; assembly: GCF_002911665.1. Lineage (NCBI taxonomy): Bacteria > Bacillati > Actinomycetota > Actinomycetes > Streptosporangiales > Thermomonosporaceae > Actinomadura > Actinomadura rubteroloni. The sequence continues at coordinate 1,977,052 of NZ_MTBP01000002.1, forward strand.
ACGCGTTCTCCCGCGGGAGAACGCGAGCGCGCAGGCTGCACCGCAGCGAGCTCTGCGAGCGAGGATGCTGCGTGCGCGCCCGGCGGGGGGTTCCAGGGGAGTCGCTACCCCTGGGTTATACGGAGGTGATGATGCGGGTCGGTTCGCGGCGGAGCAGGCGGGTGGGCACGCCGAAGGCGGCTCCCGCGCCGGAACGGTCCCTGCCCGGCGACCCGTCGTCCCCGGCGGACGAGCCGTCCCCGGCCGGCGACGAGGCGGCGCGGCGCCGGGAGCGGTCGGTGCAGCGCCAGCGCGCGGCGGCCGACCTCAAGCGCGCCCGCGCGGGCGTGCGCCCGCCGCGCATGAGCCGGGCGAACGCCGAGCGGGCGGCGCGCGAGCACCGGGCGGCGCTGCTGGTGATGGTGGTGACGCTGGTCCTGCTGATCGCGGCGGTCGCGGTGACGGGCGGGATCCTCGTGGCGCGGATGCAGTCCAAGCCGATCGTGCTGGCGTCCCCGTTGCTGATCTATCCGGTGACGCAGACGACGGCGGGCCAGTGCCCGGCGGGGACGCAGGGCATGACGGGCCAGTCGGTGTCGGGCCTGACGTGCTACCAGCTCGCGCAGGGCATCACGATCCGGCGGGTGTCGGACCTGCACGTCCAGAAGGGCCGGACGGGCCAGGCCTACGACGTGGCGCTGACGCTGCGCGCGGCGGACCGGTCGGCGTTCGGGCGGCTGACGCGCGGGATGGTCGGCCGTGATCTGGCGTTCGTCGTCGGCGGGCGGCTGGTGACGGCGCCGCGCGTGGACATGCCCATCACCGACGGCAAGGTCGTCATCACGGGCCCGGTGAACCGCGCGGCGGCGGCGCTGCTGGCGCGGCAGTTGCGGGGCAGTTGATCACGTCTCCCGGACGGCCTGGATCTCCAGTTCGACGTTGAGGCTCTCACCGACGGCCGCGATGCCCGCTTCGAGGATCTGGTTGTAGCGGATGCCGTAGTCGGCGCGGCGCAGCGCGGTGGTGGCGCGGAACGCGGCGCGGACGCCGCCCCACGGGTCGGGTCCGGCGCCGAGATAGGCGAGGTCGAGGTCGGCCGGACGGGTGACGCCGTTGAGCGTGAGTCGTCCGTGGACGGTCCAGCGGTCGGTTCCGGCGGGCGTCAGCCCGTCGCCCGCGTAGTCGATGTACGGGTGTTCGGCGACGTTGAGGAAGTCGGCGGAGCGCAGATGGTCGTCGCGGAGCGCGGTGCCGGTGTCGATGCTCGCCGCCTCGATGCGGGCGCGGACGGTCGAGTGCTCGACGGGGTCGGCGATCTCGACGCGTCCGGCGAACGTCCCGAACCGTCCCCGGACGCTGGACAGCCCGAGGTGGCGGGCGACGGCCGCGACGGTCGAGTGGTCGGGGTCGATCGTCCAGGCGCCGGGGGCGGGGAGGTCGCCGCCCGCGCGGGCGAGCACGATCGCGCCGAGGTCGCCGCCGGACGCCGTGACGATCACGGTGCGGGCGGCGGGCGCGTAGCCGGGGGCGGTGACGATCGCGGTGTAGGTCCCGGCGGGCGGGGCGGGCGCGGCGGTGACGCCGTCGGCGGCGGCGCGGACGCGGGCGGTCTGGCGTCCGGCCCGGTCGGTGAGGGTCAGGACGGCGTGCGGCACGGGCCAGCCGTCGCGGGTGCGGACGGCGGCGCGCAGTCTCGCATCCATGCTCAGGCCTCCGGGTGGGCGAGCCGGACGTCGTGCGCGTCGGTTCCGGCGCCGTCCAGGGTCAGCGCGGTCGCGGCCGGCGGGTAACCGGCGGCGATCACGGTGTACGGGCCGCCGGCGAGGTCGGTGAACGCGTAGGCGCCGTCGGGGCCGGTGAGCGTGCGGGCGACGACGTTCCCGGCGCCGTCCAGCAGGGTGACACTCGCGTCACCGAGCGGGGAGCCGGACGGGCCGCGCACGGTGCCGCCAAGGTGCGCGCCGTCGGGCAGGTCCACGTCGCGGCGGGTCCGGCCGCGCACCTCGACGGGGAGCGCGGCGGGCCGGTGCCCGTCGGCGCTGACGGCGAGGGTATAGGCGCCGGTGGCGAGGTCGGTGACGGTGTACGCGCCGTCCGGGCCGGTGCGGGCGGTGCCGACGACCTCACCGCGCACGTCGGTGACGACGACGGTCGCGGCCGGGACCGGCGTTCCGGCACGTCCCCGGACGATTCCGGCGAGCCCGCCGCCGCCCGCGAGCAGCAGGTCGAACACGACCGGGCGGTCGCCGACGGCGAGGGTCGCGGCCTGCGGCTCGTGCCCGGACGTCGCGGCGATCAGCACGTAGGTGGCGGGGCCGGGGGTGGGCAGGGCGTAGGCGCCGTCCGTCCCGGTGACGGCGCGGCCGAGCTGGCGTCCGCCGGCGTCGATGAGGGTGAGCGCGACGTCCGGGATGGGCGTTCCGTCCGCGTCCCGGACCGTCCCGCCGATGGACGCGCCGTCCGGCGGAAGGGCGACGTGGGGCGCGGGGGCCGGCTCGGAGGCCCGGGCCGCGCCGCGCAGTGGCAGTTCCTTCAGCCCGAGGACGGCGAGGAACCCGACGAGCGCGATGGGGACGCCCACGAGGAACACCGTCTCCAGCGCATCGGTGAAGGAGTGCACGACGAGCCCGTGGAACGGTTCGGGCAGATGGCGGATCGCGGCGGGCGAGCCGAGGCTCGTGCCGCCCGGCGGCGGGGCGATGTGCAGGGAGCGCAGGCCGTCCGCCAGCTCGTCGCGGAGCCGGTTGTTGAGGATCGCGCCGAACGCCGCGACGCCCATCGAGCCGCCGAGGTTGCGGAAGAAGGAGACGCCGGACGTGGTCGCGGCGAGGTCCTTCAGCCCGGCGGCATTCTGCGCGGCGAGGATGAGGATCTGGAGCGTCAGGCCGAGGCCCGCGCCGAGCACGGCGACGTCCGCGCCGATGACGACCGTGCTCGTGCCGACGTGCAGCCGCGACAGCAGGACCATCGACGTCGCGACGAGCACCAGCCCGGCGACGGGGAACGCCTTCCAGCGGCCGAGGCGCGTCACGATCTGCCCGGAGAAGGTGGACGTCACGAACATCGCGAGGACCATCGGCAGCGTCATCAGCCCGGACTTGGTCGGGCTCATGCCCTTGACGATCTGGAAGTACTGCGGCAGGTAGATCATCGCGCCGAACATCGCGCAGCCGACGGCCAGGGACGCGACGGACGCCAGCACGAACGTCCGGTTGCGGAACAGGCGCGGCGGCAGGATCGGGTCGCGGGCGATGCGCTCGGCGACGATCGCGAGGATCGCGAGGACGACCGCCGCGCCGAGCAGCCCGTACGTCCAGGCCGACCGCCAGGGGAACTGGTCGCCGCCGAGGGACAGGACGAGCACGAGCAGCGCCGCGCTGCCGGTGATGGTGAACGCGCCGAGGACGTCCACGCGGGTGTCGCGGCGGACCTTCGGCAGCTTGAGCACGCGCTGGATGACCAGGAACGCGACGACCGCGAGCGGGACGCAGACGTAGAAGCACCAGCGCCAGCCGAGGCCGTCGGCGTCCACGATGAACCCGCCGAGCAGCGGCCCGGCGACGGTCGAGACGCCGAAGACCGCGCCCATGTACCCGGCGTACCGGCCGCGCTGGCGAGGCGGGACGACGTCGCCGAGGATGACCTGCGCGAGCGCGGTCAGGCCGCCGACGCCGAGGCCCTGGACGGCGCGGGCGGCGATCAGCTCGCCCATGTTCTGCGCGAGCCCGGCGCAGACGGACGCGATGACGAAGATCACCAGGGCCGTCTGGAACGTCAGCTTGCGTCCGAAGATGTCGGAGAGCTTGCCCCACAACGGCGTGGACGCCGTCATGGTCAGCAGCGACGCGCTCGCGACCAGCGCGAGCTGATCCTGCCCGCCGAGGTCGCCGACGATCGTCGGCAGGGCCGTGCCGACGACGGACGTCGAGATCATCGCGGTCAGCATCGCCATCATCAGCCCGGAGAGGATCTCCAGGATGCGGCGGTGCGAGTACTCCGGCGCGGCGTCCGGGACCGTCCCCGGCTTCGTCGGCCGCTCCGTGTTCGCCTGCGTCACGCGGCTGCTCCCCACTCGATTACCTGTGTTCTGCACATATTATGTAGCCGATTGTTTACTTGCAAGCGGGGAGATAATCGTCACGTGACAGGCACCGTCCACCAGGCGCGTCCGCGCCGGGACCGGGAGGCCACGCGCCGCCGGATCCTCGACGCCGCACGCGACCTCTTCGGGACGCAGGGCTATGACACCGTGACGCTTCGGATGATCGGGACGGCGGCGGACGCCAATCCCGCGCTCGTCAACCGGTACTTCGGCACCAAGGCGCAACTGTTCGCCGAAGTGATCGAGGACGAGTCGACGCTCCCCCAGGCCATCGCGGGCGACCCCGCCGGGCTGCCGCGCCGGCTGGCCGAGCACGTCGTCCGGCAGGTGCGCAGCCGTCCGCAGTCGCGCTTCCCGCGCATCGTGGACCGTTCGATCGGCGACCCGGAGGTCCAGCGCGTGCTGAGCGAGTACATGACCGAGCGGGTCATCGAACCGCTCGCCGCGCAGCTCTCCGGGCCGGACGCGCGGGCGCGGGCGACGCTGGCGGCCGTCCTCGTCATGGGCGGGGCGCCGGCGCGGCGGCTCATCGGCATCGACGTGCTCCAGGACGACCCGGCGGACCTGGCCCGGCGGCTGACCGCGATGTTCACCGCCGCGCTTTTCTGACACCGTCGGACAAAGCGGGCGCCAGGTCCTCCTTTCGTCGCTTCCGAGGTCAACCGTGCGTCGTACATCGGCGCCGCGCCTACCGTTCCAGTCGCAAGCGAAGTCCCGACCGCAGGCCGATGGGGACCGCTCCGCGGCCCGCCTAGTCTGCTGTCCATGAGGTTCGGGATGCGGTGGCGGCAGGCCGGACGAGCGACACGGTGGGGTGCGCTCGCCGCCGTCGCCGTGCTGCTCGCGGCGTCCGGGCTGGCGTTCGGCGCGGCGGGCGGCGACCCGCCGGTCCGGCGGCTCGTTCAGCGCATCGCGGTCGTGGACGGGCCGCACGACGACCAGCGCGTCACGCTCGACGCCACCTTCTACACGCCCGCGCGGGGCGGCCGGTTCCCCGCCGTGCTGCTCGGCCACGGGTTCGGCGGCACCAAGGACGACGTGCGCGGCGAGGCCGAACGGCTCGCCCGCGCCGGGTACGCGGTGCTGACCTGGTCGGCGCGCGGGTTCGGCGCGTCCACCGGCGAGATCGCGCTGAACTCGCCGGACTACGAGGTCAAGGACGCCCGGCGGCTCATCGACTGGCTCGCCGCCCGTCCCGAGGTGCGGCTGGACCGTCCGGGCGACCCGCACATGGGGATGTCGGGCGAGTCCTACGGAGGGGCGATCGCGCTGCTCACCGCCGCGTTCGACCCGCGCGTGGACGCCCTCGCGCCGCGCATCACCTGGAACGACCTCGCAGGCGCGCTGTTCCCGGACTTCGCGGCGGGCGGGGACGCGAATGCCGGGGTGTTCAAGAAGATGTGGGCCGGGCTGTTCTTCACCAGCGGCGCCGGGGACAGCGCGTGCGGCCGGTTCCTGCCGTCGCTGTGCGCGCAGTACCAGAAGGCGGCCGCATCGGGACGGGCCGATCCCGGGGTCGTCGCGACGCTGCGCCGGTCGAGCCCGGCGGCGTATCCGGGGCGGATCCGGGTGCCGACGCTGCTCGTCCAGGGCCAGACCGACTCGCTGTTCCCGCTCGACCAGGCCGACGCCAACGCCCGCCAGATCGCCGCGACCGGCGCGCCGGTGTCGGTGCTCTGGTACCTCGGCGGGCACGACGGCGGCGATCCGGAGACCGGACGGGTCGAGGGCCGCGTCCGGGACTTCTTCGACCACTGGCTGCGCGGCGCGTCCGGTGACGGGGACGGGTTCACGGTCACGCGGACGGGCGGGATCGACTCCTCCACCGCCCGGACCGTCGTGGAGGCCGCGTCCGCGCCCCGCTACCCGGGCCTGCGCGCCACGCCGCGCACCCTGCCGTTGGCCGGACGCGTACAGACGATCCGCAACCCGGCGGGCGGCTCCCCCGCGTCGATCTCCGCGCTGCCCGGCCTCGGGGCGCTCGGCGCGCTGGACGGCCTCGGCGGCGGCGCACTGTCGGGCCGCCTCCCGGTGGACATGCCGGGGCAAGCCGCGACGTTCGACACTCCGCCGCTCTCGTCGCCCGTGCGGATCACCGGGTCCGCGACCGTCCGGCTGCGGGTGACCGGGCCGCGCGACGCGCCGCTGTTCGCCAAGCTCTACGACGTCGCGCCGACCAGCGCGGCCACCCCCGCCTGGCGGATCGCGGCGCCCTTCCGGGTGCCGGGCGGCGACGGCGCCCGCGAGGCGACCGTGACGCTGCCCGCGATGGACCACGCGTTCGAGCGGGGGCACCGGCTGCGCGTGGTGATCGCGACGACCGACATGGGCTTCGCGACGCCGTCCGCGCCCGCCGCGTACCAGGTCTCGGCGGTGTCGCCGCTGACCGTCCCGACCGTGCCCGCGCTGCGCGCCCCGGCGCCCGGCGTCCCGGCGTGGGTGTGGGTGCTGCCCGGCGCGGCGGCCGCCCTCGCCGCCGGGGTGCTGCTGACCGGCCGGGTGCGGCGCCGCGCGTCGTTCGACCCGGCGCTGGCGGACGTCCCGCTGGAGATCACCGGGCTCACCAAGGCGTACAAGAACGGGCACCTGGCCGTCGCGGACCTGTCCTTCCGCGTCGAGAAGGGCCAGGTCCTCGGGCTGCTCGGCCCGAACGGCGCAGGGAAGACGACGAGCCTGCGCATGCTGATGGGCCTGATCCGTCCCGACGCCGGCGAGATCCGGATCTTCGGCCACCGCGTCGCGCCGGGCGCGCCGGTGCTGTCGCGGCTCGGCTCGTTCGTGGAGGGGCCGGGCTTCCTGCCGCACCTGACCGGCCGCGACAACCTGGACCTGTACTGGCGCGCGACGGGCCGTCCGGCCTCTGACGCGCACCTGGACGAGGCGCTGGAGATCGCCGGCCTCGGCCCCGCGCTGGACCGCGCCGTCCGCACCTACTCGCAGGGGATGCGGCAGCGGCTGGCCATCGCGCAGGCGATGCTGGGCCTGCCGGACCTGCTCGTCCTGGACGAGCCGACCAACGGGCTGGACCCGCCGCAGATCCGCGAGATGCGCGAGGTGCTCCAGCGCTACGCGGCGGCGGGCCGGACGGTGATCGTGTCGAGCCATCTGCTGGCCGAGGTCGAGCAGACCTGCACGCACGCGGTCGTCATGACGGCGGGCCGCCGGGTCGCGGCGGGGCCGGTCGCCGAACTGACCGGCACGGGCCGCCGCCTGGAGGACGCCTTCCTGGAGATCATCGGAGAGGCACGATGAACACGGCCGTCCCGACCAGCCGCCGGGAGGCGAAATGACCGACATCGCCGTTCCGAGCACAGCCGAAGGCATGCCACCCCCCAGGCCGCCCGGCCGGGACGGAAGCGCCCCCGGCTACGACCCGCGCCGGACGCTGCCGCTGCGGGTGGAGGCCGTCCGGCAGTTCCGGCGGCGGCGCACGCTGGTGACGTTCGGGATCCTGCTCGTCCTGCCGTGGATCCTGGTGCTCGCGTTCAAGCTGGGCGGCGACCCCGGCCCGGACAACAACGCCCCCGGCCTGGTCGACGTCGCGACGACGAGCGCCCTGAACTTCGCCCTGTTCGCCCTGTTCGTCTCGTCCGGCTTCCTGCTGGTCGTCGCGGTGGCCCTGTTCTGCGGCGACACCGTTGCGAGCGAGGCGGGCTGGTCGTCGCTGCGCTATCTGCTGGCGGCACCCGTCCCCCGCGTCCGCCTGCTCCGCCAGAAACTCACCGTAGCCCTGGCCTACGCGACAGCCGCCGTAATAACGCTCCCCGCAATGTCCCTGCTGGCCGGCACGGTCGCCTTCGGCTGGGGCCCGGCCACCCTCCTCACCGGCCGCACGCTCGCCACCGGCCCGGCCCTCAACCGGATGGCCCTGATCGTGGCCTACGCGCTGATCAGCCAACTGGTCGTAGCCGCCCTGGCCTTCCTGCTCTCGGTGACAACGGACTCGCCCCTGGGCGCGGTCGGCGGCGCGGTCGGCCTGGTGATCGTCAGCAACATCCTCGACGCGGTCACCGCCCTCGGCTCCTGGCGCGACTTCCTCCCCACCCACTGGATGTACGCGTGGATGGACGTCCTGCAACCCGACATCGTCTGGACGGGCATGGCGAAAGGCGCGTCCCTCTCCCTCACCTACGCCCTGCTCTTCCTGGCCCTGGCCGTCCGCCGCTTCCGCACCCGCGACATCACCTCCTGACCATCCCGGCCGGAGGCCCCCGGACGCGTCACGCGACCGTTGCCCGTACCGCTCGGCGATCAGCGCGATAGTCGCTACGTGGGTGTGCGGGGGCCACCCAGCACTCGCCCGGGTTTCCTAGGGTGGACGACGGTCGAGTACGGAGGCGGAGCGCATGGCGGAGCGTGGGGACGTTCCCCGGCTGGGCGAGTTCCTGCGGGCGCGGCGGGCGCTGGTGCGGCCCGAGGCGCACGGGATGCCCGCCGGGACGCGCCGCACGCCGGGGTTGCGGCGGGAGGAGGTCGCGCTGCTGGCCGGTGTCAGCACCGACTACTACGTCCGGTTGGAGCAGGGACGGGACCGGCATCCGTCCGCGCAGGTCGTCGAGGCGCTGGCCCGCGCGCTGCTGCTGGAGGACGAGGCCGCCGCCTACCTGCGCGACCTCGCGGAGCCCGGACCGGTCCGGCGGCCGGGGCGGGCCGCGCGGCGGGAGTACGCGTCGCCGGGGCTCGTCGCGCTGCTGGACGCCTGGCCCACCACGCCCGCGCTGGTGCTCGGGCGCCGCATGGACGTCCTCGCCGCCAACACGCTCGGCGAGGCGCTGTTCAGTTGGCTGGGCGAGGAGACGAACGTCCTGCGGGCCGTCTTCCGCACGCCCGAGGCCCGGATGTTCTACCGCGACTGGGACAAGACCGCCGAAGGCTGCATCGCCGCTCTGCGCGCCGAGAACACCGATCCGGACGACCCGCTCCTGGCCGAACTGGTCGGCGAGCTGTCGCTCACGAGCCCCGAGTTCGCCGAGCTCTGGACGCGTCACGACGTGCGGGCGAAGCGCGCCGAGATCAAGCATTTCGTCCACCCGGTGGTGGGCGAGCTGTCGTTGCGCTTCGAGAACCTGACCGTCGGCGGCGCCGAGGGCCAGCATCTGATCGTTTACCACGCCGAGCCGGGCAGCCGAGACGAGCAGGCGCTCGCGCTTCTCGGCAGCTACGCCACGGCACCCGCACGGGACCACGCGAAGTAGGGAGACTGACCCATGCCGAAGACGGCCACCGCCGACAAGGTGGAATTGTCGGAACTGCTGGACTTCGTCCGTCCGCGCCACCGGGGGCTGCTCGCCACCGTCCGCTCCGACGGACGCCCGCAGCTCTCCCCCGTGACGTGCGGGCTGACTCCGGCGGGCCAGATCGTCGTGTCCACCTACCCCGAGCGCGCCAAGATCGTGAACGCCCGGCGCGAGCCGAACGTGTCGATCTGCGTGCTGTCCGACGACTGGGACGGCCCGTACGTCCAGGTGGACGGGCGCGCCGAGGTGCTCGACATGCCCGAGGCCCTGGACGGCCTGGTCGAGTACTACCGCGCGATCTCCGGCGAGCACCCCGACTGGGACGACTACCGGGCCGCCATGCGACGCCAGGGCAAGTCCCTGCTGCGCATCCACATCGACCGCTGGGGCCCCATCGCCACCGGCGGCTTCCCCGCCCGCCTTGCCAATGACTGACCAAGCCCGCCTCTCACCTGTCCCATCGAACGATCAACGAACCCGTGTTCTTCTCTCCCGTCGACAAGGGCAAGCAAGGTCGAAGCGTTGAAACCGACGCTGGGCACGAAAGATTTCAAGGTCGGACCGGCACGGGCCGGTACGTCCCCGGGATCACACGACTCGACGGGACGATCATCCAGGCCGTGGACAGCTGATTCATCCGGAAGACCCGTTCTTCTCCCTCTCCGCAGGCATGGGCACAGACGGATATAGCGCGCGGATCAACCCGGTTCACCGGTCCTCGATGTGCAGGAAAGGGTTCGTTTTCGTGAACCATCTAAGAGGTGGTCGTGCGTCTCCCGATGGCCGCCAACCGGCTACGTAGCCGATCGGTGAGCGCACTGTCCGTCAGCGATACCGCCGTCATACTTGGGTGAATCCTCCACCGGCGCCGCTTCGCGGCACGACCGTCCGCCGTTCCGAGGCTACTGAGAATGACCGCCGACTCCTCGCGCCGGCCGAGCCATCTATACGAAGCCGCCGAAGCACGAACGGATTGACGGAACGCCTCGTCGCACTCAAGTATCCCAACCGCACTGAACACATAAATCACGCACGGCAATCGAATCATCACGGTTCGCCACAGCTTTCCGGCAGATAGTTCCCGGAAGTAAATATCAAGCCGTCCAAGTCCGGTCGACATCGATTCACGTCGGCAGGAACGAGGCTGCCCATGCGACGAACCAAGGGATGGACGACCCCCAACCTGCCGTTCAGGACTTGCCACAGGATCCTGCCACCGAGATGACCAGGATGGGACAGCACTCCCACGCCGGCGAATAATATCGGCCGATCGACCACGCGGTCGCCCCCACAACCGGGGCCCAGAAGCCTGCCAGACCCCGGTTCCCAACCGATCGACAACGACGGCGACCATTACATTGCACCAGACCAGAGAGGATGGACCGCTCCAAATTAATACTTGATCACCAAAGTCGACTCCACCGCGCCCGTCTACCACCGGAACACCGAGTCCGCAACTACCTATTCCACACTTGCAAGAATCGGCCATCAACATGACTAGTTGCTTCTATAGACTCAAGGCGTAAATACTTAGCCCGCCTCCATGAAAGCCCGACCATCCAGGCTCGGGCATGGAGCGAAGGAAAGGATCGACGTGAACAAGGTAGCTATGGGGCTGCGCTTAGCCGCCACCGGTGCGGCGACCGCGGCACTCGCCGCGGTCGCCGTCACCGCGGGCCAGGGCGCGGCGAACGCGACCGCCGGTGGGTATTGCGGCGTCTACGGGAGCGACACCACCCCCACCATCACCTTCACCAAGCAGCCCCCCGGGTGCCATGACGTCAACATCACCTGGGTCAGCGCGTCGGATTCCTACGGCGGCTACTACTGGAACGGGTCCTACTGGCAGCTCGGGAGCAAGGGCTTCAGGTACCTGGCCAGTGGCGGCCACAGTCCGAGTGAGTACAACGCCGTACCGCTCACCAACGTGAACACCGGCGTCAAGTTCTACATCGACAACTCGTCGAGCTACATCAGGACCGTCCACATCAACTACTGACCGAGACTCGCTCGGCGGACCTTCTCCGCAAGGCCCGCCGAGCGATCCGGTGGACAGTGAACGCGCTGCGGGCGTTGAGGATGTTCGCAACGCCCGCAGCGCACGCCCGGACGGCGTCTCGCCCATCCGCCCGCACCCACGAGACCAATCGGCAGGCTCGGGAAGTCATCACCACGTCGACCAGGCAACCATCCGCTTCGACAGCCCCACCCCACGTCACACAGAACAGGCGAATCACCGACATGCCCATGCTCATCCCGCGCCGATCACTCGAGCTTCTCCTGATGTCCGCGGCACTCACCGGACTGCTCAGCGCCTGCGGCGGGGGCACCGCCTCGAAAGAAGAACCGGGAAAGAGCAAGGGCAGCCCCGATACCAGCACCAAATCAGGCACCGAAGTGCTTTACGCCTATTTTCCGGCGAATAATGCACAGTTCAAGATCGGAGCACAGTTCAACGGCACCAGAAAGAACTACACGGAGATCATCGTCAGTAAATGCATGGCCAAACACGGGTTCGACGTCCCGGTCACATCGAAATCGGACGCCATCGCCAGCGACTTCGATAACGTCGGCTTCCCCGACCTGGACCGCATGACGCGGACGGGATACCTGAATCCCGCGATAAACATTCACGCCGCCGGCCCGGCCAAACAGCAAGCCGGCTACAAGGCGGTGCTCCAACGTTGCACCAACGAGGGGACCAAGTCCTTCAACGCCTTCGATCGCACCGCTGGGCCAACGGTCGACCAGTGGCAGCGCATTGCTTCACAAATCGAGCTGTCGCCTGCGGTCTCCAAGCTCGCCAATGATTTCCGGGCCTGTGTGCAGCGTGCGGGGGTCCCTTCCTGGCCGATGAACCGGCCAGGCGCCAGCGGCGGGCTCGGCGGCTTCCTCAACTGGGTGACCGGTGAGGCGGCCAATACGAAGGACGCGCAAGCCGGGCAAGCCGTGGACCGGCGCTGGGCACCGGTGTACGTACGTTGCGCCAAACCCGTCATCGCTGAAGAGGACAAGCAGCGACTCGCCCAGCAGCGCGCCTTCTTCCAAAGCCACTACCAGCAGATCCGGGAGATCCAGAAAGACGGTACGGAGGCCCTTGCCGCCTTGCAGAAGCAGGCGGGCGAGTAGGCGGCGTCCGTGCGGCCCGCCGAGCCGGGACACGGCGATGGAAGAGACGCACGACCAAGCCGCTCAAAGTCCGTCTTCCCATTGGAGCGAAGTGTCCAACTGGCCAGATAATGATCTCTGTTCGCTCCCTCGGCGGCGGCCACGACGCTTCGACTCCAACGGAACGGGCGCCTGCACGGTACAGTGACGTTATATTGACGCACTATCCATCGATCTGCCAGAATCACCCGGCACAACGCGGTGGTCCACGGACTGCCGGATGGGGTCGGCGGCATGCGCCCAGCTTCATTCCTCACCGGGCGGGACCGCAGGGACGTGCGCTCGCACCTTTGCCATTACCGGCGCGGCGGGCTCGGGATGGGAACCCACCGAGGTGATCGCAAGGAACGGCCGTGATTCCCCCACGGCAACTCGGTCCCGTGTTTCGTCCCGACCCGCGGTCGCTCCAATCCCCACCGATCTCACCGAACGGTCCAATGGCTGACATGCTCACTTCGCTTGATCGCCAGAACGAACGTCGTATGCCGCGCCGCATTGCGCCGACTGATCCGCTCGGTGTCCGCACCGATCATTGTCGCTTCGTTCGAGACGCCCGCACGCTCGGCCCGCAGGGCAGCGACGACGCGGGGAAAGAGGCCGGCGAATGAAGGAGCCGCCCGTCCACCCCGACGACCTGGTGCCGTTCGGTGATGCGGCACCGCCTGCTCAACACGAGGTTGAGGGCACGGACGCCCGCGAGACGGCGAGGAATCCCGGGCACAGGCGGCGACTCGGGGATCGGTTACGAGGCCAGCGAGCGCTACTGATCATCCTTGCCGCCGCAGTGGCGCTGGCGGCAGGCGCTTTCGCGATCGGGCGCGGTTTCGTTTCTCCCGACCAGCAGGCCGCCGACGCGGCACCTCCGAAAGCGTCCGTGATCACCGCACGGGTTTCCTACGGAACGCTCGCGGCGACCACGGTGCTTCGCGCGAAGGTCACCGAGGCCAGTCCGATCGTGGTGGACTCCCCGACCGGTCTCGGTGACGCGCTGCCGATCGTCACCGCACTCAACGTCAAAGTCGGGGACCGGGTCGCCAACGGCCAGAAACTCCTCACCGTCGCCGAACGGCCGGTGTTCGTCCTCACCGGCCGGGTGCCCGCGTTCCGGGACATGGGTCTTGGGACGAGAGGCGTCGATGTCACGCAGTTGCAGGCCGCGCTGCGCGCCGCCGGATACTCGCTTGGGAGTGACCGCGCCGGGTCGTACGGAAAGGGCACGTCGGCCGCCGTGGCCCGGTTCTACCGGGCGGCGGGCGTGCCACCGGTGAAGGTCGCCGCACCGGGGAAGAACGATGGAAACGGCTCGGGCAAAGCGTCCGGAAAGAAGAGTGCCGGCAGCGTGAAGATTCCGCGCGGTGAAGTCCTCTTCGTCCGAAGCCTTCCGCAGCGTGTGGTGTCGGTGAACGTGCATCTCGGCTCGAAGGCCGACACCAAACTTCTGGAGATCGGCTCAGGCCACGTGCAGTTGACTGGCTCGGTGGACTCCGCGGGAAGGTCTCAGCTCAAGGAAGGCATGGAGGGGAAGGCGACCGATGACCTGACCGACGCCTCGTTCAGCGTCCGGGTCACCAAGGTAGGGACATCGCCCAAGCCCGGCGACGATGCGGTTCAGACGTTTCCCGTGACACTCGTTCCCACCGGCCATATGCCGGCGCGATTCACCGGCAAAAGCGTCGCCGTGACCGTCACGGCCCAAGGCGATGACGGCAAGGTGCTCAACGTTCCCGTCGCGGCGATCAGTACCGGCTCCTCCGGCGAAACGTATGTGACCGTCGTCGACGGTAACGGGCGCCAGCGCGAAGTGAAGGTCGCGCTCGGCCTGGCGACGGGCGGGCGCCAGGCCGTCACACCGACGGGCGGAAGCTCCCTTCGCCAGGGGGAACTGGTCGTCATCGGATCTCATGGCTGAGGCGGCGGAGACGATGGCCGGGACCGAGCTGGAACTGCACGACGTCTCGATGACCTATCCCGGTACGGTGCCGGTGCGTGCGCTGCGGCCGGTGTCGTTGCGCATCGTCACGGGGGAGATGACGGCGATCATCGGCCGGTCGGGTTCGGGGAAATCGACGTTGCTCAACATCCTCGGTCTGCTGGATCGTCCGACCGCCGGCCGCTACCTCGTGCGCGACATCGACACGACGACGCTGCCCGAGTCTGCGATCACAGCGCTGCGCGGCCGGCAGTTCGGTTTCGTGTTCCAGTCCTTCCATCTGCTGCCCGACCGCAGCGCCGCGGAGAACACCGAACTGAGCCTGCTCTACCAGCGGATTCCGCGCCGGGAGCGGCGTCGGCGGGCCGTCGCGGCACTAAAACGCGTCGGGCTGCCGCACCGGATCGACGCGATGCCGGGCACGATGTCCGGTGGTGAACGACAACGGGTCGCGATTGCCCGTGCGCTGGCGCAGCAGCCGCGTGTGCTGCTGTGCGATGAGCCGACGGGCAACCTCGACCGCGCCAACGCCGACCTCGTCGTCGAGATGCTGGAAACGCTGAACGCCGAGGGGCTGACGATCATCATCGTGACGCACGATCCGCAGGTCGCCCACCGGATGTCCCGCCGTCTGCACATCGATGACGGAGTGGTGACCGAGTCGGTGCGGGGAGCACGATGAGGCTCCCGTGGCGGCCGGCCGCGCCGCTCGCCGCGATCGGCATCCCGCCCAGTCGGCTCTCTCCCGCCGACATCGCGCGTGAGGCGTTCCTATCGGTGTCACGAGCGCCGGTGCGGTCGCTGCTGACGTCCCTCGGCACGGTCCTGGCGGTGGCCACCGCCATCGCGACTATCGGGCTCGGCGACTCCGCGCGGGGTGCCGTGTCGGGAACGTTCGACGCACTGCGGGCCACGCTCGTCACGTTCTCGGACACGGACCCGCAGGCCGGTGAACCGGCGCTGTCCGCGGACAGCGAACAGGATCTGCTGCGGCTCAACGGCGTCAGGGAAGCGGGCCTGACGTGGAGCGTTGGGAAGGGCGCGGTTTACTCCGTCCGGCGCATCCGGGAGGGGACGAAGGAGAACAGCGTCGGGTTGAACATGATGGCGGCCACCCCTGGCGCCCTGGCGGCCATGGACGCGAAAGTGTCGTCCGGCCGTTTGTACGACGTCGGGATGGAGCGGCGCGGGGAGCAGGTGGCGCTGCTCGGTCAGGCCGCCGCCCGGCAACTCGGAATCACGAGCGTCGATCTGTCACCGGTGGTCTACATCGGGGACACCGAACTGCGGGTGATCGGGATCGTCGACTCGGCTCCAGCCGACGACCAGGCACTACTGAGCGTGATCATCCCGACACGGGTCGCCGTCGGATTCTCTCCGAGCGGGGACACGCGGTCCTTGCTCGTGCGCACGGCCCCGGGAGCGGCGCAACTCGTCGGCAGGCAGGGCCCCCTCCAGCTCAGCCCGCAGGACCCGGCGCGGATAGCGGCAGCGGTGCCGCCCGATCCTGTCCAGCTCCGCAACCAGGTGGACTCGTCGGTGACAGGTCTGCTGATCGCCATCTCGATGGTCGCGCTGGGCGTCGGAGTGCTCGCCATCGCGAACACGACGCTGCTGTCGGTGATCCAGCGCCGTGCCGAGATCGGCCTGCGCCGGTCGGTCGGCGCGGCCCCCCGGCACATCGCCGCGCTGGTCGTCAGCGAGTCGGCGGTGATCGGGGCGATCGGGGCGCTGATCGGAACGAGTCTCGGCGTCCTCGTCGTCGGGGCCGTCAGCGCGGCCAGGGGCTGGGCTCCCGTGCTGGACCCCCAGGTGATCGTCGGCGCGCCGCTCGCGGGTGCGGTCGCGGGACTGCTCGCCGGGGCGTATCCGGCATGGCGGGCCAGCCGTATCTCCCCGATCAGCGCGCTCCAGCGATGAGGGCCGCTCAGCCTTCATGCCGCCCTGGAAAGACTGGCTCCTTCCAAGTTCCTGTCCGCGGGCAGCGTGCGCCGAGCTGAAAGGCGCACCGGCGTCGGCCCGTCCCGGACGGTCCCGGACGCGTCGGCGTCGTCCACGGACTATGAACCCGCGTAACCCCCGTCAGGTAGCGGTTGTAGCGTGGGCGACCGAAATGGGTCTCTTCGCGGTGAGCCGTGTGGGACCGCGCCGCCGGGCGGTGCGGGTCCTCGGGATCGTGCTGCTTCTGGCCGGGCTCATGGCCATGCACGGGTTCCAGGTGACGGTCAACACGATGGACGCGTCGGGGCTGATGACCGTCCACGCGACCCACGCGCAGCACGACGCGACCCATGCGCAGCACGAGAAGCCGTCCTCGCCGCGGGAGCATCGGCACGACCATCCCGGCGGGGAGGTCTGCCTGTGGCTGCTCGTGGCGCTGTTCGCGCTCGTCCTCGCGGCTCTCGGCAGGTGCGCGCTCGACCGCGTCGGCCGCGCGCCGGCGCGCGGACCCGGGGCCCGGACGGACGTGCGCGGACGCGCGCCGCCCACCCGCACGATCTTCCAGTTGGCCGTCCTGCGGCTGTAGGAGGACGCGGTTCACCGCCGCGCCCCGATCAGCCATGCACGGACAACGGAAGGATCCACGATGAAGCGCGTTCTGACGACGGCCCTCGTTCCCCTGCTCGCGGCGGCCACGCTGACGGCCTGCGGCGACGGCGACAAGCCGTCCGCCCACCCCTCCGGCCACATGGGCGGGCACATGGCCCCGGCGACGACGGCGGCCCACAACGCCCAGGACGTCATGTTCGCCCAGATGATGATCCCCCACCACCGTCAGGCGGTGGAGATGGCCGGACTCGCCGCACGCCGCGCGTCGTCGCCGCAGGTCAAGGACCTGGCGTCCCGCATCGCCGCTGCCCAGGACCCCGAGATCACGAAGATGTCGGGCTGGCTCGCGACCTGGAAGGAGCCGACGTCCATGCCGTCCATGAACCACGGCTCGATGGACGGCATGATGAGCGGCCAGGACATGAAGGCCCTCGCCGAACTCACCGGCAAGGCCTTCGACCGGAAGTTCCTGACGATGATGATCGAGCACCACCGGGGCGCGGTCGTCATGGCGCAGACGGAACAACGTTCCGGCGCCGACCCGGCCGCCCGAGCCCTCGCCGCCTCGATCATCACGACCCAGACGGCCGAGATCGCAACGATGCGCACCCTGCTCAAGGCGAAGTAGCCCCGCCCCCGGAGGGCGTCCCGCCGAGGACGCCCTCCGGACGTGACCAACATCACATTTGTCCACCAGCAGGCGCGACGATCCGAGCCGAATGCCAGGTTTTAGGGGACCCAAGCAACACCCAACGTGAAGTCATCGATACCCAAAGCAACAGTCTTGCCAGCAAAATCGGTCGAACGCGATGAGGGCGTCGCATAGGCTCGGCGAACCGTACGAAAAGTCGCGCTCATCGAAGGGAAGGGAACGCGACATCGTCTCGATCGGCGGATTAACTTCCGGCACGACGGGGGAGATGATCACCATGGCACGGCAGCAGCTCATCAAGCGCCCGAAACCGCCACGTCAACCGAGCCCGATCGACCTACGGACCCCCTCCGGGCGGATCCTGCCGTACTGATCCCGGACTTCCGCCTCAACGGGCACCCGCACGCGACCCCGGGGCCTCTCCGCGTCCGCACCGGAGAGGCCCCGACGCGTCTCCACCCGGCTCGCCCTCCCTGCCCTACCACCTCTGCCCGTTCGACCACACCACTCGGCCGGGCACTCACCTGAACACCCGCGCAGCTCGACTGCTCAGCAGACCCGCGCAGCTCAACGCGCACGACCCGGTGCGGCGCCCTTCGATGCGGCGCCCTTCGATGCGGCGCCCTTCGATGCGGCGCCCTTCGATGCGGCGCTGGCGACCTTGGGTGCGGCGCGTTTGGGTGCGGCGCGCTTCGGTCGCGCAGCCTCGGGTCCGCGTAGCCAGTCCGCGCAGCTTGACCATCCAGCAGGGCGCTCACATCAGACCCAAGCGGTTCGGCCGCTCAGCCGCAGCCCGCATGGGCGCTCGGGTCCGGGCTGCGCCGGGCAACCGCTCTGACACTGAACCGTGTCACGCGGGCGCGCAGGTGCGAACTCAGCCCGGACCCGAAGCCGTTCGCGCCAGCCGCGCGGCTTTGAAACGGCACAGCTCGCCCACGCAACTTGACCACCCCGCTAGACGGGGGGCTGCTCCTAGACCTTTCGTCTCATTTCACCGGCCTTCGCGCTGCTCAGCTCATTTCGTCGGCCTTCGCTCTGCTCAGCGTGGACGCTCAACGTGAGCGCTCAGTGTGCGGCTGTCCCGCTCGGCCGTCCGGCCTGGTCGTCTTGGAGCAGCCTTCTAATCCCGTTTTTTTGGAGCGGCCGTCGGCGCTGCGCTCCGCGCGGCCATTCGGCTTGAGCAGTCGGCTGTGCGATGTGATCGCGTAGATCGGCGGTCCGGGCGGCTCGCTCATTTGCGCAGGCCGGGTGGAGACGTACCGGGTAGCCGGCTCGGGGTGGTCAGGTTCGGTCGTGGGGCGGGATGATGTCGGTCGTCCAGTCGAGGCCGAGGGCGGTGCCGGCCGCCACCAGGGCTTCGGCGGTGCGGCCGGCGGCGCGCAGGGCGATGTCCGCTTCGCCTTCGTCGTGAGCGAGGATCACGTCCGGGCCGCCGTAGAGCGTCGTGTGGCCGTTCAGCTCACGCCACGGGGCGGCGAAGCCCATCGCGGGGAACGTCGCCCGCAGGCGGGTCGCGATGTCCGGTGGGAGTTCCGCTATTTCCACCGAGGGGCGCAGCGCGAAGGGCAGGCGCATCGCGGCCAGTTGGACGTAGAACTCGGTCACCGAGTCCGCCTGTAGCCACCACTCGTCGGATCCGTCGCTGACCAGGAGGCGCGGGTCGGCGAGCGTCGCGTCCGACGCCGCGTAGCCCCACTCGTTGCAGTACTGGTACTCCGCCATGAGGACGCAGACGCGCAGGTCGCCGTCCGGGTCGGCGAGAGCGGTGTCGTCCGGCAGTCCGGCGGATACACCGTAGCCGGACGGGTCCGGACGCACCGTCGGCGGCCGCACCGGGTGCGTCCAGTACAACCGGGGCTCGTGGGTGAAGGAGTTGAACGGCAGGTCCCACCATTCGTCCGCGGCCTTGGGGATCGGGAGCGTGACGTCGACGCCTTCGATGTCCTCCTCGTCGGCGGCGTCGAGGGTCTCACCGCGCAGTTTGCGGACGTAGAGCCGGTGCTCGTCAGTGTCCTCGCGGCGCCAGGACGGCGGTCCGGGCGGTGGCGTGAACCCCCACTCCTCTTGGAACGCGCGGAGCAGTTCCCAGCGCGGGGCGGTGTCGGCGAGGTGGGCGGCGAACACTTCCGGGGGCATGAAGGGCCGCTCGTCCCAGCGGGGCATGACGGCGCGGAGCCGTCCGGCGAACGCCCCATAGTCGACGATCTCGGTCATGCGGGGAGCTTAGGGTCTGCCTCAACCGCCACGCGAGACCCGCTCGCGCCGAGCCTCCCTCGGCTCGGCCGTCCGGCCGGGAACGGCGCGACGAAGGCGCTCCCGCGAGCACGCCCGCCCGAAGATGCGGGCAGTTCGGCACGCGAACGCGGTCAGCGGGGCCACCCGCCGGGAGATACAGCCCAGCAGGCGAACGCGCCCCGCGAGGCCGCCCGGAGATGCGGCGCCCGGTACGCGAACGCAGTCGGCTCGGGCAGCCGCCCGGATGCGGCAGCGCGGCAAGCGAACGCGGCTGACGGGACGAGCCCAAGCACGTCCGTCCGGACGAACCGCCGGGTGAGCCGGAACGGCGCGGGGAAGGGCGGTGGTCAGGCGCGGGCGGCGGCGGTTCCCTGCGCGCGCCCGGCCCGCGCCGACGGCGCCCGGGACGCGGGCGAGAGCGGATCGGCCCCGACCGCCGCGAGCGACGCCTCGTCCGGCGTGATGAGGCGGACGTTCCCGCCGAGGCCGGCGAGCTGCTCCTCCAGCGGCGGGTCGGGCAGCGGCGCGATGACCAGGACGTCGTCGCATCCGGCGGCGAAGTCGGCGTTCGCGCTGGTCCGGACGCCGCCGTCCACATAACGGACGCCCGAGATCGTCACCGGCGGCCACACGCCGGGCACCGCGCAGCTCGCCGCGACGGCGTCCACGAGCGACACGCCGGACGTCCGGTCGAACACCACGGGCAGGCCCGCGCCCGCCTCGACCGCGACGATCCGCAGGTCCCGGTCCGGCCAGGCGTGGGACGGCAGCCGCGCCTCGATCACCGCGCGCCGCTCCTCCTCAGTGACCGTGTCGGCCTTCAGCGCGTACTCGGCGACGGCACGCCGCAGGTCCCCGGGGTCGGGGAACTCGCGCTGCAACCGCAGGACGGTCTCCCACACGTCGGCGATCGCGACCGGCGGCGTCAGCTCGTGGTTGGGCGCGTCCGGGTCGGCCTGCCGGGCGTACAGCTCGTCCAGTGGCAGGCCGCTGCCGAGCTGCGCGCCAACGGTGGATCCGGCGGACGTGCCGACGATGAGGTCCGCGTCCGTCCAGTCCTGCCCGGCCTCGGCGAGCCCGGCGAGAAGCCCGGTCGTCCACGCGATCCCCGCGACGCCCCCGCCGCCGAGCACCAGTGCCTTCGTCATCACGCCCTCCCGGTTCCCTGATCGGCACCACGATCATGCCGGACGTCCGCGTCCGTCATTCCGCCAGGTACGCCGCGAGCCGCCCGGCCAACGCATCGCGCTCCGCGACGGGCACCTCGTGCGCCGCGTCCAACAGCCCGAAAATCGACGGCCCGCGCGACTCGGCAGCAAGATCCACAGCCCGGGGAATCACATGAAAATGCACGTGCCCGAATCCGGGCGCCTCAGCGAACTGCGCGACATAAGTCTTCGCGCAACCGGTGACCCGATGCAGCGCCCGCGACAGACGCACCTGCCAGACCCCGAGCCCAACGGCCTCAGCATCAGTAAGGTCCGCGATCGCCGTGACATGACGGCGCGGCAACAGCACAAGCCAGCCGGGCAGCGCCGTCCCGAAGGCATGCGCGACGCGCCAATGCTCGTCCACAGCAATCCGCTCGCGCAGAGGCAGCTCCGCGACCCCACGTTCACCAGCGCAAGTCACGCAAGACTCCATGCCGACGAGCCTAAGCGCCCACAAACGCCCGAACACGACCCCAACAAGCGATGCGCGCAGCGCGGGTGGTCAAGCGCGCAGCGGCGGCAGACGGTGCGGTCGCCACCAGGCGCGGGCGGACAGCGCGCGGCGGCGCACGTTGGCAACGCCGCCCGGGGTTGACGGCGCGGCAAGCGACGCGCGGTGGGGCATGCAGCGCGCCCGGTGTGGCGGCCACCGCCCGGCGCGGGCAGACAGCGCGCGGTGGGGCGCACAGCGCGGCGGGGCGCACAGCGCGGTGGGGCGGCCACCGCCCGGTGCGGACGGACGGCGCCCGGCGCGGACGGACGGCGCGCACGGACAGCGCGGACGGGGCGCACTGTCCGCGCCGCGCCGGGTTGGCGGCGCGGTGGAGCGCGCGGTGAGGCGCGCAGCGCCCCGCGCGGATCGGACGGTGCGGGCGGACAGCGCGCGACGGGGCGCGTTGGCCGCGCCGCGCGGGGTTGGCGGCGCGCCAAGCGACGCGCGGTGGGGCACGCAACGCGAGCGGTGGGGCGCGCAGCGCAGGCGGTGGGGCGGCCGCTGCCCGGCGCGGCGCGGCGCGGACGGTGCGGGCGGACGGTGAGGCGCGCAGCGCGGACGGTGCGGGCGGACGGTGCGGGCGGACCGGACGGGCGGACAGCGCGCGGCGGGGCGCGTTGGGCGCGAGGCGCGGGGTTGGCGGCGCGGGAGGCGGCGCGTGGTGGGGTGCGCAGCGCGGGTGGTGGGCGGCCACCGCCGGGCGCGGAGTAGACGGTATGGGGTGGGGTGGGTCAGGTGGTGGGGTGGGGGGTTGTTTGGTGGGTGAAGGTTGCTCGGTAGGCGGTCGGGGTTATTCCCAGGTGGCGGGCGAAGCGGGCTCTCAGGGAGTCGCCGGAGCCGAGGCCGGACGTTCGGGCGATTTCCTCGATCGGTAGGTCGGTGGTCTCCAGGAGTTCGCGGGCTCGGTCCACTCGGCGGGCCAGGAGCCATTGGAGGGGGCTCTGGCCGGTTTCGGTGCGGAAGCGGCGGGTCAGGGTTCGTTCGCTGACGCGGGCGTGCGCGGCCAGGTCGGCGATCGTCAGGGGGTCGGACAGGTGGGTCAGGGCCCAGGCCTGGACGTCGGCGAGGGTGCGGCCCGTCACGGGGGCGGACGGGATGAACTGGGCCTGGCCGCCGGAGCGGACGGGGGCGACGACGACCCGGCGGGCGCTCTCGTTGGCGACCGCCGCGCCGTGGTCGCCGCGCAGCAGGTGGAGGCAGAGGTCGATGCCGGCGGCGAGGCCGGCCGAGGTGAGGATGTCGCCGTCGTCCACGAACAGGACGGACGGGTCCAGCCGCACCGACGGGTACAGGGAGGCGAACTCGTCCGCCCGGCGCCAGTAGGTCGTGGCGGGGCGGCCGTCGAGGAGGCCGGCGGCGGCCAGGACGAACGCGCCGGTGCAGATGGAGACGAGGCGGCGTCCCGACGCGGCGGCGCGCAATAGGGCGGCGGCGATGGACGGGTCCAGGAGCCCGCGCCGCTGGGTGCCGGGGACGATGATCGTGTCCGCCGTGTCCAGGATGTCCAGGCCGTGGGGGATGTCGAGGCGGTAGCCGACGCTCGTCTCGACCGGTCCGGGCGTGGCCGTGCAGTGCAGGACGTCGTACAGCGGACGGCCGTCCCGCGACGCCTCCCCCAGCACCTGCGCGGGGATCGCCACGTCGAACGGCACCACCGGCGGGACGACCAGGACGGCGACACGGTGCATGGCTGGATCCTCCGGAAGATTGGCATTCGAGCCACTGTCCTGGATACCACCGCGCACAGCAGAGTGGAACCATGTTCCGTATCCACCGCGCGTGGCCGATCGCGGCGGTCGCGTTCGTCGCGCTCGTCGGCGCCGCCGGGTTCCGCGCCGCCCCGGGCGTGCTGATGGTGCCGCTCCAGGACGAGTTCGGCTGGTCGCGCGCCACGACGTCCCTCGCCGTGTCGGTGAACCTCGTCCTGTACGGGCTGACCGCGCCGTTCGCCGCCGCGCTCATGGACAGGTTCGGCATCCGCACGGTGACCGCCGCCGCGCTGGTGCTCATCGCGGCGGGCAGCGGCCTGACGGTCGGCATGTCCGCGAGCTGGCAGCTCGTCCTGTGCTGGGGCGTGCTGATCGGTCTCGGCACCGGCTCAATGGCGATGGTGTTCGCCGCGACGGTGACGGGACGCTGGTTCGTCAAGCACCGCGGCCTGGTCATCGGCGTCCTGACGGCGGGCGGATCGACCGGCCAGCTCGTCTTCCTCCCGGTCCTCGCCGCGCTCGCGCACGACCACGGCTGGCGGACGGCGACGCTGGTCGTCACGGGCGCGGCGCTCGCCGTCGTCCCGCTGGTCCTGCTGGTGATGCGCGAGCGTCCGGCCGACGTCGGCCTGCTCCCCTACGGCGCGACCGAGCCGGCGGACGAGCCGCAGAACGGCGAGAACGCCGCGCGCGTCGCCCTCCGCACCCTGAACAAGGCCGTGAGGACGAAACCGTTCTGGCTGCTGGCGGGCGGCTTCCTCATCTGCGGCGCGTCCACGAACGGCCTGGTCGGGACGCACTTCATCCCCGCCGCGCACGACCACGGCATGCCGGAGACGACGGCCGCGAACCTGCTCGCGCTCGTCGGGATCTTCGACATCGCCGGGACGGTCGCGTCCGGCTGGCTCACCGACCGCGTCGACGCGCGGATCCTGCTCGGCTGGTACTACGCGCTGCGCGGCCTGTCGCTGCTGGTCCTGCCGATGCTGTTCGCGGACGAGCCGCACCCGAGCATGCTCGTCTTCGTCGTGTTCTACGGCCTGGACTGGGTCGCGACCGTCCCGCCCACGATCGCGCTGGCGCGGAAGGCGTTCGGTCCGAGGGACGGGACGATCGTCTTCGGCTGGGTGTTCGCCGCCCACCAGCTCGGCGCGGCGGCGGCAGCGGCCGCGGCGGGGGCGCTGCGGACGTCCCTCGGGACGTACACGCTCGCCTGGTGGGGCGCGGGCGTGCTGTGCCTGATCGCGGCGGTGCTGTCCGTCGCGATCGGGCGGGCGCGCCCGCGCCCGGCGGTCGTCCCCGCGGTCGAGGCCCCCGTGACCTGACCGCGCGGATCAACTCCAGCGGACCGGCAGTTCCGCCAGTCCCGGCATGGTGGAGCGCTTCCAGCGCGGAGCCGCGTCCGGATCGGCGGGCCGCAGCCGGGGGAAGCGCTCGGTGAGCGCCCACAGCGCCGCCTCCAACTCGACGCGCGCCAGGTGCTCGCCGGGGCAGCGGTGCGGGCCGTGGCCGAAGGTGAGGTGCGGGTTCGGCGTGCGGGCGAGGTCCAGCCGCTCGGGGTCGGGGAAGCGGTCCGGGTCGCGGTTGGCGGCGCCCCGCGCGACGAGCACGGACGTGCCCGCCGCCACCGTGACGCCGCCGATCGAGGTGTCGGCGGTCGCGCCGCGCGCCATCCCGTCGCGGGCGTCGGACGGGATCCAGCGCAGCAGTTCGTCCACCGCCGTCGGGACGAGCCCGGGATCGCGGACGAGCGCGTCCCACAGCCCGGGATGGAACCGCAGCAGCGTGTGGACCATGTTGCCGATCATGTTGGTGGTCGTCTCGAACCCGGCGATCAGCATGGCCGCCGCGAGCGTCACCCGGTCCTCGGCCGGCACCGGACCGGCGCCGACGGCGAGCGCCGACAGCAGGTCCGGGCCCGGCTCGGCGGCCCGCTCGGCGAGCTTCCCGGCCATGTACCGGCCGAGTTCGTCCATCGCGGCGGCGACGGACGCGCGCTCGGCGTCGGACGCGCCCGGACGCGGCGACAGCATCGCCGCCGCCCAGTCCCCGAAGCGCGTCCGCTCGTCCGCGGGAATGTCGAGGATCTCGCAGATGACGGCCACCGGAAGCGGCACCGCGAGGTCGCGCACGAGATCGGCGGGTTCGCCGAGAGAGGCCATTCCGGCGACGAATTCACCGGCGATGAAAGCGATCCGCGCCCGGAGCGCCTCGGCCCGCGCACGCGTGAAGAACGGCTGGATCAGCGCGCGTTGCGCGGCGTGCGCGGCGCCTTCGATATCGGTCAGGAATCGCTGGTCGCGCAGGCCGTCGGCGGCCGTCGTCGCGGCCTCGCGGGAGAAGACCGACGGCCGCGCCAGCACCCGGCAGACGTCCCGGTAGCGCGTGACGAGAAGCGGTTCCTCGCCTTCGGGCGTGCGGATCCGCGCCACCGGATCGTTCTCCCGCAGCCACGCGTAATGGGGATGGACGTCGAGTCCCGGACAGTTCCCATAACCCCCGCCGAACGGATAAGGATGAGGTGATCCCACGCGCATTCTCCCTCCACCCGGAACCGCGCGTAACGCTACGGAAGGCGTGTCACCGGACGTGTCACCTGGACGCGTTACGATGTTCTGTCCCATTAACGACCTTTGCCCGAGTGCGGAAATCGTGAGGGAGGAGCACATGCGCGTCTCGGTCCTCGGTGAGCTGCGGCTGACCGACGACGCCGGCCGCACGCTCGACCTCGGCGAGGGCCGCCGCAGGCGCCGCAACCTGCGCGCGCTGATCTGCGTGCTCGCGCTGGAGGACCGGCCCGTCCCGTCGTCCCGGCTGAAGGCGCTGCTGTGGGACGACCCCGACCGCGACCACACGTCCGTGCTCACCAACCTGGTCGCACAGGCCCGGCGCGTCCTGCCGCCCGGCCGCCTCGTCACCGAGACCGGCACGGCCGGCGCCCGGCTCTACCGCTTGGCGCGGCGCGCGGTCGACGCCGACGACTTCGTCCGGGACGCCGAGCGCGGCGACGCGGCGCGCGACCGGGGACGGCTCGCCACCGCCGCCGTCCACTACCGCCGCGCGATGGCGCCCTGGCAGGGCGTCTCCCCCGACCGGACCCTGCACGACCTGCCCGACACCGAGGGCGCCCGCGCCCGCGTCGATCCGCTGCGCGCGCTGCGCGTCCGGGTCGCCGAGTCGCTGGTGGCGGTGCAGCTCGACCTCGGCCGCCAGTCCCCCGAACTGGTCGAGGAGATCGGCGGCCACCTCGCCTTCGACCCGGCGAACGAGAACCTGCACCGGGACCGGCTCGTCGCGCTGTACCGGCTCGGCCGCCGCACCGACGCGCTGCGCGCCTACCGGGACGCCGCCGCCGCGATCGAGGCCGAACTCGGCGTCCCGCCCGGCCCGGCGCTGCGCCGCGTCCACGAGCAGATCGCCGCCGGCACCCTCCCGCCGCACGCCGGCGAGCCGGACGAGCCGCGCGCCCGTCCCGTCCTGCGGGCCGGCGGGCTCAGCTACCGGGGCGTCACCGACTACACGCTCGGCGGCAAGGACAACACCGAGGCCGAGCGCGCGTTCGTCGACAAGATCATCGCCGACACGGGCACGGACGCGACGCTCATCACCAAGGACAACCGCGACTGCGTGCTGCGCATGGTCCGGACGCTCGCCGGACGCGGCGTCCGCCAGTTCCTCGACCTCGGTTCGGGGCTGCCCGAGCAGATCAGCCCGAGCGTCCACCAGACGGCGCGGACGGCCGCCGACGAGCCCCCGCGCGTCGTGTACATCGACAACGACCCGGTCGTGGCGATCACGAGCCGCGCCATGTACTCCGGGGCGGGCGTCGCGTTCCACGAACTGGACCTGATGGACGTCGAGGCCGTCCTGGACGCCGCGAGCCGCTGCCTGGACTTCGCCGAGCCGATCGGGCTGATCGCCGCGAACTCGCTCCAGTACGTCGGGGACGTGGACGACGATCTCGGCACCGGCCAGGTCACCGAGCTGGTCACGGCGTACGTGGACGCGCTCGTCCCCGGCAGCTATCTCGCGGTCACCCACATCACCGGCGACGGAATCGACCCGCGGCTGCGGCGCTACATCGACTCGACCGAGCCCGGCGCCGCGCTCCCCCAGCACCTGCGCACGACCGGGCAGATCGAGCGGCTGCTCGTCGGGCTCCCGCTGCTGCCGCCGGGGCTGACCGACGTCGGCGCGTGGCGGCCCGAGCGCCCGTTCGTCCGGCGCGACCTGCGGATCATCGGCGGGATCGGCGCGAAGGTTTGAGGTGACAGTCCCGGTGACAGGGGCCGCCTAGCGTCGCCCGCATGCTGGAAAGCCGAGGGGGCCGGGCGTCCGCCGACCGCGTCTGGAACTACTGGCTCGGGGGCAAGGACCACTACCACGCCGACCGGGACCTCGCGGCGGCGCTGGACGCCGTCGAACCCGCGCTCGCGCGGGCGGCCCGCGAGCAGCGCGCGTTCCTCGGCCGCGCCCTGGACCGGCTGGCCGGCCCGGACGGGATGCGGCAGTTCCTGGACGTCTCCGTCGGCCTGCCCGCGCCGGGCGCCACGCACACGATCGTCCAGCGGCGCGCGCCCGGCGCCCGCGTCGTCTACGCAGGCAGCGACCCGGTCGTGCTCAGCCACGCCCGCGCCCTGCTCACCGCCGGGCCGGGGCCGGTCGCGGTCGCGTGCGGCGACGTCGCCGACCCGGCCGGACTGCTCGCCGAGGCGGGACGGCTGCTGGACCTGGACCGGCCGGTGGCGCTCGTGCTCGGCAGCGTCCTGGAGCACGTGCCGGACGACGAACGGGCCCGGACGGTCGTCGAAGAACTCGTCCGCGCCCTCGCGCCGGGCAGCCACGTCGTCCTCGCGCACCTGGCCGCCGACGCGCGCGGGACCGCCGACCGGATCGCGCGGCGCTGGAACGACGCCGCCCGGCCGGGGCTCGTCCCGCGCTGCGTCCGCCGCGTGCGGCACCTGTTCAACGGCCTCGACGTGCTGGACCCCGGCATCGTGCCGTGCGCCGAGTGGCGCGCGCCGCGAACGCGGCGGTCCGCCGCCGTCGTCACACGCCTGTGCGGGGTGGGCCGCGTCATCTGACGAACGGCCCCCGCACTTCCCCGGACCGCCCCGGCGCCGCCCTCTCCCCTCCCACGGACGGCGCCGGGGCCGGTCCCTTCCTACTGGTCGTCGGGGACGGTCACGTGCTCGTCCGCCGTGACCTGCGGCTGCTCGCCCGTCCCGGCGCGGCGCGCGTCGGCGCGGCCCTGCCGGGTGCCGCGCTGGAACGAGCCCATGATCCGCAGGGCGTCCTCGGGCGACCGCGTGTCCGCCTCGGGCTCCGGCTCGGGCTCGGCCGCGGCCTGCTCGGTGCGGAGCTGCTCCACGATGCTGGCCTGCGGCTGGCGGATGGGCAGGCCGTGCGTCGTCCGGACGTCCTCCTCGTCGTCGGCCTCGGGCTCGGCCGGACGCGGCTCCGGCGCGGGCGGCGCGGCCTCGACGCGGACCGGCGGCGTCTGCTGCGGCCCGGTGTCGCCGCTGTGCGCGACGCGCAGCGCGGGCGGCGCGGGCTCGGCCGTCCGCAGCAGGGCCAGGCTGCCGTTCTGCCGCACCGGGCCCTCGTCCGGACGCGGGATCTCGCGTCGCGGCAGGCCGCCGGACGGCGCCGGGGGCTCGGCCTCGAACAGCGCGTTCGGCAGCAGCACCACGGCCATGATCCCGCCGAACGCCGAGCCCTTCAGCGTGACGGTGATCCCGTGCCGGCGGGCGATGAGGCCGACCACGAGCAGGCCGAGCCGGCTGCTGGACGCCGCGTCGAACGGCGGCGGGTCGGCGATGAGCCGGTTCACCGCTTCGAGCTGGTCGGGCCGGAGCCCGAGGCCCTTGTCCTCGATCATGATCGCGAGGCCGTTGGCCGTCGCCTGCGAGGTGACCTCGACGGTCGTGTCCGGCTCGGAGAAGCTGAGCGCGTTCTCGATCAGCTCGGCGAGGAGGCTGGTGACGTCCAGCGCGCGTCCGCTCAGCCAGCGGTCGTCCAGCCGGGGGACGTTGACGCGCTGGTAGTTCTCGACCTGGCCGATCGCGAGGCGGATGACGTCCATCAGCACCATCGGGCGCCGCGCGCCCCGGTGCGCCTGGCCGCCCGACAGCAGCAGGATGTTGCCGGTGTGGCGGCGGATCCGGGTCGCGACCTCGTCGATCTTCAGGATGTCGCCGAAGACCTCGGGGTCGAGGTCGCGGCGCCGCTCGACGCGGTCCAGGACGTGGTGCTGCTGCACCGACAGCGCCTGGGTGCGCAGCGCCTGGTTCCGCAGCACCTCGCGGAAGCCGCGCCGCTGCTCGGCCTGCCCGACCGCCGCCGCGATCGCGATCTCCTGCACCCGGTTGATCTCCTGGCCGACCTGCCCGATCTCGTCGTCGCCGAACTGCAGCGGCGGCGCCTCGGCCGCGACGTCGACCTTCTCACCGCGGCTGAGGCGTTCGACGACGTCGGGCAGCCGCCGCTCCGACAGCTCCTGCGCGGCGATCTTGAGCCGGCGGAGCTGGCGCACCAGCAGCCGGGACGTGGTGACCGCGAGCACGATGGACGCGACGACCGCGCCGAGGCCGAGGCCGGCGATCAGGATCAGCCGCAGGATGACGCCGTACCCGATGGGCTGGGCGCGCTTGACGACCGCGTCACCGCCCTCGTCCACCAGGGTGTCGAGCTGGGCCAGGACGGGCCGCGTCGCGGTCTCCCACTGCGACGGCGTGATCGACGTCGGCCGGGACGTCGACCGCGACTGCGCGACGAGCCGGTCCTCCAGCGTCCGCAGCCGCGCGAGCGAGGCGCCGGACGCGAACGCGTCGTAGCGGCCCTGGTCGGACGGGTGGAGCTGGCCGTAGGCGTCCTCCAGCGCGTACCGCGACAGCCCGACGGCCTGCGCGAACTGCGTGGCCTCCGGGCCGGACATGTGGCGGGCGGTCAGCAGGCCCTCGGCCAGCGCGTCCTCGCGGGACAGCAGTTCGCGGGAGCGGGTGAGGGCGATGAGCGCGCGGCCGTCGGCGGAGATGTCGGGGTCGTCCAGTTCCGCGTTCGCCATGTTGATGAGGAACCCGGCGTCGATCGCGTCGTTGTACGGCTTGGCCGCGGCGGCGGCGTCGATCGTGCCGCTGTCGATCGCGTTGCGGATCGCGGTGAGCGCCTGGAGGCGCTGGCTGGTCAGCTCGACGTGCCGCTGGATCTTGTCGCCGGGGGCGTCCTTGGCGGTGCGGCGCCAGCGCGCGATGGCCTGGTCGGTGCGGGCGCGCTGCTCCGACAGGTCCGGCGGGACGGCGTTGCGGTGCCGCGCGGCCAGGTACACGAGCGACGCCCGGCGCTCGTCCTGCAGCACGTTGATGAGGGTCTTGGTCGGACGCCCGGCGGTCTGGTCGCGTTCGGACGTCTGCAGGAGGTTCCAGCCGTCACCGACGGTCACCCACGCCGCGAAGCCCCACAGGGCCGTCAGCGACAGCAGGACCGCGGTGATCTTCAGCCGCATGCGGATCTTGCGATTTTCGGGGGGCTTGCGGAAGCGCATCAACCAGTCCTAGCAGGCGGATCACAGAAAGTGAGGGAGCCGATACGGAATGACGACCCCGCTGGGGCGGACGCGGGACGGATCATCATCAAGCATCCGATTGCACGCGCAGCACCCTAGCAACGCCCGCTCCGTAATCCGGGTCGAACACTCGGCACGGTTTTGGATCGCGCCGAATCACACGCCCCGGTCACTTTGCGTGATCATGCCGGGGACGGGTCAGAGCCGGTCCCAGTAGTCATGGTCCGCGCCGTAGAAAGCACTGCTGAAGGCGATCTGGCGGCGCAGATATTCGGCCTCCTGCGCGCACTCGGGCGGAAGTGCCGCGAGAAGCCCGTCGCACGCGGCGGTCAGGTCGGCGACCTTCTCCTTGATCCACGTCTCGTCCGCGCCGAGGAGCTGGGCGTTCAGGTCGCCCCAGGTCTCGTCGCGGCCGAGGGTGGCGCGGTCGTTGAACAACCGGAGAATCTTCTGGACGCAGTCGCTGGCCGCGCGCAGCGTGCCGAGGTTGCCGGTGACGGCGGGCCCGGCGTCCGTCGCCCAGTGCGCGACGTTCACCCACGTGCTGCCGAAGTTCTCGGCGTTGTCGAGGTAGCGCTCCAGCGTGACGGGCGGCGTGCCGGACGCGGCGAGCGCGGCGGTCCAGTCCTGCTCCCGGCCCATCGCGAGGATCATGCGGCGCAGCTCGTCCCGCCAGGCCGCCCGCCAGGTCTCGGCCACGCCGGGCAGGAGGTCGTCGCGGAGGGCGGCGAGGAACGCGGCGAGCGCGTCGCCGTCCGCCGGGTCGCCGCCGTCGGCGATGTGCAGGCAGCGGCGCTCGATCGCGCGGACCTCCTCGGCGGTGGACGCCTCGTGGTCGATGAGCCAGTCCACCGCGAAGATCCACAGCGAGGTGCGGGCGGGCGCGCGGAGTTCTTCGGCCGTCCGCCACGGCGCGCCCCACGCGACGGCCTTCGCCAGCTTCACCGCCAGCCCCGGACCCATCGGCGGGTCCGGGAACAGGTCGGGGTAGGCGGCCATGCAGCGGCGGAGGTCGGCCGCGACGTCGTCCGTCATCGGGGCGTCAGGACCAGCTCGACGGGCTCGCGCGGTTGCAGCGTCAGCGACAGCTTCGGCGCGACCGGCCCGGCCAGCGCGACGTCGAACCGCCGCAGCATCCCCGCGACGATCAGCGCCGCCTCCTGGTGGAAGAACGCCTCGCCCAGGCACTGGTGCGCGCCGTTGCCGAACGGCATGTAGGCCAGCGGGTGCCGCGCCCGGACCTGCTCGCGGGTGAACCGGTCGGGGTCGAACTTCAGCGGGTCCGGCCAGAACTCCTCCAGCCGGTGCGTGAGGTACGGCGTGATGACGAGCGTGGAGCCGGCGGGGATCTCGACGCCGTCGATGACGTCGTCCTTCGTCGCCATGCGCGGCACCGCCCAGCCGACGGAGTAGATCCGCAGCACCTCGCGCAGCACCATCTGCGTGTACGTCAGCTCGCGAACGTGCTCGCGGCGCAGCGGGCCGTCGCCGACGACGGCGTCCACCTCCGCGCGGACGCGTTCGTACACGTCCGCGTGCTGGACGATCGAGACCCAGATCCAGGTGAGGGCGATGGCGCTGCTCTCGCTGCCCGCGACGAACAGCGCGACGATGTCCTCGCAGATCTGGTCGTCGGTGAGCGGCTGCCCGTCCGCGCCCGTGCCGCGCATCAGCTTGGTGACGATGTCGGCACCGTCGCGCTGGTCTTTCCTGGCCTGCGCGAGGACGGGCCGCAGGATCTCGTTGACCGTCCGCGTCGCGCGCTTGAACGGCCGGTCGCCCGGCATCGGGACCGCGTGCGGGACGAACGGCATCGCCATCCGCCACAGCAGGCTGCCCATCGCGGTGGCGACGGCCTCGCCGAGCCGGTCGCCCTCGCCGTCGGGGATGAGGCTGCCGAAGAACACCGGGTCCACGACGCGCTGCACGACCCGCGTCATCTCGACGCCCGCGTCGATCGGCTGCCCGGCGCGCGCCGCGAGGTC
This sequence comes from Actinomadura rubteroloni, assembly GCF_002911665.1. Classification (NCBI taxonomy): domain Bacteria; kingdom Bacillati; phylum Actinomycetota; class Actinomycetes; order Streptosporangiales; family Thermomonosporaceae; genus Actinomadura; species Actinomadura rubteroloni. The sequence continues at coordinate 2,009,867 of NZ_MTBP01000002.1, forward strand.
GTCCACCGCGCCGGTGATCGAGTCGATCATCTGGCCGCTCATCGACTTCAGGTAGCCGGCGGAGAACGCCGTCTGGAGGATCTCGCGGCTGGCGTGCCACTGCGCGCCCTCGCCGCCGATGCCCTTGCCGGTGAGGCGGCCGAGCGCGGACCACATCGCGGCGCCGCGCGGGTAGTCGGCGGCGTGCGTCCGCAGGATGTGCTGCAGGTGGTCGGGATGCGTGACGAGGAACGGCCGGAACGGTCCGAGGTTGAGGCGGACGATCTGGCCGCGCGCCCGGTCGCCGAGCCCGTCGAGCAGGCCGAGCGGCCCCGCGCGGCGGACCTGGCCGACGACGCGGCGCAGCGGGACGGAGTGGAGACGATCGGCGGGCCCGGCTTCGACGGTTGCGGTCATGACGGCTTCCTCACACGGTCCGATGCGGCGGTTCCCCGGCCTGCTGGGCGCGGGCGCTGATTGAACGTGACTCGGGTCGAAACGGCCGGACGGCCTCCTGCTGTGAGCGATCTTGCTGGAACTATTACACACCGTCCATTTCCCGCCAAGCCCTTGCCCGCGCCCGGCCTGTTCGCGGGGCAAACGGTTCCGCTTGCGCACCCGTGGCGACCTGCCGGACCACGGAAAGGGCGGAAAATCCAGCCCGCCCGGACGTGGTACTCGCCACAGTACGGTCCTGAACCGTGTCGGCGGGCGCTGGCTAAGTGGCTGGTCAGAACGGGTTTCGGCGACTGACCTGGCGTCCCGTCCGGCGCTCGGCGAGCAGGGGGCGCACGAGGAACGACCGTCCCGGGCGTCCCGCGGGCGTCACCATCCGGAAACGGTGCGTAGGCCCGGCCGAATTCTTGCGATAGCCGATTGGACGCCCATTTGAAACGATCACGGTCTCGCGGCGCCGGGCGCCCGCAGAAAGAAAAGGGCATTTCATTGCGAGGCCGGATTGATCTCGTCCGGGGGCCGTCCGGGCGGAGGTGTGAAGCCGGGCCGGACGGGGGACGTACGCCTACGGGCGCCCCCACCAGCGCGGATCGTGATTAACGGGACGAAACCCGTCAGATCTCACCACTCTTCAATAAAGCGGACAGAACTGTGCCGGGTCGGCCTGCCGCGTTACTGCGATGATCGTCACATCGTCCGGGCTTCGCGCCGCCGCGCTATCCGAATGCGCCGCCGGCTCGCGCCCGGGGGCGCGAGCCGGAGTCCGCGTCAGGGAACGGTGACCACGAGCTTGCCGAGAGCGTCGCCGGACTCCATGAGCCGGTGCGCCGCGACGATCTCGTCGAAGCCGAAGACCCGGGCCGGACGAGCCCGGTAGGCGCCGGACGCCGACTTCCCGAAGATGTCCTCCAGCGGTACGTCCGTCAGCGGGAAGTCGGGGCCGCCGAGGACGAACGCGCTGCCGAAGAAGCTGAGCTGCACGCCGCTCGGCAGGTCGGTGAGCGGGTCGAAGTCCGGGAGCGGGCCGAGGCCGCCGAGGAAGCCGAGCTGGCACACCCGGCCGCGCGGCCGGACGGCCCGGAGCGAGTCGCGCAGCGCGGTGTTGCCGACCAGGTCGAGCACCGCGTCCACCGTCAGGCCGAGCCCGGCGACCTGCCCGGCCAGGTCGCCGTCGTCCACGAGCACGCGCGCCGCCCCCAGCGAGCGGAGCAATCCGGCCCGTCCGGGATCCCGCGTGGTGGCGACCGTGACGGCGCCGTGGTCGGCGGCCAGCGTGACGGCCGCCTGCCCGAGCGCGGCGGTGGCGCCGCGCACGAGGACGGCCTGCCCCGGACGCACCGCGAGGTTGCCGTGCAGTGCGCTCCACGCCGTCGCGTACACCTGCGGCACCGCCGCGAGGTCGCTCCACGGAAGGTCCGCGCCGACGGGCACGACGTTGCTCGACGGGACGGTCACCAGTTCGGCGTAGCTACCGTTCCTGGTACGTCCCATGCCGCCGAGGATCGCCACGACCCGGGTGCCCTCGGCGAGCCTGCCGGACGGGTCGCGGGCAACGGTCCCGGCGCACTCGATGCCGGTGACGGCGGCGACGTCGCCCCAGGCGCCGCTGCGCATGTACGCCTCCGCATGGTTCAGGCCGAACGCGCGCACCCGGATCAGCACCTCGCCCTCCCCCGGGACCGGATCGGGAAGAGCCGTATAGGTGAGCACCTCGGGACCGCCGTAGGAGGAGATGGTGATCGCTCGCATGTGCCGAAACCTTTCTTGAGGGACCGTTCAACTATCGGTCCGAAAAAGAGACCGCCCGATAACAGGACGGCCCGTCGCCAGCCGGGGTCGTGGGTCAGGTGAGCGCACCGAACGCGTTGTCGACGATCGCGCGCAGCACCGCTTCGTCCGGGTTGGCCTTGCCGACGACCATGAGCCCCTGGGAAGCGGCGACCAGAAGCTTGGCGCTCCCCGCCACGTCGAGCGACGCGCGCACCTCACCGGATCGCACCGCATTGGCCAGCGCCCGCGCGAAACGGTCGTCCAGCCGGGCGAGATGCCCCCGGACCACCGCCGCGACCGCGTCATCCTCGGCGGCCGTCTCCACGGCGGTGTTCACCAGCAGACAGCCTTGCCGGCCTTCAGGACTCAGCAGATCCGCCACCAGCCCATCGAAGTAACCGCGCACCTGCGCCAGCGAGGCCATCGGGGACTCCAGCTCGCCGAGCTTCTGCGGGACGACGAGCTTGGAATACCGCTCAAGCGACCGCATGAACAGCGCACGCTTCCCACCGGGAAACGCGCTGTACAGACTCCCTGGCTTGACCCCGGTCGCCTTCACCAGGTCATCGATCGAAGTAGCCCGGTACCCCCGCTCCCAGAACCGCCGCATGGCCTGCTCCACGACGGTGTCGGGCTCGAATTCACGCGGTCGAGGCATACCGGGAAGATACATGAACGGTCACTCAAGAACAACCTCAAGAACCCGCCGTCACCCGGACAGCCGCCCGACCGCCCCGCACTACGATCCGCCCGTGCCCCGCAACCCCAGAAACCCACGACGTTTGAAGGTCGGCGACGACACCTACATCTGGACACTGACGCACGACCACGAACCCAAAATCCCCCGCACCTGCCGCAACGTCCTCAAGCTTCGCCACCACGAAGCGACAGGCAGACTCATCCTCGTCTTCCAAGAGGCCCCGGGCCGCATCGTCACCGGCGCCCACACACCGTCCGGCTACGTAGCCACCGAAGAAGCCCACCTGAACCTGCACCGACCAGGCGCCGTGCGAGCGCTTTTGGATGAAGCACTAGCCCGAGGCTGGAACCCCGTCACCGCCACGACCAGAGAACAAGACGGCTGGCCCCTGCTCGCCCCAGCCGCGACCCGCCTGGCGGACATCCGCACACGCTGAACGTCGGCCGAGCGCCCCTTTCACAAGACGTCACCAGCCCCGCCCGCGTCAGCGTGGTCGTTCGCGTCCGTGACGGGCTCGCCAGACGGCACAACGTTCGACATAGGCGGGCAGATGCCGGTCCGCAAAGGCGGCGGACGACCAATCATCGTCGCCGACCTCGGCTTCCAGCGGATAGGTATAGACCCAGGCGCTACGGCCGTCCAGGAGCAGGACGGGCTCGCGGTCGTACCCGGGACCCTCAAAGGCGTCCAGGATGCGCCATTCCGCCAAAGCGAGGCCCGAGAGCAGAACACCGCGGACGGTCGCCGCCGCCGGAACGAGCCCGGGATAGACGCGCCCGGGGAGGGCTGCGGCACGCCACCCTGCGGCGGACGCGGCTTCGTGTTCGGGGACGCGGCCGATCAGCGCCCTCAGGACGTCGGGAAACTGCAGAGTTCCGTATACGAATAGCGCCTCAGGCTCCGCCGGTAGCCCGTCCGGCCGACCGGAAGACGACCGACTCGGTCGGGACGCGGAACGCGGCATCGGGGGCACCTCCACCGTCGCCCTTAATTCTCGACCGGAAAGATTCACCGGGTTGGTGGTCATGACGGCCGGGTGTGCGGTGACGTCCGACCCGAGCGTTGGAAGCGCCGGTCGCTGAGCCCGTCCGTGTACGCAGGCGGACCGACCAGGAAGGCAGAAGCTGCAGACCCGGCGTGCCCGGCTGTGCTTACGTTCGTTGGAGAGAGTTGTTCGTCAGGTGAGTTGCTGGGACGTGACGGTGAATTCGGCGTAGCCGTCGTCGTTGATCGAGCGGTGGTCGATGGCGATGCGGACGCGGCCGTCTGCGAGGTTCGGCCTGAGGATGATTGCGTCCAGGTACGCCGGGATCGGTAGTTCGGCGTCCAGGTCTGGTTCTTCGTCGTTGTCGAACCAGAAGAGCGGCGTCTTGTCGATGATCGAATGCTGTTGACCGTTCGCGTCCGTGAAGACGACCTCGATGATGTAGGGATAGCCGTCGACGTCGACCCATCGAATCACCTTGGCGATCAGCCGTGATGTGGGTTCTTCGTGGGAGTTGTCAGCCATCGGCGGGGGCTACGCCGATCGGGCAGGACATGCCGGTGCCGCCCAGGCCGCAGTAGCCGTTGGGGTTCTTCGCGTCGGAAAGGTACTGCTGGTGGTAGTCCTCGGCGAAGTAGAAGGTGGGGGCGTCGGTGATTTCGGTGGTGATTTCGCCGTAGCCGGCCGAGGTCAGGACGGGTTGGTAGGCGTCGCGGGACTTTTCGGCGGCGGCGCGCTGGTCCTCGGAGTGGACGAAGATCGCCGAGCGGTACTGGGTGCCCACGTCGTTGCCCTGGCGCATGCCCTGGGTGGGGTCGTGGTTTTCCCAGAAGACTTTTAGGAGGGTTTCGTAGGAGATCTGGGACGGGTCGAACACCACGCGGACGGTCTCGGTGTGGCCGGTTCGGCCTGAGCAGACCTCTTCGTAGGTGGGGTTCGGGGTGTAGCCGCCTTCGTAGCCGACTGCGGTGGAGAGGACGCCCGGGGTTCGCCAGAAGACGCGCTCGGCGCCCCAGAAGCAGCCCATCGCGAACTCGGCCACCTGGGCGCCGGACGGGTAGGGCGGGGCCAGGGGCGCGTCCAGCACCTCGTGCCGGGACGGGACGGGCAGCGCGTCCGCGCGGCCCGGCAGCGCCTCGTGGGGCGCGACCATCTCGCTCTTCGCGAAACCGAACATGTCCCCAGGCTAGCTCGCGCGGCGGGCCATCACGTGGGCGCACGGGGTATCGACTTCGTCCGGATATGCCCGTCTTTCTACATACGCGCAGGGGACGAACCCGGCCTTCGACAGCGACGCCTCGATCTCGGCGCGGCTGTGGAGGTGGAAGGTCAGCTCCACGCCGTCGAACGTCGACGTACGCGTGCCGGAGCCCGAGAGGTACGAGAGCAGGACGACGCCGGACGGCTTGAGAACCCGTCCGAACTCGGTGAACGCCGCCCGCAGCTCTCGTGCCGGAAGGTGCACCAGCGCGGACAGGCAGACGATCCCGCCCCACGCCTGCGACGGGACGTCCAGCCGCCGCAGGTCCCCGACGTGGAACCCGACGCCCGGGTGGGCCGCGGCGGCGATCTCCACCATCCGGCGCGATGAATCGACCCCCAGCGACGTCACCCCCAACGAACTCAGGCGGCGCGCGGTCTGGCCGGGGCCGCAGCCGAGGTCCGCGACCGGGCCGAGCGCGCCGGCCTCGGCGGCGACGAGGTCGACCAAAGCACGGTCCAAAAGACGGCGGTCCAAAGCATCCAGGTGACGTGCCGCGTAGGCGTCGGCGATCGCGTCGTACTCGTCCATCGCCCCCCTGTCGCGCCCGGCCGGAAGGCCGCATCGTAGTGCGAGGACGGCGCACGACGGCTGATAACTTGAGGTTTGTGGTAGATCGTCGCGGAATGTCGTTCGGCATCGCGGCGTACGTGCTGTGGGGCCTGTTCCCGCTCTACTGGCCGCTGCTGAAACCGGCGAGCGCGGGCGAGATCCTCGCGCACCGGATCATGTGGTCGCTGGTGGCCGTCGTCGCGATCCTGGCCGTCCGCCGCAACTGGAGCTGGATCCGCACGCTCGGCGGACGCCGCGCGGGCCTGCTCGCCGTCGCCGCCGTGACGATCAGCGTCAACTGGGGCGTCTACATCTACGCGGTCAACTCCGGCCACACGATCGAGGCCGCGCTCGGCTACTTCATCAACCCGCTGATCAGCGTCATGTTCGGCGTCGTGATCTTCCGGGAGAGGCTGCGGCCCGCGCAGTGGACGGCCGTCGTGCTCGGCGCCGGAGCCGTCCTGGTGCTGACCGCCGACTACGGACGTCCGCCGTGGATCGCGCTCATCCTGGCCTGCTCGTTCGCGGTGTACGGGCTGATGAAGAAGTTCGTGTCGATGCCGTCCGCCGACAGCCTCGCGGTCGAGACGGCCATCACGTTCGTGCCCGCGCTGGTCTTCACGGTCGTCCTGGAGGCGAACGGCGACGCCGCGTTCGGGCACCACGGCGCGGGCAACGCGCTGCTGCTGGCGGGTGCGGGCGTCGTCACGGCGATCCCGCTGCTGCTGTTCAACGCCGCCGCCGTCCGGATCCCGATGTCCACGCTCGGGATGCTCCAGTACCTCGCGCCGGTGCTCCAGTTCCTCATCGGCCTGCTGGTGCGGCACGAGGAGATGCCGCCGAGCCGCTGGGCGGGCTTCCTGCTGGTGTGGGCGGCGCTCGTGCTGCTCACCGGGGACGGCGTCCGGACGGGCCGCCGCACGCGCCGCGCCGTCGCCGATCCGGTTTCCTGATCCCTGGAGTTCTCTCCGCACCGGAAGCTAAAGTCCCCTTCGTCATCCCCCCTGAAGGAGTTCGATGCGTCCTTTGGTCGTGACCGCGCTGGGGGCCGCCGTGGTGGCCGCCGGCCTCGCGGCGCCGTCCGCCGGCCTGTCCGTCACCGGCCCGCCCGAGCGCACCGCGCCCGGCCGCCATACCGAGATCACGGTGCCGGGCTGCGGTGAGCGCGACCGCGCGGCGTCCCCGGCGTTCACCGCGCCGGTGCGGCTGGACGACGACGGATCGGGCGTCGCGACCGTCCGCCGGGCGGTGCGGCCGGGCCGGTACCCGGTCACGGCGCAGTGCGGCGCGCGGACGGTCACCGGGATCATCGACGTCTCCGGGACGCGCGCCTGGCAGGGGCTGCTGCCGCCGTCGCTGGACGGCGACCCCGACTGACCGCCGGAACTCCTGTCCCCCACTCCCCCCGAAAGCCGAGAACATGCGGCCTCACAGCCTTTATGGCGCATTAAAAAGTGTCACACAGTGACGAAATCGAGCTGTTACACAAGTCTGACGCGACTAGTCGGCGACGGTCCACGCGAATAGTCAAGTGGCGCAGATCACCAGCGGAGCAAAAATCCTTCCGGAGCGCAAGGCTTGATTGCACTTTTCCGTCATGTGATACTCCCGAAAACTGGTACACAGAGCCTCATATCGTGCGGAAAGCCCACCCGGCGCGCCGTGCGGTTGCCACCCCTGAGCCTTACCCCCAGCTCACGAACGAGGTGCCGTCGAAATATGTCCGGAGTGGCCGCGTGACCATCGGCGAGCAGACGACGACCGCGACGAACCTTGCCGACGCCGACCTTTCCCCGGCGGCGTCCGAACTGGTCGCGGGGCTGCTGGAACACCCCTGGGGACAGGTGTCCCCCTCGGTCTACGAGACCGGACGGCTCGTGGCGCACGTCCCCTGGCTCACCGGGCACGCCGAACGCGTCGCGTTCCTCCTCGCCGCGCAGCGGCCGGACGGCACGTGGGGCGCGCCCGTCGACGGCTACGCGCTCGTCCCGACGCTCAGCGCCACCGACGCGCTCCTGTCGGTCCTGCGCGCCGACGGCCCCCGCGAGAACCTGGTCGGCGCCGCCGCGCTGGCGCTGCACGCGCTGTTCACGCGGCTGTCCGCGCCGTCCTTCCCGTCCCGGCCGCTGCCCGACATGCCGGCGATCGAGCTGATCGCGCCCTACCTCGCCGAGCGCGTGGACGACCATCTCGCCGCGCTCGCCCACCGTCCGATCCCGGGCCTCCAGGCGTACGCGGGACGGCGCCTGGCCCTGCCCGCCGCGCTGGACGGCCGGATGCTCGGCCGCGTGCGGCGGTTGCTGGAGTCCGGCGCGACCGTCCCGAAGAAGCTCCTGCACGCCGTCGAGGTCGCGGGGGACGCGGCGCCGAAGCTGCCCGGGATCGTCCCCGAGGTCACCGGGACGATCGGCGCGTCGCCCGCCGCCACCGCCGCCTGGCTCGGCCCCGAACCGCCCGCCGACCCGAGCAGCCCGGCCCGCTGGCACCTGGAGGCCGCGACCGCGCAGCACGGCGGGCCCGTCCCGGTCGGCTTCCCGCTGACGGTCTTCGAACGCGCGTGGGTGCTGGCGTGGCTGCTGCGCGCGGGCGTCCGCGTGGAGGTCCCGCCGCTCCTGGTGCTCAGCCTGACCGCGCCGCTCGGACCGTTCGGCACCGCCGCCGCCGAGGGCCTGCCCGCCGACGCCGACACCACCGCGGGCGTCCTGTACGCGCTGGCGCTGGTCGGCGCGCCGCACCGGCCCGACCCGCTGCTCGCCTACGAGTTGGACGACCACTTCTGCACCTGGCAGGGCGAGGACGGCGCGTCCCCCACGACGAACGCCCACGTCCTGGAGGCGTTCGGACAGTACGTGGCCGCGACGGGCGACACCGACGATCGGTACCGCGCCGTCATCGCGAAGGTCGCGCGCTGGCTGCGGTCCCGGCAGTCCCCGGACGGGAGCTGGACCGACCGCTGGCACGCCTCCCCTTATTACGCCACCGCGTGCTGCGCCATCGCGCTCGCCCGCTTCGACCCGGAGGGCTCGGCCGACGCGGTCGCGGCGGCCCGCCGCTGGGTCCTCGGCACTCAGCGCCCGGACGGCTCGTGGGGCTGCTGGGAGGGGACGGCCGAAGAGAGCGCCTACGCCGTGCAGACCCTGCTGCTCACCCCGGGCGGCGGAGCGGCGGCGGCGGAACGCGCCGGCGACCTCCTGCGGACGGCTCCGGACGAAGGTCCCGCGATGTGGCACGACAAGGACCTCTACCGTCCGACGGCGATCATCAGGGCGGGTGTGATCGCGGCGCTGCAACTGCTTTCCGAAAAACGATCCGATTCCGTGTTGTGAACCCCATCACAGGAGCACGGAGCGGAATTCGCGGCCTCTCCGACGTAGACGATTCACTTGAGCGGATATGGCCGTGTTGCTAGTGTTCTAACCCGTATGGAAGAGCGGTCGGCTCCCTAGTACCGCCTGCCATCACCCGGACGTCACGGTCCTGCTTTCCCAGCCGAACCGGCTGCGGACCAAACCCTCTACGTTGTTGGGGCGCTTGCTCATGGGCTTCCGCTGCCCGTGCCCGTTCCCGGGCGCGGTGATCAGGGGCGATCTCCCCGGGGAACGGTCCGCGCGCGTCCGGGCGCCCGTCGGACGCCGCGAACCCAGAACGGGGGACCCCTCACCCGTGTCCGATCCGACCACACCGTCCGGGCTGCCCGTGCGGGTCCCCCAGGCGAACCTTGCTCCCACGCTCCGCACCGAAGACACGAGCCCCGGCGCCCCGCCGGACGACGAACCGGACGACACGTCCCGCCCGCCCGAGGAGGTCCAGCGGATCATGGGCGCCTACCAGCGCGGAACCCGGCGCGGGCGGAGCGCGGCGGCCGGGCGCACGAGCGAGCGATCCACTGAAGGCGAGGACGAGTAATGCAGAAGGCTGGATCATCGGCCGATCTGGGGTGGCTGCTGGACGACCTGATCGGCCGGGTCCCCCACTCACAGCACGCGGTCGTCCTGTCGGCCGACGGGCTGCTGATGGCGTCCTCGGCGGGGATGGCCCAGGACGACGGCGAGCACCTCGCCGCCGTCGCCGCCGGCATCCAGAGCCTCGCCAAGGGCGCGGGCACCCGGTTCGGCGGAGGCGCGGTACGGCAGACGATCGTCGAGATGCAGTCGGCGTTCCTGCTGGTGTCGGTGGCCGGCAAGGGCGCGTGCCTGGCCGTCCTCAGCGACGACGAGGCGGACGTCGGGCTCATCGCCTACGAGATGGCGATGCTCGTCACGAGCATGGGCCACCACCTCAGCACCCCGACGCGCGCCGAGTCGGCCGATCAAGGACGGACGCTCACATGAACCCCTCCGAGGACCAGCAGGACCGCTGGCCGCAGGAGCCGCCGCACCGGCCCTGGTGGGAGGATCCGGGCAGCCAGGGCACACTGCTCGACGAGCAGTCCGGGCCGATGGTCCGCCCGTACGTCATGACGAGCGGGCGCCTCGAACCGGCGCGCGGCAAGTTCGACCTCATCACGCTCGTCGTCGCGGCGATCCCCGAGCCCGACGCACACCTCGGGCTCGGCCCCGAGCACCTGGCGATCCTGCGGCTCACCCAGTCGGTGATGTCGGTCGCGGAACTGACCGGGCACCTCGACCTGCCGGTCGCGACCGTCCGGGTCATGCTGGGCGACCTGCTCGACCAGGGCCTGATCAGCATGCAGGAACCCGAACCCGAAGCGGACATGCACGACATCCGGCTCTACAAGGCGGTGATTGATGGCCTCCGGGCTCTCTGACGGCCGGCGACTTCCCACCGCCGTCAAGATCGTGATCGCGGGCGGCTTCGGCGTCGGCAAGACGACGATGGTCGGCACGGTCTCGGAGACCAAGCCGCTGCGCACCGAGGAGGTCCTCACCGACGAGAGCGTCGGCGTGGACGACGTCTCGGGCGTCGAGCGCAAGAAGACCACGACCGTCGCGATGGACTTCGGCCGCATCACGATGCGGGACGAGTACGTCCTCTACCTGTTCGGCACGCCCGGCCAGGAGCGGTTCTGGTTCATGTGGGACGAGGTCGCGCTCGGCGCGCTCGGCGCGGTCGTCCTCGCCGACACCCGGCGGCTCGCGGACTGCTTCCCCTCGGTCGACTACTTCGAGCGGCGCGGCACGCCGTTCGTCGTGGCGGTGAACTGCTTCGAGGGCGTCCAGGCGTTCGACCTGGACGAGATCAAGTCCGCGCTCAACCTCGGCCGCGACGTGCCGGTGATGCTGTGCGACGCGCGGCGGCTGGAGTCGTGCAAGACCGTCCTCATCGACCTGATCCTGCACGCGATGAAGGTGCGCGGCCTGACGCCCGAACCGCAGCAGGCGTGAGCGGGACGGCCAACAGCGGCGCCACGGCCGCGAACGCCCACACGGCCGTCCAGGACGTGGCGCCGAGCAGCGCCGGAACGACCAGCGGTGTCACGAACGCCGCACCGAACACCGTGGTGCCCTCCAGGCCGAGCGCCGTCCCGGCCCGGTCGGCGCCCGCCGTGACGGCGATCTCGGTGTAGGCGACGCCGTGCCACGCGTTGGCCAGCAGCCCGGCGGTCGCGAGGGCGGCGACGGTCAGCGGGAGCGGCGCGTGCGCGGTGGCCGCCGCTGCCGCCATCGCGACGGCCGTGAGCAGGCCGATCACGCGGATCGCGGTGCGGCGGTCGGCGCCCCGGTCGCTGCGCCGGCCCGTCCAGATGCGCGCCGCGCCGCCGCCGATCTGGGCGATGAGGACGACGGCGGCGGCGATCGCCGCGTCCGCGTGGCGCGCGTCGTGCAGGAACACCGCCGTGAACGCGAGCACGGCGAACTGCGGGACGGTCAGCAGGCCACTGGCGAGCGCGACGCGCCACACGTCCCGATTCCTCAGCGGTGACCTGCTCGTCCTCTTTCGCTGCGTGCGTTCCGTCTCCGGTTCGTGCAGCCAGCGCGCGGTCGCCGCGGCGCTGAGCAGGAAGAAGCCCGTCAGGACGGCGTACACCGCGCGAAAGCCGCTTGCCGCGGCGAGCGGCGGCAGCAGCGCGACGCCGACCGCGCCGCCCGCCGGGATCGCCGTCTGCCGGATGCTCATGGCGAGCCCGCGCCGGTCGTCGGCGAACCACGTCATGACGGCGCGTCCGGACGAGCCGTTCACGCTCCCGCCGAGCGCGCCCGCCACGAACAGGCACGCGGCGAGGACCGGGGTTCCGGGACCGTCCGCCGGCGCGGCGGCCAGCGCCATCGCCGCCATCAGCGCGCCCGTGGAGACGAGGCCGGTGAGCAGGATCCTGCGGTCGCCGAACCGGTCGGTGAGCAGGCCCCAGACGATGTCGCCGGCCGCGACGCCGAGCCCGAGACACCCGACGACGAACCCGAGCGCCCCCGTGGACAGCCCGTAGCCGGCGCGCAGCTCGACGCCCGTCACCGGCAGCCCGGAGAACATCGCCGAAAAGCTCGCCTGCGCCGCGACGCCGAGCCCCAGCACGACCCAGCGATGCCGCGTCCCGACCCGTGGCGCGCTGACCGTCACCATGCCGTCCCCTCTCGTCGGTAACCGGTTGAACCGGTTACCGACGATGGCAGGACTCGGCATAACCCGTCAAGCCGGTTACTCTTGGGGCATGGGCTTCTTGTTCGTCAGCGGCAACCTCGGTCTGGACTTCGCCGGAACCGTGGGGGCACGCCGCGACCGCCGCGTCGAACTGCTGCCGTCCCCCGCCGACCTGGCCCGCTGGACGGTAGAAGCCGGCCTCCTCGACACCGCTCCGCCGGCCACCCCCGCCGACCTCACCACCGCCGTGGCCCTACGCGAGGCGATCTACGCCCTGGCCACCCAAGCCCGCACCAACACCCCCCTGGACCGGGAAACCCTCCAGATCCTGAACACCGCCGCCGAGGCTCCCCCACCGACCGTCCGCCTGACACCGCCGGGCCTGGCCCAATCCGGATCGATCACCAACGCCCTATCGGCGGTCGCCCGAGCCACGATCACCCTGCTGGGCGGCCCCGACACCACACGCCTCCGCGAATGCGAAGCAGAGACCTGCACCCGCCTCTTCATCGACGCGTCCCGCCACAAGGCCCGCCGCTGGTGCGACATGCGCCGCTGCGGCAACCGAGCCAAAGCCGCCACCTACAGAACCCGCCACACCCCCTGACCCACCCCACCGCTCTCCAAGACCGCGCACGCCCACCCAACCCGGCAGCATGTTCGCCCAGCGGTCACCGGACCGCCGCCCCACGCCCACCGTCCGCCCCAAGCCCACGCAACCTCACGCGCGACCGCCGGGGCCCGAGGGCCCGCGCGGCCGCGCGAGAACAGCTCAATCAGCGACGGCGACGAACTCAGGCTGGTCCAACAGCCGCAGCCAAGACCCGTCGGCCTGCCGGCGGACGACCTGCGCACGAGCCCCCGCCCCGTCCTTCGGCGCAGTAGAAGTGAGCGCGATGCCGTCACTGACCAGCGTCGGCAACGGCTGCTCGGGCTGGAACTGCGGACGCCGCTCCAGCACCTTCTCCCACAGCGCCCGGATCGCCTCCCGCCCGACCGTCCGACTCCCAGCCGGATAGGCCATCACCGCGTTCTCCTCGTACAGCGCCGCGACACCCTCGGCATCCCCCGCGTTAGACCGTTCCACGAACAGCCGCGTGATGTCCTCCGGGCTCATCGCCTTCTCGTACTCCGCCATGCTCTCCCCCTCCGAACCGATCTCCTCCCACCTTGCCCACCGACCACGCATAAGTCCAACAACAACTAGCAATGCAACCCAGAAGAACCAGTTATGCCGACTGCCGCTCCGGTATTCCTCGACAGGGTGACCGAGACGCTCGACGTTCCTCGCGAACTTTTCGTCGCTGGCCAGCGGCACAAGCCCGGGAAATGGACGGGGTAGGGCGGCAAAGAAAAAGCGTCCCCGGTGGGAGCGGGGACGCCTGGTTCTGACGGGGGGTCAGTTCTTGCGGACGATCACGTAGTCGCAGAGGCCGAGGAGGGCGTCGCGGGCGGGGAGGTCGGGGAGGGAGAGCAGGTCGGCGCGAGCGTCGTCGGACCAGCGGCGCAGGTCCGACCGGGCCGCCTCCATCGCCGGGTGGGCGCGCAGGAGGGTCAGGGCCTCGGCGTGGAGCTTGTCGTCCGTGAGGTCCTGCGTGAGGAGGTAGCGGAGGCGCTCGTCGTCGGGGCCGGCGCCGACGCCCGCGAGGACGTGGTGGACGGGCAGCGTCCGGATCCCCTCGCGCAGGTCCGTCCCGGGGGTCTTGCCGAACTCCTCGCCCTCAGAGGCGATGTCCAGGATGTCGTCGGAGAGCTGGAACGCGACGCCGATCTTCTCGCACGCCGACGTCAGGGTGTCCACGACGGCCGGAGAGGCGCCGGCCAGCAGGGAGCCCAGGTGGCCCGAGACGGCGATCAGTGAGCCCGTCTTGTCCGCGATGACCTGAAGGTAGTGCTTCAGCGGATCGGTCTCGGCGGGGCCGACCGTCTCCTGGATCTGGCCCTGGACGAGCCGGGCGAACGCCCGCGCCTGGATCCGGACGGCGTCCGGCCCGAGGTCGGCGAGCAGGTCCGACGCCCGCGCGAACAGGTAGTCGCCGGTGAGGATCGCGACGGTGTTCGTCCAGCGGATGTTGGCCGACTCCTCGCCGCGCCGGACGGTCGCCTCGTCCATGACGTCGTCGTGGTAGAGCGTCGCGAGGTGCGTCAGCTCGACCACGACGGCGGCGGGCACGACGCCGGGCGCGGACGGGTCGCCGAACTCGGCGGCCAGCAGCACGAGCATCGCCCGGAACCGCTTGCCGCCGGCCTCGACGAGATGGCGGGAGGCCTGGGTGAGCAGCGGGTCCTCGCTGTGGACCGCCTCGCGGAGCAGGTCCTCGACGGCGGTGAGCCGCTCCCGCGTCGCGGCGGCGAGCGCCGCGTCGATCGGCAGGCCGAACGGCCCGGCCCCCAGGGTGGACGGATCCCCAGCAGACGCGCTACTCACCCAGAACCCTCCTCAGCGCTGCATCACCGGACGAACATCTGTGTCGCGGCATGTCCCGCCATGTCCAGAACCGGCTGCGGGAGCACACCCAGGACAACAGTAGCCGCCAGGCCGAGGGCGACCGCAGTCGCGGTCGCCGGGGCGGCCACCACCGTGGGGCCGTCCGCCTCGGGCTCGCTGAAGAACATGACCACGATCACCCGGACGTAGAAGAACGCCGCGACCGCCGACGACAGTACGCCGACGATCACCAGGGGCGTCGCGCCGCCCTCCACGGCCGCCTTGAACACGGCGAACTTGCCGGTGAACCCGCTGGTCAGCGGGATCCCGGCGAAGGCGAGCAGGAAGAACGCGAACACGCCCGCCAGCAGCGGGGACCGCCGGCCGAGGCCCGCCCACCGGGACAGGTGCCCGGCCTCGCCGCCCGCGTCCCGGACCATCGTGATGACGGCGAACGCGCCGATCGAGGCGAAGCCGTACGCGACGAGGTAGAACAGCGTGCCCGACAGGCCGTCCGGGGACGTCGCGACGACGCCCGTCAGCAGGAACCCCGCGTGCGCGATGGACGAGTAGGCCAGCATCCGCTTGATGTCGGTCTGGGTGATCGCGACGACCGCGCCGCCGATCATGGTGAGAATCGCCACGCCCCACAGCGCGGGCCGCCAGTCCCAGCGCAGGTTCTCCAGCGCGACGTAGTAGACGCGCAGGATCCCGCCCGTCGCCGCGACGACGACGCAGGACGCCATCAGCGCGGTGATCGGCGTCGGGGCGCCCTGGTAGACGTCCGGCTTCCACATGTGGAACGGGACGGCGCCGAGCTTGAACAGCAGCCCGACCGACAGCAGCGCGACGCCGCCGAGCAGCAGGGTCTCGCTGCCGACGTCCCGGCCGAGCGCGGTGCCGATGGCCGACAGCCGCACCGATCCGGCGTATCCGTAGAGCAGCGCGGTGCCGTAGAGGAAGAACGCCGAGGAGAACGCGCCGAGCAGGAAGTACTTGACCGCCGCCTCCTGCGACAGCAGCCGGCGCCGCCGCGCGAGCCCGCACAGCAGGTAGAGCGGCAGCGACATGACCTCCAGCGCGACGAACATCGTCAGCAGGTCGGACGCGGCCGGGAACATGACCATGCCGCCGACGGCGAACATGAGCAGCGGAAACACCTCGGTCTGGGTGATCCCGGCGGCGGCGGTCTCCTGCTCGGCCTCGCTGCCGGGCAGCGCGGACGCCTGCGCGGTGAAGCTGGACGCCCGCCGCTCGGCGATCAGCAGCAGCGCGAGGACGGCGAGGATCAGGATCGTCCCCTGGAGGAACAGCGTCGGCTGGTCCACGCCGAGCGCGCCCTCGGCGGCGACGTGGAACGGCTTGTCGTGGAAGCCGAGCCAGACCGTCCAGACGAAGGCGGTGAGCAGCCCCGCGAACGCCAGCGGCACCTGCGTGAAGTACCGGTGCTTGCGGGCGACGAACGCCTCGACGAGCACGCCGAGCGTCGCGACGCCGAGCACGACGAGCAGCGGCGCGATCTGGCCGTACTCGATGTGGGGGGACGGGATGTCCGAGGCCCCCCGCGCGAGGACCGCGCCCACCTGACGGGTGGAACTCATGGCCGGGCTCCGTTCTCGGCGACCTTCTCGGCGACATGGATCTTGGCGGCCGGATCCGGCCGGTCCAGCCGGGCCAGCGTGTGGTGGACGGACGGGTTGATGATGTTGAGCACCGGCTGCGGGTAGACGCCCATCGCGATGATCACCGCGATGATCGGCCCGACGGCCCACTTCTCGCGCGCGGTGAGGTCGAGGATGCTTTCGTTGCCCTCACGGACGGGCCCGCCCATCGTCCGCTGGTACATCCACAGGATGTAGATCGCGGCGAGGACGACCCCGAACGTCGCGATGATCGCCGGAACGCGGTGCCGGGTGAACGTCCCGGCCAGCACCATGAACTCCGACACGAACGGCGACAGGCCCGGCATCGACAGCCCGGCCAGGCCCGCGATGAGGAACAGCCCGGCGAGCACCGGGGCCTTCTTCTGGACGCCGCCGAAGTCGGAGATCCGCGCCGACCGCCGCCGGACGATCATGAACCCGACCAGCAGGAACAGCGCTCCGGTCGCGAACCCGTGGTTGATCATGTAGAGCGCGGCGCCGGACTGGCCGGCCGTCGTCATCGCGAACACGCCGAGCACGATGAACCCGAAGTGCGACACCGACGTGTAGGCGACGAGCCGCTTGAGGTCCACCTGCCCGATCGCGAGGACGGCACCGTAGATCACGCTGACGACCGCGAGCGCGAGCACGACCGGCGTCGCCCACTTGGCGGCGCCCGGGAACAGCTCCAGGCAGAACCGGAGCATCCCGTAGGTGCCGACCTTGTCCAGGACGCCGACGATGAGCACCAGCGCCCCGGCCGGGGACTGCTGCGCCGCGTCCGGCAGCCAGGTGTGGACGGGCACCATCGGCGCCTTGATCGCGAACGCGACGAAGAAGCCGAGGAACAGCCACTTGGCGGTCGTCGGGTCGACGTGCATCGTGTTCAGCTCGGTGAACAGGAACGTCCCGTGCCCGAGGCCCCCCTCGCCGACCGGCTTGGCCGACAGCGGGAACAGCCAGATCACCGAGACGAGCATCAGCAGCCCGCCGAACAGCGAGTACAGCAGGAACTTCACGGCCGCGTACGACCGCTGCGGCCCGCCGTAGAACCCGATGATGAAGTACACCGGGATCAGCATCGCCTCGAAGAAGACGTAGAAGAGGAAGACGTCGGTCGCCGCGAAGACGCCGATCATCGCCGCCTCCAGCGCCAGGATCAGCGCGAAGTACGTCTTCACCGAGCCCTTCGGCGGGGCGCCGTCCACGCCGCCGGACCGCTCGGCGTCGCTCCAGGACGCGAGGATGACGAGCGGGACGAGCACCACCGACAGCAGGATCAGGGTGAGCGCGATGCCGTCCACCCCGAGCGCCCAGTGGACGCCGAACTGCTTGATCCACCAGTGCGTCTCGGTGAACTGGAACCGCGCGCCGTCCGAGTCGAACCCGGTCGCCATGACGATCGCGAGGACGCCCACGACGGCCGAGATCCCGAACGCGGCCTGCTTGGCGAGCGTCTCCCGGTCGCGGGGCAGCAGGGCCACCGCGACCGCGCCGACGAGCGGCAGCGCGATGAGCACGCTCAGCCAGGGAAAGTCGTTCACGTGACGTTCACCACCAGGAGCGCCGCCAGGATCACTGCCGCGCCGAGATACATGGAAAGGGCGTACGAACGGGCGAACCCGGTCTGGAGGCGGCGGACGCGGCCGGACGTGCCGCCGATCCCGGCCGCGATGCCGTTCACGAGCCCGTCCACGCCCCGGCCGTCGAACCAGACCGCGAGCCGGGTCAGCCACTGGCCGGGCCGCATGAGCAGCGACTCGTTGATCGCGTCGCCGTACAGGTCGCGGCGGGCCGCGACGGTGACGAACGAGCCCTTCGGCGCCTCGCGCGGCACCTTGCGGCTGCCGTACTGCCACCAGGCGAGCGCGACGCCCGCGAGCATGAGGACGAACGTCCCGACGCCGGCCAGCGAGATCGCCTTGAAGTCGTGCTCGGACTCGCCGACGACCGGGGCGAGGAAGTCGCCGAAGCCGCCGAGGACGAGCCAGCCGCCCGCGAACACCGACCCGAACGCGAGGATCACCAGCGGGATCGTCATGATCTTCGGGGACTCGTGCGGGTGGACGCCGTCCTCCCAGCGCTTCTCGCCGAAGAACGTCATGAACATCACGCGCGACATGTAGTACGCCGTGAGGCCCGCGCCGAGCAGCGCGCACGTGCCGAGGATCGCCCCGGACGTCCCGCCCTTGTCGTAGGCGGCCTCGATGATGCCGTCCTTGGTGAACCAGCCGGACAGGCCCGGCACGCCGATGATCGCGAAGTAGCCGAGCCCGAACGTCGCGCCGGTGATCGACATCTTCTTGAACAGGCCGCCGTAGTGGCGCATGTTCACGTCGTCGTCCATGCCGTGCATGACCGATCCGGCGCCGAGGAACAGGCCCGCCTTGAAGAAGCCGTGCGCGATGAGGTGCGCGATGGCGAACACGTAGCCCGGTCTCCCGAGCCCGGCCGCCAGGGTCATGTAGCCGATCTGCGACATCGTGGACCCGGCGAGGGCCTTCTTGATGTCGTCCTTGCCGGTACCGATGATCGCACCGGCGATGAGCGTCGCCGCGCCGACGATCGTCACGACCAGCCGCGCCGTCTCCGACATCTCGAAGATCGGCCCGGACCGGACGATCAGGTACACGCCCGCCGTCACCATCGTCGCGGCGTGGATGAGCGCGGAGACGGGCGTCGGGCCCTCCATCGCGTCCAGCAGCCAGGACTGGAGCGGGAGCTGCGCGGACTTGCCGCACGCGCCGACGAGCAGCAGCAGGCCCATCGCCGTAGCGGTGCCGGTGGAGAGCTGCGCGGCCAGGCCGTGGTGCTCGCCGCCGGTGCCGAGGATCTGGTCGAACCCGACCGTCCCGAACGTCCCGAACATCAGGAAGATCGCGATGAGGAGCCCGAAGTCGCCGACGCGGTTCACCACGAACGCCTTCTTCGCGGCGGTCGCGGCGGTCGGCTTGTGCTGCCAGAACCCGATGAGCAGGTACGACGCGAGACCCACGCCCTCCCAGCCCATGAACATGATCACGTAGTTGTCGCCGAGGACGAGCAGCAGCATCGCCGCGACGAACAAGTTGAGGTAGGCGAAGAACCGCCGCCGGTCGGGGTCGTGCTCCATGTAGCCGATGGAGTAGACGTGGATCAGCGACCCGACGCCGGTGATCAGCAGCACGAAGCTGATGGACAGCGGGTCCACCAGCAGGTCCGCGTCCACCTTGATGCCGCCCGCGCGGAACAGCTCCCACAGGTGCAGCGTGCGATGCCGTTCGTCGGCGTCGTAGCCGAGCATCTGGACGAGCGCCGCGACGCCGACCCCGAACGACGCGACCGTCGCGAACGTGCCGAGCCAGTGCCCCCACTTGTCGGTCCGGCGGCCGCCGAGCAGCAGCAGCGCCGACCCGGCGAGGGGCAGGGCGATGAGGAGCCAGGCAGCGGCCTGGACGCCTTCCGCTTTCATCCCTGGCCTCTCAGTACTTCAGCAGGTTCGCGTCGTCGACCGACGAGGACCTGCGCGTCCGGAAGATGGTCATGAGGATCGCCAGGCCCACCACGACCTCGGCCGCCGCCACGACCATCACGAAGAACGCGATGATCTGGCCGTCGAGGTTGCCGTGCATCCGGGCGAAGGTGACGAACGCGAGGTTCGTGGCGTTGAGCATCAGCTCGACGCACATGAACAGCACGATCGCGTTGCGGCGGACGAGCACCCCGAGCCCGCCGATCGTGAACAGCACCGCAGACAGTGCGAGATAGTGCCCCGGACTCATGAGGTGCCTTCCGTGTCTGCGGCGCGGTAGACCTGGCGCGAGCCCTCGCCGGCGTCGTGGGCCTCGGCGGTGGACTGCTGGACGGCCTCGACGTCCGTCGCGACCGCCTCGCGCTCGGACAGGCCGTCCAGGTCGGGGTGGCGCTCGGCCGTGTCGGCGCGGGCGGTGAGGACGGGGCTGACCGACAGCTCCGACGGGGTGCCGTCCGGCAGCAGCGCGGGCATGTCGACCGCGTTGTGCCGGGCGTAGGTGCCCGAGATCGGCAGCGGGCCGGGGTCGCGGCCCGACAGGAACCGGCGCTGCGACAGTTCGCGCTGCGTCGGCTTCGGCGTCGTCCGCTCGCGGTGCGCGAGGACCATCGCGCCGAGCGCGGCCGTGATGAGCAGCGCGCTCGTCGCCTCGAAGGCGAACACGTAGCGGGTGAACAGCAGCCGGGCCAGGCCGAGGACGTTGCCGTCGGCGTTGGCGCGGGCCAGGCCCGCCGCGTCGCCGACCGCCGCGTTGCCGAGCCCGGCCGCCAGCAGGACGACGAACCCGATCGCCGCGATCGCCGCCCAGAGCCGCTGCCCCCGGATCGTCTCCACCAGCGAGTCGGTGGACGTGACGCCGACGAGCATCAGCACGAACAGGAACAGCATCAGAACCGCGCCGGTGTACACGATGACCTGCACGAACGCCAGGAACGGCGCCCCCTCGATCGCGTACAGCGCGGCGAGGCAGAGCATCACGACGGCCAGCAGCAGCGCCGAGTGGACGGCCCGCCGCATGAAGATCATGCCGAGCGCGGCCAGGGTGGACACGATCGCGAGGAGCCAGAAGAAGAACGGCTCCCCCGACTGCGCGTCCGCGACATGTCCCGCGAGCGCGGTCACCGGCCCTCACCCCCTTCGTCGGGCTGGAGGCCGAGCCGGTAGTAGTCCTCTTCGGTCTCGCCGAGCCGCATGGCGTGCGGCGGCGTCTCCATGCCCTCGCGCAGCGGCGCGAGCAGCATGTCCTTGGTGTAGATCAGGCTCTCGCGGCTGTCGTCGGCCAGTTCGTACTCGTTGGTCATCGTCAGCGCCCGCGTCGGGCACGCCTCGATGCACAGCCCGCACAGGATGCAGCGCAGGTAGTTGATCTGGTAGACGCGGCCGTACCGCTCGCCCGGGGAGTAGCGCTCGTCGGCGGTGTTGTCGGCCCCCTCCACGAAGATCGCGTCCGCGGGGCACGCCCACGCGCACAGTTCACAGCCGACGCACTTCTCCAGGCCGTCCGGCCAGCGGTTGAGCTGGTGACGGCCGTGGAAGCGCGGCGCGGTCGGCTTCTTCACCTCGGGGTACTGGACGGTCTCGCTCTTCGTGAACAACTGGTGGAACGAGACCCCGAACCCCTTCACGGGGTTCAGGAAGTCAGTGAAGCCCACTGCCGACCTCCTCACGAGAAGTTGCGGTCCCCCGGCCGGACGGGCCGGGGCGGCCGTGGTAGTGCGGTGCGTCCAGCGGCGGGACGGGGAACCCGCCCGCGTCCGCCGGCGCCCGGGGCTCCTGCTCGGCGGCCTCGGAGCCGTCGTCGGACCGGCCGCGCAGCGTCTCCCACAGCAGCGAGAGCACCAGGATCACGACGGCGACGCCCACCGCGTACAGCAGGATCGTCCGGATGTCGCGGCCCTCGTTCTGCAGCGCCTTCACCGTCGCGACGATGAGGATCCAGCCGATGGAGACCGGCATGAGGATCTTCCAGCCGAGCTTCATGAGCTGGTCGTAGCGGACGCGGGGCAGCGAGCCGCGCAGCCAGATGAAGAAGAAGATGAACAGCCACAGCTTGACGAGGAACCACAGCACCGGCCACCACCCGGTGTTCGCCCCGGCCCACACGGTGGAGATCGGGGCGGGCGCGCGCCAGCCGCCGAGGAACAGCGTGGTGGCGAGCGCGGACAGGGTGGCGAGGTTGATGTACTCGGCGAGGAAGAACATCGCGAACTTCAGCGACGAGTACTCGGTGTGGAACCCGCCGACCAGTTCGCCCTCGCCCTCGGGGAGGTCGAACGGGATGCGGTTGGACTCGCCCATCATCGTGACGACGTAGATGACGAACGACGGCAGCAGCAGCACCGCGAACCAGCGGTCGTGCTGCGCGGCGACGATCCCGCTGGTCGACATCGTCCCGGCGAACAGGAACACCGCGACGAACGACAGCCCCATCGCGATCTCGTAGGAGATCACCTGCGCGGACGAGCGGAGCCCGCCGAGCAGCGAGTAGGGCGACATCGACGACCAGCCCGCGAGCACGATCCCGTAGACGCCCATCGAGGACATCGCGAGGACGAGCAGCACCGCGACCGGCAGGTCCGTGCCCTGCAACGCCGTCTGGTGCCCGAACACCGACACCGTCGGCCCGAACGGGATGATGATGAACGACACGAACGCGGGCACGGCCGACACGATCGGCGCGAGGACGAACACCACCTTGTCCACGCCGCGCGGGACGATGTCCTCCTTCAGCGCCAGCTTGACGCCGTCGGCGAGCCCCTGGAGCAGGCCGAACGGCCCGGCCCTGTTGGGGCCGACGCGGAGCTGCATCCGGCCGATGACGCGGCGCTCGACCCACATCGACAGCAGGACCGTCAGCACCAGGAACACGAAGATCGCGAGGACCTTGCCGCCGACCAGCCACCACGGGTCGTGCCCGAAGCCGGGCAGCGTCGGGTCCGGCGCCGCCTCCGCCAACACGCTCATGCCGAGCCTCCCGAGGAGATCGTGACCACGCTTGCGGCGGTCGCCCCCACGTCCCGGTGCAGGACGCAGTCCGCCGAGTTCGTCGGAAGCCACACCACCCGGTCGGGCAGGTCCGGGGTGATCTCCAGCGGGAGCGTCACGGCGCCGCGCGGGCCCGTGACGGTGACGGTGGCGCCCGCGCCGATCTCGGCGGCGGTGGCGGCCGACAGCCGGGCGACGGCGGGCTTGGCGGTGCCCGCCAGGTACGGCTCGCCGTCCTGGAGACGGCCCCGGTCCAGCAGCAGCCGCCAGGTCGCGACGACCGCCTCGCCGGCCGCGGGCTGCGGGACGATCCGCGCCGCGACGTTCGGCGGCTCGGGCCGGTCGCCCCGGTAGGCGCCGAGTTCGGCCAGCTCGCGGCGGGCGGCGTCCGGGCCGGGCAGGGCCAGGTGGACGTCCATCTCGCCGGCGAGCGCGTCCAGGACCCGCAGGTCCGACAGCCGCCCGGACTGGCGCAGGACGGCGTCGAAGGACCGTCCCCGGCCCTCCCAGTCCACGAACGTGCCCGCCTTCTCGGCGACGGCCGCGACCGGCAGCACCACGTCGGCGCGGTCGGTGACGGCACTCGGCCGCTGCTCCAGGCTGACGACGAAGGGTGTCGCGTCCAGTGCGGCGAGGACCGCGTCCGGGTCGGGCAGGTCGTAGGGATCCACCCCGCCGACCAGCAGCGCGCCGAGCCCGCCCGCCACCGCGTTGGCGACGATCGCGTTCGCGTCCCGGCCCGGCGCGGCCGGCAGGCCCGCCACGCCCCACACCCGCGCGACCTCGGCGCGGGCGGCGGGGTCGGCGACCGGACGGCCGATCGGCAGGAGGCCGGGCAGCGCGCCCGCCTCCAGCGCCCCGCGCTCGCCCGCGCGGCGCGGCACCCAGGCCGTCCGCGCGCCGGTGATCGCGGCGAGCCGCGCCACCGTGGACAGCGCGCCGGGGCTGGCCGCCAGCCGCTCCCCGGCGAGGATCACCGCGCCGGGCTCGGCGAGCAGGTCGCGGACGTCGGGCCGGTCGGCGAGCGCGCCGAGCACCTCGGCCTCCCCGCCCGGGACGGCCGGGACGAGCGTCCCGCCGACCTTCGCCAGCCCGCGCGTCGCGAACGGCGCGACCGCGAACACCTTCAGGCCGTGCTTGCGGAACGCCTTGCGCAGCCGCAGGAAGACGATCGGGGACTCCTCCTCCGGCTCGAACCCGGCGAGCAGCACGACCGGCGCCTTCTCCAGGTCGTCGTAGGAGACCTCGATCGGACGGCCCGCCACCGACGCGGCGAGGAACGCCGTCTCCTCCGCCGAGTGCGCCCGCGCCCGGAAGTCCACGTCGTTGGTGCCGAGCGCAATGCGGGCGAACTTGGCGTAGGCGTAGGCGTCTTCGAGCGTGACGCGTCCGCCGGTCAGGACCCCGGCCCGGCCGTGCGCCGCCGCCAGCCCGCGCGCCGCGATCGCCAGCGCCTCGGGCCAGGACGCGACCTCCAGCTCACCCTGCTCATTGCGGACGAGCGGGTGCGTCAGCCGCTCCGGACGGGTCTGGTAGGTGAACGCCCACCGGCCCTTGTCGCAGTTCCACTCCTCGTTGACGCGCGGGTCGTCGCCCGCCAGCCGCCGCGTGACCTTCCCGCGCCGGTGGTCGGTGCGCAGCGCGCAGCCGGACGCGCAGTGCTCGCACGCGCTCGGCGTCGAGACGAGGTCGAACGGCCGCGACCGGAACCGGTACGCCGCGCCGGTCAGCGCGCCGACCGGGCAGATCTGGACGGTGTTGCCGGAGAAGTAGGACTGGAACGGCTTGTCCTCGGCCGCGCCGACCTGCTCCTTGGCGCCGCGCTCGAACAGGTCGATGAACGCGTCCCCGGCGATCTGGTCGGAGAACCGCGTGCACCGCGCGCACTGGATGCAGCGCTCGCGGTCCAGCAGGACCTGCGGCGACAGCGGGATCGGCTTGGGGAACGTCCGCTTGGCCTCGACGAACCGGGACTCGCCGCGTCCGTTGGACATCGCCTGGTTCTGCAGCGGGCACTCGCCGCCCTTGTCGCAGATCGGGCAGTCCAACGGGTGGTTGATCAGCAGCAGTTCCATCACGCCGTGCTGCGCCTTGTCGGCGACGGCCGAGGTGAGCTGCGTCTTCACCACCATGCCCGGCATGACGGCCGTCGTGCAGGACGCCTGCGGCTTCGGCATGCCGCGCCCGTTGCCCGCGTCCGGGATCTCGACCAGGCACTGGCGGCACGCGCCGACCGGGTCCAGGAGCGGGTGGTCGCAGAACCGGGGGATCTGGATGCCGAGCAGCTCGGCGGCCCGGATGATCAGCGTGCCCTTCGGCACCTCGATCTCGAAGCCGTCGATCGTGCAGGACACCATCTCCACGGCCTCGGCCGTGCGTTCGCTGTTGGTGACTGTCATCGGGTACCTGCCCAGAGCGTGGACTTGGCCGGGTCGAACGGGCAGCCGCCCTGCTCGAAGTGCGCGAGGTACTCGTCCCGGAACAGCTTGATGGACGAGACCACCGGGCTCGTCGCGCCGTCGCCGAGGGCGCAGAACGACCGGCCGAGGATGTTGTCGGACAGGTCGAGCAGGGTGTCGAGGTCGTCTTCGGAGCCCTGCCCGGCCTCCAGCCGCTTGAGCATCTGCTTGTACCAGTAGGTGCCCTCGCGGCACGGCGTGCACTTCCCGCACGACTCGTGCGCGTAGAACTCCGACCAGCGCAGCACCGCGCGGACGACGCACACGGTCTCGTCGAAGATCTGGAGCGCGCGGGTGCCGAGCATCGACCCGGCCGCGCCGACGGACTCGAAGTCCAGCGGGACGTCCAGGTGCTCGTCGGTGAACAGCGGCGTGGACGATCCGCCGGGCGTCCAGAACTTCAGCCGGCGCCCGCCTCGGACGCCGCCCGCCATCGCCAGCAGCTCCCGCAGCGTGATCCCGAGCGGCGCCTCGTACTGGCCGGGACGCGTCACGTGCCCCGACAGCGAGAAGATCCCGAAGCCCTGCGACTTCTCCGTCCCCATCGAGGCGAACCAGTCCGCGCCGTTGGCGACGATCGAGGGAACCGACGCGATCGACTCGACGTTGTTGATGACGGTGGGCCCGCCGTACAGGCCCGCCACCGCCGGGAAGGGGGGCTTGAGCCTGGGCTGTCCGCGGAATCCCTCCAGCGAGTCGAGCAGCGCCGTCTCCTCGCCGCAGATGTACGCCCCGGCGCCGGTGTGGACGACCAGTTCCAGGTCGTAGCCCGAGCCGAGGATGTTCTTGCCGATGTAACCGGCCTCGTAGGCTTCGGCGACCGCGCGCTGCAAGCGGCGGATCACGTGCAGGACCTCGCCGCGCACGTAGATGAACGCGTGGTTCGACTTGATCGCGTACGCGCTGATGATCACGCCCTCGACCAGGACGTGCGGGTTCGCCAGCATCAGCGGGATGTCCTTGCACGTCCCCGGCTCGGACTCGTCGGCGTTCACCACGAGGTAGCGCGGGTTCGGGCTGCTCGGCGGCAGGAAGCCCCACTTCATGCCGGTGGGGAACCCGGCGCCGCCGCGTCCGCGCAGGCCCGAGTCCTTGACGGCCTGGA
Source organism: Actinomadura rubteroloni (assembly GCF_002911665.1). Taxonomy (NCBI): domain Bacteria; kingdom Bacillati; phylum Actinomycetota; class Actinomycetes; order Streptosporangiales; family Thermomonosporaceae; genus Actinomadura; species Actinomadura rubteroloni. The sequence continues at coordinate 2,036,238 of NZ_MTBP01000002.1, forward strand.
CGATCGCGTCCGGCTCCAGCGTCAGCGCCTTGCGCAGCGCGCCGTAACCGCCCTCGCGCTCGTATCCGGCGCGGGTGAACGAGTCCGGCTGGTGCCAGTTCTTCGTGAGGATGGGAGTCAACGTGGTCACTGGTTGCGTCCCTCCTGGCTCCCCGGCTTCACCGAGCCGCCGATGGGCTTGCCGGGCTCGTTCGGCGGCGGGTCGGTGACCTCGTCGGGCGTCGGCGGCTCGGCGTCCACCGGACCGGCCGGGACGGGCGGCGCCGCCCAGCCGTTGTCGCGCGCGACCTCCAGTCCGCGCAGCGACTGCGGCCCCGCCTGGACGCCCTCGTGCGCCCGTCCGTCGGGGAAGCCCGCGAGCACCCGCGACGCGTCCTTCCACGTGCAGACCCGCTGGGGGCCGCGCGACGGCGCGACCTCCCGGCCCGCGCGCAGGTCGTCCACCAGCGCCTTGGCCTTCTCCGGGGTCATGTCGTCGAAGAACTCCCAGTTCACCGTCATGACCGGCGCGAAGTCGCAGGCGGCGTTGCACTCGATGCGCTCCAGCGAGACGGTGCCGTCCGGCGTCGCCTCGTCATGGCCGACGCCGACGTGCTCGCTCAGCTCCGCCCAGATCTGGTCGCCGCCCATCACCGCGCACAGCGTGTTGATGCAGACGCCGACGTGGTACTCCCCGACGGGCTTGCGCTTGTACTGCGTGTAGAACGTCGCCACGCCCGTGACCTGCGCGGCCGTGATGCCGAGCAGGTCCGCGCACAGGTCGATGCCGCGCTGCGTGATGTGCCCGTCCACCGACTGGACGAGATGCAGCATCGGCAGCAGCGCCGACCGCGCCTTCGGGTAGCGGGCGATGATCTCCTTGGCGTCCCGCTCCAGCGCCTCGCGGGTCTCCAGGTCGTACGGCGCCGTCCCGCCGTAGGGCGGTTCGAGCTGCATCGGCTCGCCGCGGTGCTGCCCCGGCTCCTCGCCGACGGGCGGTCCCAGGTGCTCGGTCATCGGTCGACTCCCCCCATCACCGGGTCGATCGAGGCGACCGCGGCGATGACGTCGGCGATCATGCCGCCCTCCGCCATCGCGGGCGTCGCCTGGAGGTTCGTGAAGGACGGGTCGCGGAAGTGCACCCGGTAGGGCCGCGTCCCGCCGTCGCTCACGACGTGGACGCCGAGTTCGCCGCGCGGCGACTCGATCGCCGCGTACGCCTGCCCGGCCGGCACCCGGAAGCCCTCGGTCACCAGCTTGAAGTGGTGGATCAGCGCTTCCATCGACGTGCCCATGATGTGCGCGATGTGCCGGGGCGAGTTGCCCATGCCGTCCGCGCCGATCGCGAGCTTCGCGGGCCAGCCGATCTTCTTGTCCTCGATCATCACCGGGCCCTGGACCGTCCGCAGCCGCTCCACGCACTGCTCGACGATCTTCAGCGACTCCTCCATCTCGGCCATCCGCACCAGGTAGCGGCCGTACACGTCCGCCGACTCCTGCGTCGGGACGTCGAAGTCGTAGGTCTCGTAACCGCAGTACGGCTGGGACTTGCGCAGGTCCCACGGGAGGCCGGTCGCGCGCAGGACGGGGCCGGTGATCCCGAGCGCCATGCACCCGGTAAGGTCGAGATACGCGATGTCCCTGGTCCGGGCCAGGAAGACGGGGTTCTCGTCCATCAGCTTGCGGAGCGCCTTGATGCGCTTCGGCATCCGGTCCAGGTACTCGCGGACCTTCCCGAGCGCGCCGCTCGGCAGGTCCTGGGCAACGCCGCCCGGGCGCACGTACGCCATGTTCATGCGCAGCCCCGAGATCTCCTCGAACAGGTCGAGGGTGTACTCGCGCTCGATGAACCCGTTGAGCATGACCGTCGTCGCGCCCAGTTCCAGGCCGAACGTGGCGATCGCGACCAGGTGGGAGGAGATGCGGTTGAGCTCCATCATCATCACGCGGATGATCTGCGCCCGCTCCGGCACCCGGTCGGTGATCCCGAGCAGCTTCTCCACACCCAGGCAGTACGCCGTCTCGTTGAACAGCGGGGCGAGGTAGTCCATGCGGGTGCAGAACGTCACGCCCTGCGTCCAGGTGCGGAACTCCATGTTCTTCTCGATGCCGGTGTGCAGGTACCCGATGCCCACCCGGCAGTCGTTGACGGTCTCGCCGTCCAGCGTCAGCACCAGCCGCAGCACCCCGTGCGTGGACGGGTGCTGCGGGCCCATGTTGACGACGAGCCGCTCGTCGGAGCCGTCCTCCGCGCCCGCGACGACCCGGTCCCAGTCCTGGCCGTTGACGTCGAAGACACGCCCCTCGGCCGCCTCATCGGCGGCGTACGCGTCGTACTCCGTATATTTCGTGGAACTCATACGTACGACCTCCGCTCATCCGGCGGGGGGATCTCCGCGCCGCGGTACTCGACGGGGATCCCGCCGAGCGGATAGTCCTTGCGCTGCGGGTGCCCCACCCAGTCGTCCGGCATCTCGATGCGGGTGAGCGCCGGATGGCCGTCGAACACGATCCCGAAGAAGTCGTAGGTCTCGCGCTCGTGCCAGTTGTTCGTGGGGTAGACGTCCACCACCGACGGGATGTGCGGGTCGGCGTCGGGGCACGTCACCTCCAGCCGCACGCGGCGGTTGTGGGTGATCGACAGCAGGTGGTAGATGGCGTGCAGTTCGGCGCCCTCGTCCTCGGGGAAGTGGACGCCCGAGACGCCGCTGCACAGCTCGAACCGCAGGTCGGGACGGTCGCGCATCGTCCGGGCGACCGCCGGCAGGTGCTCGCGGCGGACGTGGAACGTCAGCTCGCCCCGGTCCACCACGACGCGCTCGACGGCCGCGCCGAAGTCGGGCAGGGCGGCCTCCAGCGCGTCGGCGACGGCGTCGAACGCACCCGGTTCGGCGGCGCCGTCCGGGCCGCCGTAGGGACGTTCGGACTGCGCCTTCGGCCGCTGCCGGACGACGAGCCGCCCGTAGCCGGACGTGTCCCCGGTCGTCCTCGCGCCGAACATGCCCGTCCGCACGACGGGCTGCTCGCGGCGCTCCTCGGCGGTCTTGGCCGGCAGCCGGTCGGCGGCCTGCTCGGCCTTCTGCTCGGGGTTCTCCGAGGTCATCGCGCCCCTCCCGGCTGACCCAGCAGCGGGAGCTGCCGCCGCTTGGCCTCCTCCAGCTCGCGGACCTGCCGCGCGCGCTGCGGCCCGAGCTTGGTGTTCTGGATCTTGTCGTGCAGCTTGAGGATCGCGTCCAGCAGCATCTCCGGCCGCGGCGGGCAGCCGGGCAGGTAGATGTCGACCGGGACGATGTGGTCCACGCCCTGCACGACCGCGTAGTTGTTGAACATGCCGCCCGACGACGCGCACACGCCCATCGCGATGACCCATTTCGGCTCGGTCATCTGGTCGTAGATCTGCCGGAGCACCGGCGCCATCTTCTGGCTGACCCGGCCCGCGACGATCATCAGGTCGGCCTGCCGGGGCGTCGCGGAGGCGCGTTCCATGCCCCACCGCGAGAAGTCGTGCCGGGGGTCTCCCGCGGCCATCATCTCGATCGCGCAGCACGCGAGACCGAACGTCGCCGGCCACACCGAGCTCTTGCGCGCCCATCCGGCGACCTGCTCGACCGTGGTCAGCAGGAAGCCGCTGGGCAGCTTCTCTTCCAGACCCATCTCAGTCCCACTCCAGACCGCCGCGACGCCAGATGTAGGCGTACGCCACCAGGACGGTTGCGATGAACAACACCATTTCGACCAAACCAAAAATCCCCAGGTGGTCGAAGGCGACCGCCCAGGGATAAAGGAAGATGATCTCGATGTCGAAGACGATGAACAGCATCGCCGTCAGGTAGTACTTGACCGGGAAACGTCCGCCGCCGACCGGCTGGGGGGTCGGCTCGATTCCGCACTCGTAGGCCTCCAGCCGGGCGCGGTTCCACCGCTTCGGCCCGGTCATGGACGCCATCAGCACCGAGCCGGCGGCGAAGAGAAACGCCAGCACTCCCAGCACGATGATCGGAACGTAGAGGTCCACGCCCTACCGCCTCCCCTCGGGTCGTACGACGTTGTACGTGGCGCGCACGGGGCCGCGCGCTCGGACGCGCGGACGCGCCGGGACGGCGAGACCCGCCGTGCGCCCGTGACGCCGGTCACGGGCACGGGTCGCCACCCTAGCCAAGGTGATCAATAGCACTCCCCTCCGGGGGTCAGGTCATGCGAGGCCGTCCGGCCGTCCCGTGCGTCGCCGTCTCGCTCATGCCGCGGGCGCCAGCTTCCGCATCGCGTTGATGACGCGGTCGGCGGCGTCGCCGCCGCGCGGGTCGGTGAGGTTGGCCAGCAGCTTGAGCGTGAACCGCATCAGCGTCGGGTGCGGCAGGCCGTGCGTCGTCAGGAACTTCATCACCCGCGGGTCGCCGATCGCCTGGACGAAGACGCGGGCGAGCGTGAAGTACCCGCCGTGCTCCTCCTTGAGGATGCGCGGGTACTCGTACAGGGTGCGCTCGCGCTGGGCGCGGGTGCGGCGGGCGAGGGCCTGCACCATGATGTCGGCGGCGAGCCGCCCGGACTCCAGCGCGTAGTCGATGCCCTCGCCGTTGAACGGGTTGACCATTCCGCCCGCGTCGCCGACGAGCAGCATCCCGCGCGTGTAGTGCGGCTGCCGGTTGAAGCCCATCGGCAGCGCGGCGCCGCGCGCCGGGGACGTGGCGTGCTCCTCGTCGAACTGCCACTCGGGCGGCATCTGCGCCGTCCAGCCCTTGAGCATGGCGCGGTAGTCGACGCTCTGGAACGCCTTGCTCGTGTTCAGCAGGCCGAGGCCGACGTTGCAGGTGCCGTCCGCGACGGGGAAGACCCAGCCGTAGCCGGGGAGCAGGCGCTGGCCGTCCCAGAGTTCGAGCCACGCCTCCATGTAGTCGTCGGTGTGGCGGGGGCTCTCGTAGTAGCGGCGGATCGCGACGCCCATCGGACGGTCCTCGCGGCGGCGCAGGCCCATCGCCAGCGACAGCCGGGTGGAGTTGCCGTCGGCGGCGACGACGAGCGGGGCGTGGAACTCGACCTCCTCGCCGTCGTACTTGGCGGCGACGCCGACGACGCGGTCGGTGCGGTCGTCCAGGATCGGTCCCGTGACGTTGCAGCCCTGGTAGAGCTTCGCGCCGGCGTGGACGGCGTGCTCGGCGAGCAACCGGTCCAGGTCCATGCGGGTGCGGACGAGCCCGAAGTCGGGGAAGCTCGCGAGTTCGGGCCAGGCCAGCTCGACGCGGGTGCCGCCGCCGTAGATGCGCAGGCCCTTGTTGCGGCTCCAGCCGTCGCCGTTGATGTCGACGCCCATCGAGATCAGGGCGCGGACGGCGCGGGGCGTGAGCCCGTCGCCGCAGATCTTGTCCCGGGGGAACGTCGCCTTCTCCAGCAGGAGCACGTCCAGGCCGGCCTGGGCCAGCCAGTAGGCGGTGGACGATCCGGCGGGTCCTGCCCCGACGACGATCACGTCGGCCTGCCGGGTGGAGTCGGTCACGGCGTTCCTCTTAGTTCGTTCGCTTGTGAAGTACTTCACAAGAATCCGTTGGGGAGTCTATTCCTTCCAGAGCACCGGTGGGTACCTCTGGGTGATGGTGGGTTCGGTTCGGTCCGAAAGTCCGGGAAACGCGCGTCCCGAACCAGGTCAGGACGGGTTCAGCGCGTGATGGAGGGCCGCGACGCCGAACGTCAGGTCGCGCCAGCGGACCTTCGTCCAGCCCGCGTCGGCGAGCAGCGCGGCGAGCGCCGCCTGATCCGGCCACGCGAGCGTCGATTCGGCCAGGTAATGGTAGGAGTCGGGATTGGAGCTGACCCTGGCCAGCAACGGGAGCCCGTACCGAAGGTGCGCCTTGTGGCCCAGCGCGAGCAAGGCGTTCGGCGGGTGACTGACCTCACAGACGAGCAGCCGTCCGCCCGGCCGCGTCACCCGGCGCAGCTCGCGCAGCGCGTGCCCGGTGTCGGCGACGTTGCGCAGCCCGAACGAGATCGTGACGGCGTCGAACGCGCCGTCGGCGAACGGCAGCTTCAGCGCGTCGCCCGCGACGAACCGCAGGTTCGCGACACCGGCCTTGCGGCGGACGCCGACGCGCAGCATCCCGAGCGAGAAGTCGCACGCCACCGTGTGCGCCCCGGCGTTCGCGAACGGCACCGAGGACGTCCCCGTCCCGGCCGCGAGGTCAAGGACGCGCTCGCCCGGCCGCGCGTCCAGCGCCCGGACGACCTCCCGCCGCCACCGGCGGTCCCGCCCCCCGGTCATGAGGGTGTTGAGGAGGTCGTAGCGCTCGGCGGTGTCGTCGAACATCGCCGCCACGTCGGCGGGCTGTTTGTCCAGAGAGGCGCGGGTCATGGCCCCACCCTAGAAGGACGGCCCGCGCCGCCCGGGGGGCAGGGTCAGACGTCTTCCTTGGTGCGCGCGTCGCGGAAGCGGGTGCGCTGGCGGCGGACGCCCGTCTCGACGATCGACGACATCCGGTCGCGCTGGCGCGACAGGAGGACGAAGCTGACCACGCCGCTGATGAGGAGGGACAGCAGGAGCAGCAGGACGCCGCGTGCGCCGACGAGCACGAGGACGCCCGCGGTGGCGAGGAAGATCGCGAACCGCGCCAGGGTGTAGAGCAGTACTGGTCGCATGACAGGTCGAGCGTACCCGCGTGTGCGCGATGGTCGGCGGCGGGGTCGGCGGGCGGGACATTCGCGGCGGGAAAGCGGTCCGGAGACCGAACGTGAGTCATTTTCGATTCTGATCACGGGCGCGCAAGAAAATCTGTCGCCGCGTCCACTCGGCGCGCGGACGATGACGAACCGGTGACCGGGAACCGGATGTGCGGGCGCCGCGTTCTCCCTAAGATCATGGACGGCGGGATCGTCCGGTCCACCGGGTTCGTCGCCCGTCGCCGTCTCGCGGCCCCGGACGAATCGGCGCCCGGCGGGCCGCGACGCGCACGGAACGGCACTGCCGGACGGCACGCGGATTGGCGTTCGCGCCTTTCCGGCCGACGGCCCGGCCCGCCGCCGCGCCGTGACGGGCGAGGCGGGAGAGAATGCCGTTACAGCGGTCATCAAAGTGGCGTTCACCCCTTGTCATCACTCCAGCTCGGAAAACTACATAGCGTGATGTTTTCCGAAAACAAGGGAGAAACCGGTCGTGAACCGCCACACTAGAAACAGTCCACCCGCACCGAGAGCGGGACAAAGGGGGAGAGAAAACGTGGAGAGCACGAGCGAACGGCTGCTGACCCCCGGGGAGGTCGCCGCCCTGTTCCGGGTCGACCCGAAGACGGTCACCCGATGGGCCGCCGCCGGTCGGATCAGCAGTATCCGGACGCCCGGCGGGCACCGCCGCTTCCGGGAGTCCGAGGTGCACGCCCTGCTGCGCGGCGACGAACCCGTCGGCGCGGAACGCTAGGACCCGGGACGGACCCCTGCCGCGCGGCGGAAGGGACGGCCGTCTCCGGATCCGGTCCGGCTCCCGGCGGCACGCCGGTCACTCCTCGGCCCGGCCCGCCTTCCACTCCTCGAACGTGCGCAGCAGGTCGTCGTCCTCGTCCCGCCACCGGCGCCGCTTCTCCTCCAGCTCGGCCTCGGTCAGCGATCCGGCCAGCAGCCGGTCGTAGTCGGGATCACCCGGACCGATCTCCACGTACGCCTGGGCGATGATCCGTCCCTCGGCCGCGTCGTGCCCGGGTTCGGACAGGACGCCGTGGGGAACCCGCAGCGTGCCGTCGGGCAGCCGGATCACGTACATACCCGATCACCTCCGTACCGATCGTCGCGCCGCGTCAGATTCCGTATCTTCGGTTGAAGAACAACATGACCTCAAGGGCCACCCGGATGTTGCCGGCGAGCATATCCACCAGTGCCGGACGCTGCCGGGACGAGATCGCCGCGAACGCGTCCGCGAAGAACTCGCGGCGGCCGAGCGCGTCGCCCTGAAGGTGGAAATCGCTCGCCAGATGCGGGCGGCACAGTTCGTAGAGCGCGCGGAACGCCGGGCCGTCGGACTGCCAGGTGCCCGGCTCGCCGTCGATGTCGTCCAGCGCGTGCCCGACCTCGTGCAGCATCACGTCCGGGGTCGGGGACGGCCGGTCGCCCACGACGATCTTCCCGTCGCCGTACGCGCCCGCGCAGATGTCCCACGTCGCGCGGCCCGACGGCAGCGGACGCCCCGCCAGGTGCCCCATGTCGTCCAGCCGGGGGACGCCGCCCGCGCCGACGTAGATGCCGTCCAGGCCGCCCGCGAGGACCTCTTTCAGGCCGTCCGGCAGCGCCGCGAGGCTGTCGACCGCGCGGATCACCTCGGCCGGCGGCGGCCCCAGCCGCGCGTCCCACTGCCGGTGCAGCACCTGTTCCAGCACGCCGCAGTGGCGGCGTCCGTCGGCGGCGTGCGGCAGGCCCGGCGGGTGCGGCTCGGCGCGGGGCAGCGCGTGGTCCAGTTCGTAGTCGCGCCACCACTCGGCGCGGCGCGGACGCGGCGGGGCGTCGCGCCGGCCGAACCGGGGCCGGGCGGGCTCGGCCGGGGCGTCGGCGGAGCGGGCGTCGGGCGCGGCGCGCAGGTCGTCGTCGCGGCCCGCCTTGCGGAACCTGCCGAAGCGGTCCCGGGGCTGGCTGCCGCGCGGGCGGGGCGTGCGCGGCCCGTCCCGGCGGGCGGCGCCGTCCGCGCTGCCGTCGGCGGCCCGGCCCGCGTCCGCGCCGCCCGGGTCCCGGCCCGTGTCGCGGTTCCCGTCCGGTACGGCCCGGCCGAACTCCCGCCACCGCGTGTCGCGCGGCTTGCGGTGGATGCCTCTGAAGCGCATCGGGCTCCTCGCTCAGGGACCCCCGCGCGACCGCCGGGCGTCCGGGCCTCCGAGGCAGGGTAAGCCACCGCCGACGCCCCGTCACCCCCCGCATGTCACGGGTTACCCTCGCATCATGGCGTATGCGCTGGTCGCCCTGGTCATCGTCGGAGCATGGCTGTTCTGCCTCTTCGACGTCATCACCACCGAAGAGGGGGAGGTGCGTCGGCTGCCCAAGTTCGCTTGGTTCGTCGTGACGCTGTTCGGGTTCCTGCCGGGGGCGCTGCTGTGGCTCGCGTTCGGCCGTCCGCGCGTGCGGCCGCGTGTGCTGACGCCGTCGCTCGGCGGCGGCTACGGGCCCAAGGGTCCGGACGACGACCCGGAGTTCCTGCGCGACCTCGACCGCAGGCTCCGGGGCGACGACTGACCGTCAGGCGTAGGAGTGCATCCCGGAGAACATGTAGTTCACGCCGAAGAAGTTGAACAGCAGCGCCCCGAACGCGATCAGCGACAGGATCGCGGCCTTGCGGCCCTTCCACCCGGCCGTCGCGCGGGCGTGCAGGTAGGCGGCGTAGACGATCCAGGTGACGAAGGACCAGACCTCCTTGGGGTCCCAGCTCCAGTAGCTGCCCCAGGCGTCGTCGGCCCAGATCGCGCCCATGATGATCGCGGCCGTCCAGACCGGGAAGCCGAACATCGTCACGCGCAGCGCGAGCCGGTCCAGGTCCTCGGTGGACGGGACGCGCGACCAGAACCCGCCGGGCGCGTCCACCGCGCGGGCGGCGTCGCGGCGCTCGCGCACCAGGTAGAGGAGCGTCGCGCAGCCCGCGACGGTGAACGCGCCGGTCGCGGTGATCGCGGCGGTGACGTGGATGGCGATCCAGTACGAGTTCAGCGCCGGTGAGACCGGGCCCGCCGAGTCGTACAGCCAGATGTTGGCGACGCCGAGCGCGATGACGGCGGCGAGCGTGACGAACGCGCCGAGGAACCGGGCGTTGAAGCGGACGAGCACGACGAGGAAGGCCGTCATCGCGGCGAACGCGATCGCGGTCAGGAACTCGTACATGTTGCCCCACGGCCAGCGGGACACCGCCAGGCCGCGCGTCACGAGGACGCCGAGGTGGGCGAGCCAGCCGAGCGCGGTCAGCGTCACCGCGAGCCGCGCCCAGTCGGTCCGCCGCGTCGGCTCGGCCGGCGCTTCGGCCGGTTCCTCGGCGGCGGGGGCGCCCGCGCCGACGAGCACCTTCTTCTCCGCGTGCGCCTCGGCCTCGGCGCGGCGGCGGCCGAATCCGAGATCGGCGGCGTAGGACACCATCGCGACGATGTAGAGCACGACGGTCGTCAGCATGAGCTTGTCGCTCAGGTTCGCGAGGTCGGCAGTGTCCACCCCGGTCACTCCTTCGTCTGGGTTTCGGCCGGTTCGGGGGCGCCGCGCAGCGCGGTGACGACGGCGTCGAACTCGGGGGTCGGGTTGCCCAGCGTGAGGCCGCCGACCTCCACCACCGTACGCCCGTCGTCTCCGGCGCTCGCACGGACCCACACCCTGCGGCGCCGGACGGTGAACGACGCGACGAGCCCGGCCACCGCGAGGATCGCGGCGATCAGCGCGGGCAGGCGGCCGGGGTCGCGGTTGACCGAGAGGGTCGTCCACTCCTTGAGGCCGTCGAACGTGACGGTCCCGGCGCCATCGGGGAGCTTGAAGCTCTCGCCCGGCTCCAGCAGCTTTACGCCGCCCTTGATCGGGTTCAGCGTCTTGCCGAGCCCTTCGAGCTTGTACACCGACTGCGGGGTGCCCGAGTCCAGCCCGAGGTCGCCCTTGAACGCGGTGATCGTGATGACCGGGCGCAGCGGCGCCGGGAAGCCCGACACGATCTGCTTCTGGTCCGACGACGCCATCGCGGTCGGCCACAGGATCGCGTAGAAGGCGAGCTGCTCGGGCTGCGCGTCCGGGACCTTGATGACGCCCTCGGACGTGAGGTTGCGCGGCTCCAGCGGCAGGAACGGCACCGAGTCCTGGAAGGCGACCTGGCCCTTGGCGTCCCGGACGGTGAACACCGGCGAGTACCCGTGCCCGAGCAGGTACACCTTCGCGCCGCCGACCTTCAGCGGGTGGTTCAGCTTGAGGTCGTAGGGCTTCTCGGGCGCGGACGGGCTCGTCCGGTACCGGAGCTTCCCGGTGAAGTCGGTGGCCTGGCCGCGCTTGTCGCCCTTCACCTCGTACTTGGCGCGGAAGTCGTCCAGCGTGAGCGAGAAGGGGGCCAGCTCGCTCGTGTCGAAGCGCCGTCCGGGCGAGAACTGGTCGTAGTTGTTGAGGCCGTTCGCGAACGTCTTGCCCTCGGTGAGCAGGATGTTGCCCTTGTAGCCGAACAGGTTCCCGACGCCGAGCGCGAACAGCATCCCGAGCAGCGCGACGTGGAACAGCAGGTTGCCGGTCTCGCCGAGGTAGCCCTTCTCGGCGGCGACGGCGCTCCCGTCCGCGTCCGTCCGGAACCGGCGTCCGCGCAGGACGCCCCGGGCTCGGTCGAGCACCTCGTCGGGGGTCGCGTCCGTCGTGTACGTGGCGGTCTGCGGGAGGCGCGCGAGGTTGCGCGGCGCGGCCGGCGGACGCGCCCGCATCGCCTTGAAGTGGTGCACCGCGCGCGGCACCACGCAGCCCGCCAGCGACACGAACAGCAGGATGTAGATCGCCGCGAACCACGGCGCGGAGAACACGTCGAACAGCGACAGCCGGTCGAAGAACGGCCCGAGCGTGTGGTGGTCGTCCAGGTACTTGGTGACGCGTTCGGGCGCCTGGGGACGCTGCGGCAGCGCCGATCCCGGCACCGCGCCGAGCGCCACGAGGAACAGCAGGATCAGCGCCGTCCGCATCGTGGTGAGCTGCCGCCACGCCCAGCGCAGCCACCCGAGCGGCCCGATCCCCGTCGGCCGCGGCGGCTCGTCCCCCGCCCGCCGCGCGGCCGGACGTTCGAGCCCCGCCTCGGTCTCCGTGTCCGTCATTCACATCACCGGTTCAAAGCCGTTGATCCACGACTTCAGCTCGATCGTCAGGTCGTTCCACACTCCGGTCACCAGCAGGACGCCGATCACCACGAGCATTCCGCCCCCGATCCGCATGACCAGGGGATAGTGCCGTTTCACCGCGCCGAACGCGCCGAGCGCCCGCCGGTAGGCGAGCGCGGCGGCGAGGAACGGCAGGCCGAGGCCCGCGCAGTAGAACAGCGACAGCAGCGCGCCGCGTCCGGCGCTGCCCTCGCTGAACGACAGCGTCTGGACGGCCGCGAGCGTCGGGCCGATGCAGGGCGTCCAGCCGAGCCCGAACAGCACGCCGAGGACGGGCGCGCCCGCCAGGCCCGCCGCCGGGACGCGGCCGGACTTCACCGTACGCTGCAGCCCGGGGACGAAGCCCATGAACGCGAACCCGAACACGATCGTCACGGCGCCGAGCCCGCGGCTGATCGGGTCGGCGTACTCGGCGAGCCAGCGGCCGAGACCGCCCGCGAGCGTCCCCATCGCGACGAACACGGCGCTGAACCCGGCGACGAACAGCGCGACGCCGAGCGTCAGGCGGCCCCGGCGGCGGTCGGCGAGGTCCGCGCCGGTCATGCCGGTCACGTACGACAGATAGCCGGGGACGAGCGGCAGGACGCACGGCGAGGCGAACGAGACGAGCCCGGCCACGGCCGCGAGCGGCGCCGCGGCCAGCAGCGACCCGTCGGAGACCGTCTGCCCGACGCTCATGCCGTCATTTCTCGGCCGCGACGGCGGTGACGAGCGGCTTGAGCGCGGAGTACGTCGTCGCGCCGATGACGCGGACCGCGACGCGGCCCCGCCGGTCCAGGATGAGGGTGCTCGGGATCGCGTTCGGCGGGACGTCCCGGAACGCCAGCCCGATCTGCCCGGAGCCGTCGAACACGCTCGGGTAGGTGATCTTGAAGCGGCGGTCGAAGGCGCGGGCGTTCTGCGGCGAGTCCTTGAAGTTGACGCCGAGGAACTCGACGCCGCTCACCTTGGTCTCGGCGTGGACCTGCTCCAGCGACGGCGCCTCGCCCCGGCACGGCGCGCACCACGACGCCCAGAAGTTCACGACCGTCACCTTGCCGCGCAGCGCCGCCAGCGACACCGGCTTGCCGTCCAGGGTCGTCCCGGACGCCGACTGCGGTCCTTTGCGCTCACCGGCCGGGATCTTCTGGACGTTGCCGTCGCCGGAGATGAACCGGTTGCCGTCGCCGCCCGGATCGCCCTTGGCGCCCGTCCCGGCGCAGCCGGCCAGCAGCCCGCACAGCGCGACGACTCCGGCGGCGGCGCGCAGGGGGGAGACTCGGGGGTTCACGGACCCTCCTACTACAAGACGTAGTACTGAATCTAGCGGCGGCGTCACGCCCCGGCGACACCGGGGCCGGTGCCGAGCCCGGCGGCGGGCTCGGCGTAGGCGACCTCGACCAGACGCGTGTCCTCGAACGTCAGGCTGGTGACGCTCGCCAGGTCGCACTCGCGGCGGGTCGGGTGGTGCCACAGTCGGCGGTGCTCGGCGTGCAGCCGCAGGATCCAGATCGGCAACTGGTGGCTGACGCACACGGCCTCGTGCCCGCGCGCGGTGTCGCGGGCGCGGATCACCGCCGACCGCATCCGCGCGGCCAGCCCCTTGTACGGCTCGCCCCACGACGGACGGAACGGGTTCACCAGGTACCGCCAGTGCTCCGGCCGCCGCAGCGACCCGGCGCCCACCCCGAACGTCAGGCCCTCGAAGTGGTTGTCGGCCTCGATCAGACGGTCGTCCACGGTGACCGGCAGCGCGAACGTCTCGGCGAGCGGCGCGGCGGTCTCCAGCGCGCGCTGCATCGGGGAGGAGAACAGCGCGGTGACGTCGCGTCCCTCGAACCAGCGCGCGGCGGCCTTGGCCATGAGGACGCCGTCCTCGCTGAGCCGGTAGCCGGGCAGCCGTCCGTACAGGACGCCGTCGGGATTGTGGACCTCACCGTGCCGGAGCAGGTGGACGATCGTGGTGTCAGTCATGGCGCAGCCAGGGTACCCGCGCGGTCAGGGTGCGCCCGCCCGCGTCCACGCGTGCCGCGCGCGGAAGGCGTCGTCGCCGGTCGCGTACTCGCGGAAGGCGCGGCGGACGGCGTCGAGGCCGGCGGTCGTCCGGTGCAGGACGCCGTCGTGCTTGTGCTCCAGCTCGTAGGTCCCTCCCTCGGGCGAGACCTGGACGAAGTGGCTGCCGAAGACGACGAGCGCCGCGAACGGGTTGGCCGGGCCGAGGCGGCCGAGCGCGTCGTGGACGAGATCCAGGTCGGGGTCGGTGATGACGAGTCCGTCGCCGGTGTGGAACTGCATTCCTTCGTGGACGCCGCGCGGGCCGAGGTTGTGGACGAGGCCCCTCCCCCGGTCGTGCAGGACGAGCCCGTGCGCGCGGGCCAGCCGGTACGCGGCGTTCGTCACCGCGTCCCCGTGCTCGGGGCCCGCCTGGACGCGGGCGTACTTCCCGCCGGGGGTCTCGACCTCGGCGCCGGGCTCGGCTTCCAGGTCCTTGGCGAACGCGATGACGGCGAAGTGCTCGGCGAGGTCGTCCAGATTCTGCGCGGCGGCCTCGCCGGGGGTGACGGGCGCGGACGCGTGCCAGGCGGTCAGCTCGGAACTCATCCGTCCATGATCCCAGGGGCCGGGCACGGTCGGTTCAAACAAAATCCGTGCGAGTAATAAATACGCGTGGACGTCCTCTAGCGGACAGCCCGCCCGGGAACACCCGACCTTATGATCGTCTGGTCGCGTCGCGCAAAAAGAATCGGGGCATGATGGGCGAGTACGACCGCTACGCACGATGGGCCGACGACAACAAGACGTGGGTCGACGCCTACGAGAATCTGCGCCGTTCTCCGAATGGTTTCTCGTTCGTCCGGAAACTCGGCAGGCCCGAACTGGAAGACCGGTACGCGGTGGGCGAATCCTATCTCTTCAGGACGCGCCGCGCCGAGGCCGCCGCCGACGCGGTGCAGTACGACAAAGAATACGAGCCCCGCTGGGAGCAATACTGGGCCGGAATAGAGGCCTACATCGCCGTCGGCAGGGAATTCCTCGACCAGGCGACCGATCCGGGCAAGAATCTCGCGGCGAAACACGAACTGCTCGCCCGGGACCGGGACGCGGCCTTCCTCATGCACAACGCGGCCGTCCTGTGGCTGGAGGCCAACGAGAGCGTCCGGCGCGGCGCGGCGCAGGACTACGAAGAAGTGCTCAAGGTCCTGTGGCTCGACACGCTGCGCGCGTGCCACCCCGAATGGGCGGCGGGCGCGCCCACGGCGCGGCAGGCCGCGCTGCGCCGCTATCTGCTCGGCCGCGACGACCAGGACGCCATTCCCGTCTGGGACGACGCGGGGCTGCCCGGCGTGCGCGCGGCGTCGCACGTCACGCTCGGCAAGGTGCTGCTGCGCGGCGACCCGCCGCTTCCGGACGGCCACCTCGCGCATCCTTCGTCGTGGGGGCTGTTCCTCGTCTCACCGCTGAACGACGCCGACCGGGGCTTCTACGCGCCGGACGCCGAGGACGCCGCCTGGGTCGGGCGACTGTCCGCCGGCCGGGTGCCGGACACGGTGTTCCGCCACGACCCGGCCCGCTTCCAGGTGTACGAGATCGTGCCCCGGCCGTACGGCGACCGGGCCGTCGCCACGCCCGGTGTCTACCTGAACCGGTCGCAGGCGCACGGGCGCGACGACTTCCTCACGTTCCTCCCGGCCGGCGGCGGGCCGCTGGTGTTCTGCACCAAGGGCGTCGGCAGCGACCCCGCGCTCATCGGCTCGCCGACGGCTCGCGACTACGAGTTCGTCAAGAGCTACGCCGCCGCTTTCAAGAATCCGAGGGCCACCGCGTATCCGTTCGCCTACACGACGCTGGGCAGCCAGGAGGGGAAACGGGCCGGGAGCTGGCGCAACATCGGCTTCTGCGCGGCCTACAACGGCGACGAGATCGCCATCGTCGACCACCTCAACTTCCAGGCGATGCACCGGGCCGCCTCGCGCAACCCGTTGACGCAGAACCATCACGGATTCGTCCAGGCCATCGCGTGCGTGGAGATCAACGCGCTGGAGCGGACGCGCGCACGGCTCCCGGAGACGCTGCTGGACGACATCAAGGCGGACGTCATCGGCTACCCGGTCCAGCTCGTCACGGCCTCCCCCGTCGAGACGTGCCTGCGCCTCAGCCGTGAGAACAACGCGCAGGACTACGTCCTCCACCACCCGCTGCTGGAGGCCGACGAGTGGCAGCGCTGCTTCACGTCCGTCCCGGTGCCCACCGTGGTCACTAGGGCGATCGACGACGACCTCGCGGCGCTTGAGGCCGAAATCCGCGCGTATGTGGACCAGAACGACTGGACGACGGTCGTCGGCTATCCCGAGACCGAACTCGCCACCCGGCTCGCGTTGCTCCGGCGTCGGATGTTCCTGGCCGTCCAGGCGACCTACCTGGCGCTCGCGAGCTGGCAGGTGTTCCTCTCCGCCGGCTGGGCCAGCGACACCTACACCGGCTCCTTCTCCGGACGGAACTTCAACTCCGGGCCGCGCGACTCCAACGAATGGGGGCCGCTGGACCGGCCGTCCGAAGCGCAGGAGTACGGGAAACCGGCGGGCGACGGGGAGTTGTGCCTGCACATCGACCTCGCCAACCTGCGGGGACTGCTCTCGGCAAACGGGGAAATCCAGAAAGCTCTCCGTCTGTCCCCCGGCACGTACCCCGACAAGAGCGAGGGCGACTCGGCCTACTACGAAGCCGAGAGCCTCTGGACGGGTTGCGCGCTCGCCGACCTCAGCCTTGTCGTCACGCGGGCGTTGTCCGACGCGACGCGGAAGCTGACCGCGGAGATCTGCCCGACCGCCATGACGAAGCCCGCCGCCGAGCGGCCCGAGTACATCGCGCGAGAGGTCAACACCGTCATCCGGGACTCCCTGAACGCGGCGCAGCGCAGACCTCTCACGACGGCACTGTTCCCCTGGTGGGCGTGACGCCTGCCGGATCCGATCGCTGACCGTCACCCCGCCCGGTCCCGGCCGCCCTCTCACGGCCGGGATCGATCGCCTTCGACCGCGCACCTATCGCCGTTCGCCGCCGCGTCACCGCGTCACCGCGTCACCTTCCCGGTCGCTCCGCGTTCGTCGCGCGAACCGCCGGGACGTCACTCCCGCGCCGTCCCGGCCGGGATCCGACCGGTCACGCGTAACGGACGCGTCAGACCCGCCATCCCCGCGCCGCCCCGCCCGAGCTCCGACCGATCACGCGTAGCGGACGCGTCAGACCCGCCGTCCCCGCGCCATCCTGGTGGGGCTCTGACCGGTCAGGCGTAGCGGGCGCGTGCGACGAATGCGGCGATCTGTCGGGCGGCGGTGTCCAGGTCGGCGTCGGCCGGGGTCGCGGCCTGTGCGTACCAGTGGGTGAAGGCGGCGACGCAGACGTTCCGGCGGTCGTAGGGCATCGCGCAGGTCAGCGAGACGGGCAGGCCGCCGGCCATCGTCGCGAGCGTCGCGGACGTGAACGGGCCGCCGGGCGTGGTGCCGTTCGGCGGCTCGGTGGTGAGCGTCGCTCGGACCTTCGTCCCGGGCAGCTTCTCGGACGTCCGGGGCCGCCAGCCGCAGTCTGGTCGTTCCCTTCGCGCCTTGGCGGCTTCGGGCGAGTCGGGGAAGTAGGCGCACTGGGCGTCCATGATGGAGCCGTAGGACGCGACGTTGAAGACCGACACCATGTGCATGCTGTCCGGTCCGATGTTCACCGAGCTGTTCGCGGCGCCCTGGAACTTCTCGCACCGCGCGCCCGCCGGACCGACGACGAGCTGCTTGTCCTGCGTGTAGTAGACGGCGGTACCCGCCGGAAGCGTGACGTGGCGCGGCAGCCGCACGGTCGCGGGCGGGGTGGACGAGCCCGCCGGCTCGGATGGGCTCTCGCCCGTCCGGCACCCGACCGGCTTGACCAGCGCTACCGGCGACGCCGAAACGGAACGTGGTTTCGGATCGTCTCCGCCCGCGCGCACGACAATGACGGCTCCCGCTCCGACCACCGCCGCCGTGCCGACCGTCGCGGCGGCGATCCCCGCGATGCCGCCCATGAACCCCTTCGCGGTGCCCGCCGCGGCGGCCGTCTTGCCGAGCGCCGCAGCGCCGGCCCCGGCCCCCGCACCGGCCGCGCCCGCCCCGGCGCCCGCCGCGCCCGCCGCTCCGCCGCCCGCCAGCCAGGCGGCCAGCGGGAACAGCGCGGCCAACGCCGCCGAAGCGCCCGCGAGCGCCCGGACGCCGCGCTGCTCCCAGTCGTCCCCGTACGCGGCGCGGGCGGCGTGTTCCAACTCGTCGACGAAAGCGGCGGTGCCCGCCGGACGGTCCGCCGGGTCCTTGGCCATGCCCGTCGCGACGAGCGGACGCAGCGGCGCGGGCACCCGCTCCACCGGCGCCGGCGCGGTCAGATGCGCGGCGCGCAGTTCGGCCAGGTCGCCCCCGAAAGGCCGCGCCCCCGACGCGCACTCCACGAACACGCAGGTCGCGGCGTAGACGTCGGTCGCGGGCGTCGCCTGGTGGCGCGTCCACTGCTCGGGCGCCATGTAGGCGGGCGTCCCCGCGCCGCCCGTCGCGCGACCGGCGGGCACCGCGATGCCGAAGTCCACGAGGCGGCTGCGCCCGTCCGCCGGGACGACGATGTTCGCGGGCTTGAAGTCCCGGTGGACGACCCCGACCGCGTGCGCGGCGGCCAGCCCGAGCAGCGATCCTTTGAGCACGCTCAACGCCGCCTCGGGCCCGAGCGCGCCGTGCTCGGCCAGCAGCGTCTTCAGCGAGACGCCGTCGACCGCCTCCATCACGAGCGCCGCGCCCGCGTCGCTCTCCACCAGCCGGTACGGCCGCGCAATGTGCGGGCTCTCGGCCCGCGCGAGCATCTGCGCCTCGTGCCGCAGCCGCTCGCGATCGTCGGCACCGGCGTCCGCCGCCAGGTACTTCACCGCGACGGGGTGGCCGGACGCGTCGTCCCTGGCCAGCACGACCCGTCCCTGCGCTCCCGCGCCCAGTTCGCGCAGCTCCGTGTACCCGGCGATCCGCCACCCGGACATCTCGTACTCCTCCCAGGGGACGATCATCTTCCCCTAGGACGCGCACGACCCGAAACGTGTTCGGGCCGCTGCACGAGCGGCGCGGCGCGTTCCGCGGCGGATCTCGCAGCGGATCTCGCAGCGGGTCACGCAGCGGGTCACGCAGCGGGTCACGCAGCGGGTCACGCAGCGGGTCACGCAGCGGGTCACGCAGCGGGTCACGCAGCGGGTCACGCAGCGGATCTCGCAACGGGCCTCGCAGCAGGCTTCGCGACGAGTCACGCGACGAGTCACGCGGCGCGTCACGCAGCGGATTTCGCGGCGCGTCTCGCAGCGGGTCACGCGGCGGGTCACGCGGCGGGTCACGCGGCGCGTCACGCGGCGGGTCACGCGGCGCGTCACGCGGCGGGTCACGCGGCGGGTCACGCGGCGGGTCACGCGGCGGGTCACGCGGCGGTGGGCGGTCAGTCGTCTCGCAGGGGCCAGGTGCGGAGTTCGGCGGTCTCGCCGGTCAGGGGCTCGATCGGGTCGTCGTCGGACGGGCGGGGCGGCTCGGGGCCGTCGTCGCTCATGCGGATCACGTACTCGACGCGGGCGATGCGGTAGGTGGTGTCGCCGCGCACGACGACTTCGCGGACGGGGCCCGAGCGGAGGGCGTCGGTCGCCGCGCGGAGTTTGGCACGTTCCCTGATGTCGCGTTCGGCCTCGGTGCGGACGGCGAGGTCGCGGGCCAGGCGGGCGCGGGCGGCGCTCGGGCTGTGGAAATAGGGCGAGTTGGGTTTCCACAGGGGGCCGACGGCCTTGACGATGACGAAACGGGGCGCGAGGCGGGCGACGAGCGGGTGGGTGCGCAGGGCGCGGCGCGCGTCGCGGGTGATGTCGGCGGGCACGTGGGCCCCGGCCGGGACGATCTCCCACCGTTCGCCGAAGAGTTCGTTGCTTCCGGGCAGCCAGGCGCGCGGGATCGGGGTGCGGGACAGGTCGCCGTCCGGCTCGGGCACGTCGTCGGGGTCGGTCGGGCGCGGAGGCTCCAGGCCGACGGCGCCGCTGCGGACGAAGCGGTCCACCCGGACGGTGCGGAACCGCCGGCCGACGACCGTCACCTCGTTCCGGCGCTCGCGCTCCAGCAGGGCGGACGCCTCCCAGTACGCCTCGCGGTGCGGCGCGGGCGTCGAGCGGCGGAGGGCCTGGACGCGGAAGCCGAAGCCCATCGCGTCCCGGGCCTCCTGCGGGTAGACGTGCGCGGCCGGGTTGATCAGCCAGCCGCCGCCCGTCTGCTCGGCCACGCCGTACGTCACATGGAACCACCGGACGCTCGGGTAGGTCCGCCGCGCCCGCTCCTCGGCCGCCCGCCACGACGGGAGGTCACCGCCGAGAGCGAGATCGTCACTGTCAGTGATGAGAACCATGACGCCATGCTTACACCGCGCCCCCTCGCGCGTCCGCCGCTTTCCCGGTTCTAGGGACGCCGCGCGACGACGCGCCGAACATTTCCCCGAAAGAGGCTAATTCTCGGTGACATCTTCGATCTCCCCCTTGCCCGGCACGCCACGGCGGTCTTCGTTGATCTCCGGACGTCCTCATTTCAGGAGATCTCATGGCAGAACTGACCCGGCGGGGATTCCTCGGCACGCTCGCGACGGGAAGCGCGGCGGTGGGCCTCAACGCGCTCCCCGCAGGAATGCGCGAAGCGTTCGCCCAAGCGCCTTCTGGCGGCACGCTGGACGACGTCAAGCACGTCGTCGTCTTCATGCAGGAGAACCGTTCTTTCGACCATTACTTCGGCGCCCTGAACGGCGTGCGCGGATTCGGCGACCGTTCCCGCGTCCGTTTCCCGAACGGCTCGGACGTCTTCGCGCAGACGCGCTCGGGCCCGTCCGGCGGGGCCGTCCTGCGCCCCTGGCACCTCGACACCGCGACGACCGACGCCCAGCGCGTCTCCGACCTCGACCATTCCTGGAGCGGCGGCCACAGCGCGTGGAACGGCGGACGGTACAACAACTGGATCCCCGCCAAGACCGCCCTCACCATGGGCTACTACACCCGCGCCGACATTCCCTTCCAATACGCGCTCGCCGACGCCTTCACCGTATGTGACGGCTATTTCTGCTCGGTGATGGGCCCGACCAACCCCAACCGCCTCTACCAGTGGACGGGCATGATCGACCCCGGCGGCACGGCGGGCGGCCCGGTCACCGACAACTCCGAGAAGGGCTATTCCTGGACGACCTATCCCGAACGCCTGGACGCGGCGGGCGTCTCCTGGCGCGTCTACCAGCAGCAGGACAACTACGACGACAATCCGCTCGCGTGGTTCAAGCAGTACAAGACGGCCGCGCAGTCGTCGTCGCTCTGGGTCAACGGGATGGCCCGGCGGAGCGCGGACGCGTTCGCCGCCGACGTCGCGGCCGGGACGCTGCCCGCCGTGAGCTGGATCATCGCGCCGACCGCAGAGTCCGAGCACCCGGCCTATCCGCCCGCGTACGGCGCGAACTTCACGGCGCAGCGCGTCCTGAACGCCCTCGCCGCGCACCCGGACGTGTGGGCGAAGACGGTCGTGCTCCTCAACTTCGACGAGAACGACGGCTTCTTCGACCACGTCGTCCCGCCGACCCCGCCGTCCGGCACGGCCGGCGAGTTCGTGAGCGGAGCGCCCATCGGGCTCGGCGCGCGCGTCCCGATGCTGGTCATGTCGCCGTGGAGCCGGGGCGGACGGGTGTGCTCGGAGGTGTTCGACCACACGTCCGTCCTGCGGTTCCTGGAGAACTGGACGGGCGTCCGCGAGCCGAACATCTCCGCCTGGCGCCGCACGGTCTGCGGCGACCTGATGAGCGCGTTCGACTTCACGACCGCGACGACGACGTTCCCGTCCCTGCCCGACACGGCCGCGCTCGTCGCCAAAGCAGACCAGCAGGACGCGCTGCCGAACGCGTCCGCGCCGAGCGGCAACACGACGCAGCCGGGCCAGGAGAGCGGCGCCCGGACGCAACTGCCGCTGGGCTACCGCTTCGCCGTCACGTCCTGGACGGACACCGCCACCGGACGCGTCTGGATGCAGATCGCCAACGGCGGCGCGCTCGGCGCCGGATTCACCGCCTACACCGTCAACCACCGCGCCTACCAGGCATGGCAGTACACGGCGGCGGCGGGCGCGACGATCAAGGACTACTTCAGCGCCCAGACCTACGGCGGCGGCCCCTACGACGTCGACTGGCACGGCCCGGACGGGTTCCTGCGCGGCTTCAAGGGCGACGTCCGCACCTGGTCCGACGCCGCGAAGGCCCACCCGGAGGCGTCCGTCGTGGACGTCCCGGCCACCCGCGCGCTCACCCTGACCCTCAGCAACCAGGGCGGCGCGGCCACGACCTTCACCGTGAGCACGAACGCGTACGGCGGCGGAACGACGCAGCAGGTATCAGTCGCCGCCGGAACCACCCGCACGCTGACGCTGACGACCGCGTCCGGCCGCTACGACTACACGGTCACCGCAACGGTCGGCGACGGCTTCGAACGCCGCTTCGCCGGAACCGTCCACCCGTCCTGAAGCAAGGCCGTCGGGAGGCCAGGGGGCGGGGTGAACGCGACCAACGAGCCGCTCCCCCACCGCGCCGCCTCCTCCTGACGGCCCAACTTCACGTGAAGCTGCATGATCGCCTCGACGTCGGCGGCTCAGCTCGCTTCGCGCAACGGCAGGAACTCGACGTTCAGCCGCATCTCCAGCGCTTCGGCGAGCCGCTCCAGCATGGGGATCGTGGGCATCGTCCCGCCCGCCTCGAACCGCGCCACGGCGGGCTGCTGCAGTCCGGCGCGCTCCCCGAGCTGCGACTGGCTGAGGCCCAGCTCCTCGCGCCGCGCCCGCACGGCCCTGCCCAGCTCGAACCGGATCCGCGCCGCCTCGTACGCCGCCCCGGCGCCCGGCCGGTCCATGATCTCCGCGCGCTTCTCGGTCCAGGATCTCCGCTCGCCCACGCCGCTCACTCCTCGTCCGCAGTGTGCTTCTCAGCGATGCATCGCCGCATGGCACGCCATGCCCGCTCGACCTCGGCGACCTCGCGCATCCTCCGCTTGCCGAACACGGTCAGCAGGATGATTCTCCTACCCGGCGCGATCCAGTAGGTGATGCGAACCGCCTGACGGTCCAGGTGGAGACGAAGCTCGCGCAGCTTTCCCCTGAGCTGTCGCGTATAAGGCTCGCCGAGGAGCACCCCGTCGGCCGCCAGGAGGTCGATGTAGAAGGCGACCGTCTCCGCGTCCGCCTGCCCGAGGGTGTCCAGCCACTCGTCCACCTCCGGCTCCAGCTCTACCTCTCCCCAGTTCATAACATGAAAGTTATAATCCCTGCAAGAGGCGTATGTGGTGATCGGCGAAAGTCGCTCGCCCGCAGGCGTCGTCAGGCTGCTGGTTCGCCCTGGTCTGCGAGGGATGACAGGAGGTGGCCGAAGCCGTCCGGGGCGCGGTAGTCGTGGCGGGCGGAGGTGACGACGCCTATCGAGCCGGTGCGCAGGACGCGGTGGCCGGTGGCTTCGAGGGCGGTGACCAGGGCTCGATCCTCGCCCGTCGGGAGGGGTGGGAAGCCG
Source organism: Actinomadura rubteroloni (assembly GCF_002911665.1). Lineage (NCBI taxonomy): Bacteria > Bacillati > Actinomycetota > Actinomycetes > Streptosporangiales > Thermomonosporaceae > Actinomadura > Actinomadura rubteroloni. Next base: position 2,059,613 of record NZ_MTBP01000002.1, read on the forward strand.
CCGGCGGCGCGGTAGGCGCGGGCCGTGAAGCCGAGGTTCGCGCCGTGCAGGCCGGGGGCGTTGTAGCGGCGGGCGAACAACGCGGGGAGCCAGGGTGGGTGGCCTGTCCAGTCGGTCACGGTGACCGGGCCGGCCACGGCGTCGTAGCCGTGGGCGGCGTGGCGGAGCTGGGCGCGGAGCCAGCAGGGCGGGACGAGCGTGTCCGCGTCCGTCGTCGCGATCCATTCGGCGCCCCGGGCGAGCAGTTCCGCGACGCCCGCCGCCCGCGCCGCGCCGACGTTGCGCGCCGCGATCTCCACGACGGTCGCCCCGGCGGTGCGGGCGAGCGCGGCCGTCCGGTCCGCGCAGGCGTCGGCGACCACGACGACGGGTGCGCCGGTCAGCCGCAGCGCGGCCAGGCACGCGCCGATCCGCCGTTCCTCGTCGTGCGCGGGGACGACGACCCCGGCGATCACACCAGCCCCTCGGCGGCGGCCGGGGAGACGGGACGGCCGGCGGTGAACGCCTCGGCGCGGAAGTCCTCCTCGCGGTGCGCGGCGAGCAGGCGCAGCGGCGTCGCGGCGAGCGCGGCGTGGACGTCGTCGCCCATCTTCGGGTACTCGGGGACGCGGTGCCGCCAGTGGACGGCCAGCAGCGTCCCGCCCGGTTCCAGCGACGCGACCGCGCGGTCCAGGACGTCCGCGAGGTCGTCGTCGCCGAAGTAGTACAGGACCTCGGACAGGACGATCAGGTCGAACCGCCCGTCCGGCCAGTCGCCGGGCAGGGCGCGCCGCTCCACCCGCGCCCCGGGCGCCCGCGCGGACGCCGCCGCGACCGCCGCCGGGGACAGGTCGCACGCGAGCAGCCGGTCGCAGCGGGCCGCGAGCGCCGCCGTCAGGACGCCCACCGAGCACCCCGCCTCGAACGCCGACGCGTACCGGGGCCGGGGCAGCAGCGCCAGCGTGAGGGCGTACTTGCGCCGCTCGTACCAGCGGGACGCCAGCCCCCACGGGTCCCGCGACGCCGCGTACATCGCGTCGAAGTACGCCGGGTCCATCGTCACCGGAACAGCACCTCGTCGTCGCGCGTGAAGTGCTCCACGACGCCGGGCGGCAGGATCGTGCCGAGTTGGCTGGCGAAGCAGCCGATGGCGGCGCGCTTGGCGGCGACGGCGGCGGGCGGCAGCGGCACGCGCCACGCCCGGTCCCACGGGACGCGCGGGTCGCCCGGACGCGCCCAGTGCCACGTCCAGACCGGGAACCGCAGCACCCGGCGGCCGGTCGCGAGCGCGGCCCGTCCGGCCGCCTCGTGGTCGGGGTGCGCGTCGTGCTCCCAGGGCGCCAGGCAGAGGTCGAAGCCGTCCAGCAGGCCGGCGAGGCGGGGCGCGAGGTCGCCGTCGCGGACGCCCGCGTCGGGGAGGCCGAGCCGGACGACCTCCCAGTCGCCGCCGAGCCGCCGCAGCGCCGCCGCGCTCTCCTCCCGCCGCCGCGCCGCGACGTCGCCGGGGTCCAGGTGGGGGTGGGACGCCTCGCCGTCCGTCACGGCGACGAGCCGCACCGGGACGCCGAGCATCGCCAGCAGCCCGCCCGCGCCGAGCACCTCGTCGTCGGGATGGGCCGCGACGACGACCGCCGAGCGCACGCCGGACAGGTCCAGGACGGGCAGGTCGCGCAGTCCCGGCCACGCGCGCCACTCGTCCTCCGCCGTGCCGGGCGCGTCGATGCGGTTCACCAGTCCCGCCCGTCGACGCGGGCGCCGAGCGCGGCGAGGTCCCGTTCGGCGTGGTGCTGCCGCAGGTAGACGGCCAGGTCGGCGACGCGGCGGCCGTGCGCCGCGTCGTGCGAGAGCGGCCCGGCGCCGAGCGCCCGGCCGGCGCGGTCCAGGACCTCGGCGGCGACGGCCGCGACATGGGCGCGCACCCGCAGCGCCCGCGTCGCCGCCGTGCCCTTGCGGTCGTGCGGGTCGGCGTCGATCTCCCCGGCGGCCTCCCGCAGGACGGCGAGCGCGCCGTGCAGCGCGACGTCCACCGCGCCGAGATGGGCGCGGGCGTGCGGGTCGGACGCGCCGACGAGCCGCCGCGCCACGCCCCGCGCGCCGCCGTACCAGACGGCCGCGACGCCCGCGCCGCCGTGGTGGAAGCCCGGCCGGTCCACGTACGGGCCGACGTACCGGGCCGGGACGCCGTCGAACCGCACGTCCCGGCTGTCGCTCAGGGCCATCCCGGTGGCGGGCCACGTGCCGGGGACGGGCGTGCCGGGCGCCACCGCGTACAGGTCCGCGCCGACCGTCACCAGGGCGTTCGTGCAGAGCGCCGCCCCGGAGCAGTACGGCTTGACGCCGCTGACCCGGCCGTCGTCCAGCGTCAGCGCGTCGGGCTTGGCCGCCCAGACGCCCCAGATCTCGCCGGGACGCGGGCGGGGGCCGTCCAGTTCGTCCAGGATCGCGAGCGCGTCGAAGTGCCCCTCGCACAGCCGCGCGAGCGACAGGTCCTCCTCGGCGAGCGCGGCGAGCACCGTCCAGCGCCGGAACGTGCCGCCGCTCCCCGGCACCGGCGGCGGCGAGGCCGTGGCCGCCCGCACCCGCTGGTCCATCCCGTCCCCCATGGCACCTCCGCCCGCCCATTACCCGGCAGGAACGAAGGAAACCGGGACGTCAGCGGATCTTGGCGCCGTACACGTGGTCGACGGGCATCCGCAGCAGGACGCGACGGTCCGCCACCATGACGGCCCGGTACTCGTCCCAGTCCGGATGCTCCCCCGCGGCGCGCCGGTAGTAGTCCACCAGCGCCTCCACTTCCGGACCCCGCGGATCGGTACCCGGCCCGATGAGCGTCGCGACGCCCTCGGCGGTGGCCCACGACCCGCCGTCGGGGCTCGTGACCTCCAGCGTGGCGCGCGGGTCGCGGCGCAGGTTGGCGGTCTTGGCGCGTCCCTCGGTCATCGAGACGTACAGCACCCCGGACTCGGGCTCATAGAAGGGCAGGACGGGCGAGAGCTGCGGGCGTCCGTCGGACTTGATCGTCGCGAGGACCCCGAGCCGGCTCGCGGCCAGCAGCGCGCGCGGATCGAACGGCGTGTCGGTCATACTCCGGCCAACCCGTCCGGCCCCGCGATTGTTTCCGTCACTCGTCCCGCAGCGGCCACGTGCGCAGTTCGGCCGTCTCGCCCGTCAGCGGCTCCTCGGGGTCGTGGTCGGACGGGCGCGACGGCTCGGGACCGTCGTCGTTCATCCGCACGATGTGCTCCACCCGGACGATCCGGTACCGGATCTCGCCGCGCAGGACGACCTCGTGAATCGGCGCGATGCCCAGCGCCTCGGCCGTGCGCAGGATCGCGGAGCGGTCGTCCTCGGACAGGTCCTCGTCGTCCTCCTCGGTCATCGCGCGGAGGATGTCGGCGAGGGTCGCGCGGGCCGCGCGCGGGCAGGTCACGTAGCCGCGGCAGGTGCTCCAGAAGCCGTCCATGTTGTTGAGGACGATGAAGCGGGGCGCCAGCCGGACGATCAGCGGGTGCGAGCCCAGCGCCCGGCGCGCGTCCCGGATGACGTCGGCGGACGCCCGGCCGGCCCGCGGGATGTGCTCCCACCGCTCGCCGAGCAGCTCGGCGGAGCCCGGCGTCACCGGTTCGGGCAGCGGGTGGCGGCAGAAGTGGGCGTGCATGTCGGCGGGCCGCTCGTCGGGGACGTCGTCGGGATCGGTCGCCCGCGGCGACTCGGGCCCGAGCGGCCCCACGCGCGAGAACCGGTCGACGCGCACGACGCGGAACCGCCGTCCCGCCACCGTCAGCTCGTTGGGCCGCTCGCGCTCCAGCAGCGCCGACGTCTCCCAGTACTCCTCGCGGGCCGCCGCCGGCGTCGAGCGCCGCAGGGCGAGGGCGCGGAAGTGGAAGCCCATCGCGTCCCGCGCCTCCTGCGGGTAGTCGCACACCGGGTCGTCCAGCAGCCACACGCCGTCGACCAGCTCGGCGATCACGTAGTTCACGCCGGACCAGATGACCTTCGGATAGTTGAGCTGCCCCATCCGCTCGGCCGCACGCGGCGACCGCACCACCTCGTCGAGGGTCGGCGGAAGATCACCGTCCAGAGCCGCGCCGTCACCGCCCGCGATGTACGTCATGCGGCTCATGGTCTCAGCGCGATGTTCCGCGCGTCTCGGTTTCGCGTCCGCCGGCGAAAAGGATCACCTGGCGGGGACGGCGGCGGCGCGCAGCGCGGTGAGGGCGGCGCGGATGGCGGGACGGCGGGCGGCCTCCTCGCGCCAGACCGCGTAGACGTGCCGGGTGAGCTGCGGACGGGTCTCGGCGATCGCGACCTCGCACGGCACGGTCACCCGGCCGAGGCGCGGCAGGATCGCGTTCCCGAGCCCCGCGCCGACCAGGACGAGCTGGCTCGGGATCTCGTAGGCCATGTGCGCGATGTTCGGTTCGGCGCCGAGCGAGCGCAAGGTGTGGATGAGCCAATCGCAGCAGATGCTGTCGGCGGACGAGCTGATCCACGGGTCCGCGACGAGGTCCTGCAGCGCGACCGTCGCGCGGTTGGCCAGCGGGTGGTCGCCGGGTAGCGCGACGTCGGCGACGTCGTCGAAGATCTGCGCCTTCTGGAGGCCCTCGGGGACCGGCAGCGGCTCGTTGTTCCAGTCCTGGACGACCGCCATGTCCAGGTCGCCGCGCGCCACCAGCGGCATGCTCTGCATCGGGTCGAGTTCCCGCACCTGGACGCGCAGGTCCGGGTGGTCCTTGCCGAGGCGGCCGAGCGTCTCGGGGACCAGGCCCCGGACGGCCGTCGCGAACGCCCCGAGCGTCAGCCGTCCGACGACCGCGCCCCGGTGCGCCTCCAGGTCGGCCTGGGCGCGCTCCACCAGGGACAGGATGTGCTCGGCGTGCTCGACGAGCAGTTCGGCGGCGTCGGTCAGCCGCACCCCGCGCCCGTTGCGCTCCAGCAGCTTCTGCCCGGTCTCGCGCTCCAGCTTGGCGAGCTGCTGCGACACCGCCGACGTCGTGACGTGCAGGACGTCGGCCGCCGCGCTCACCGACCCGTAGGTCGCCACCGAATGCAGGGCGCGCAACCGTTCCAGATCCAACATGAAGCAACTCTAAATCGAATTATTCCGCCATGCCAGAAATATCTAAACACCCAACACGCCCGCCGCCGCACGCGCCGCGTGCGGGAGGGCGGACAGGATCCGCTCCAGGGCCTCGTCGTCGTGCGCCGCCGACAGGAACCACACCTCGTAGGGCGACGGCGGCAGGTACACGCCGCGCGCCAGCGCCTCCTGGAAGAACGCCGCGTAGACGCGGGCGTCCTGCCGCTGCGCCGCCGCGAAGTCCAGGACGGGGCCTTCGGCGAAGAACACCGAGAACAGGTTCCCGGCGTGCTGGACGCGGTGCGGCACGCCCTCCTTCGTCAGCGCGTCGGCGGCGGCGCGCGACACGAGCCCGGCGGACCGGTCGATCGCGGCGTAGACGTCCGACGTCGCGTTGCGCAGCGTCGCGAGCCCGGCGGCCGTGGCGAGCGGGTTCCCCGACAGCGTGCCCGCCTGGTAGACGGGGCCGGCGGGGGCGAGGCGGTCCATGACGTCCGCGCGGCCCCCGAACGCGGCGGCGGGCAGCCCGCCGCCCATGACCTTCCCGAACGTGACGAGATCGCCCGCGACGCCCTCGACGCCGTACCAGCCGGACGCCGACGCCCGGAACCCCGTCAGCACCTCGTCGATCACCAGCAGGGCGCCGTTGCGCTCGCAGAGCGACTTCAGCAGCGCGTTGAACCCGTCCAGCGGCGGGACGACGCCCATGTTGCACGGCACGGCCTCGGTGATGACGCACGCGATCTCGTGCCCGTGCTCGGCGAACGCCAGCTCCACGGCCGGGACGTCGTTGTACGGCAGGACGATCGTCTCCGCCGTCGTCGCTCCCGTGACGCCGGGCGTGTCCGGCAGGGACAGCGTCGCGACGCCCGAGCCCGCCGCCGCGAGCAGCGCGTCCACGTGCCCGTGGTAGCAGCCGGCGAACTTCACGACCTTGGAGCGGCCGGTGAACCCGCGCGCGAGCCGGATCGCCGACATCGTCGCCTCGGTGCCGGAGTTGACGAGCCGGACGCGGTCCACGGGCGTCCGCGCGACCATCTCCTCGGCCAGCTCGACCTCGCCGGGCGTCGGCGCGCCGTAGGACGTCCCGCGCGCCGCCGCGTCCGCCACCGCCGCGACGACCGCCGGGTGCGCGTGCCCGAGGATCATCGGACCCCACGAGCAGATGAGGTCCACGTAGGTGTTCCCGTCCACGTCGGTGAGGTACGGGCCGCTCGCGGACCGGATGAACCGGGGCGTTCCGCCCACGGCGCGGAAGGCGCGGACCGGCGAGTTCACCCCGCCGGGGACGACCCGCTCCGCCCGCGCGAAGAGCTGCTGGGAACCTTCGGTGTCACTCACGCCGTCCAGTCTCGCAGCGCCCCCGCGCCACCGCGACGGGACCCCGCCGCGACGTGCCCGGTTGCAGTTCGGTGACGTGCCTTGACCCCGCCCGCTAGGGGCCTATATTCCAGCAACGAGAGTGTCCACCCCGTTCGGGTGGGCCATTATGGAACGCACCGGAATAGGGATAATCGGCGCCCGGCGCGGCGTCGTGGTGCGCACTCGGCGCCGGCCGTAGCGGAGGGATGGCTCGCACGTGGTCAACGGCTGGACGGTTCCCGGCTTCACGCACGCACGGGATCTGGGCGGCGGCGCCGCTGGCCGCGTGGTGCTGGCGGTGGACGACCTCACGCAGACCCAGGTGGCGATCAAGTACCTGGACTCCCGCCTCGACTCCGACGAGGTGTTCCTCTCGCGCTACCGGATGACCGCGCGGCGGCTGTCCCAGTTGGAGGACCCGAACGTCGTCGACCTGTTCGACCTCGTGGAGACCCCGCAGGGCACCGCGATCGTCATGGACTGCGTCGAGGGCGTCACGCTGCGCCGCATCCTGGATGCGCAGGGCCCGACCGGGCCGCTCGCCGCGCTGTCGGTGCTCGGCGGGATGCTGCTCGGGCTCGCCGCCGCGCACGACAAGGAGATCGTCCACGGCGCGCTGCGGCCGACGAACGTCATCGTGGACGGCCGGGGCAACGCGCTGCTCACCGACTTCGGCATGACGCCGTCCGGGGACGCCGCGCAGGCCGGGCCCGCCTACGCCGCGCCGGAGCTGTGGAACGGCGCCCCGGCGGGCGCGTCCTCGGACCTGTACGCCGCGACGGCCGTGTTCTTCGAGTGCCTGACCGGCGCCCCGCCGTTCACCGGACGGTCGCTGGCCAAGGCGCACCGCGAGACGCCCGTCCCGGTGGACGCCGTGCCGGGCCCGCTGCGCGACATCATCGCGCTCGGCCTGGCCAAGGACGCCGAGAAGCGCCCCGCGTCCGCCGCCGACTTCCTCGGCGCGGTCGAGGAGGCCGCCGTCGCCGCCTACGGGCCGTCCTGGGAGGCGCAGGGACGCGGCCGGATCACCGAACTCGCGCAGCAGGCGGGCAAGGCGAAGGCGCCCGCGCCGGACAAGTCCCGTTCGTCCGGCAAGAACCCGGTCACCGCGCCGGCGCGCTCGGGCGGCGGGAAGGCCCGGCCGCTCATCGCCGTCGCCGCCGGGCTCGTCATCGTGGCGGGCATCGCGGGCGCGGTCGTCTCGCTCAACCGGGGCAAGGACACGCCCGCGCCCACGCCCGCGACCTCGGGGAACCCGCAGCCCGTCCCGACCGTGGACCCGGCGCTGGCCGAGGCGGCGTCGCTCGCGGGCCGCGTCCAGCAGAGCGTGGCCCGGCCGACGGGCGCGACGTTCACGTTCCGCCGCACCGGCGCGGGCGCGGGCGCGACCGCGCAGGGCACGCTCGGGCTGCTGGAGTCGGCGCCCGCGTCGTACTCGATGACGGTCGCCGGGACGGGCGGCACGCGCAAGGCCGGCAAGTCCATCGTCATCCGCGACACGACGTACCTGCGCGCGGGCCGCAAGTGGCGGCCGGTGCCCTACAACCCGAGGGCGCGCGGCTACGCGGGCCTCGCGGCGCAGGTCAGGCAGGAGACGGCGGTGACGAACGTCCCGGCGCTGCTGCGGTCCAGCACCGCGTTCCGCAAGACCGCGACGGGCTTCGAGGGCACCGCGTCGCTGGCCAAGCTCGCGCAGGAGCAGGGCATCGGGGAACTGTTCGCCGACCTCGCCCGCCGGTCCGGCGCCACCGAGATCACCTACACGCTCCAGGTCGACCGGGCGTACCACCCCGTCCGCGTGACGCTCCGGACGCACGGCACCGCCAAGGCCCGCACGCTCGCCTACCAGACGACGTACGCGGGCTGGGGCCGCAAGGTGACGATCAGCGCCCCGCGCTGAGCCCCGGGTCCTCGCAGGCGTCGGACAGGACGGCCAGCAGCCGCAGCGGGTCGGGCAGGCCCCGTCCGTCCGGCGCCCGGACCCACGCGACCTCGCGGCCGTAGGGCAGCAGCGACGGCGGCGCCACGACGTAGCTGTCGCGGCAGTGCCAGCGCATCCCGGGCGTCTCGGTGACGGTCTCGGGCGAGCAGTCCAGGCTGGACGACCACCACTCGTCCTCGTCCACGGGCGCGCCGCGCGTCGCGACGAAGAACAGGTACCGCTCGGCGGCGATCGCGGCGACCGGGCCGGACGCGACCCCCGACGCGTCCAGCGCGGCGAGCGCGAGCGCCCCGGCGGCGGCCGGGACGTCGAACACGTCGAACACGCGGCCGGTCGGGAGGATGACGTTGGCGTCCGGGCGCTTGGCCCACAGGCCGTCGATGACGTCGGCGTCCACGCTGGCCAGGCGCGCCCAGCCCGCGGACAGCGGGTGCTCGCCGGGCGCGGGACAGCCCATGCGGTCGCAGGAGCAGGCGCGGTCGGTCCCGGCGGGCGACCCCGGCACGCACGGCCAGCCCGCCGCCCCGTACGCCCGCGCGGCGGCGACCATCCGGTCGGGTTCGCGCTCGCGCTCGCGCGCCCGCTGCCTTCTGTGCCCCGAGATCGCCGGCATCATCCGCCCCCAAGGATCGCCCGGTGTTCCCCCGATGATGCTCCCGTGACGGGGGACACGACAGGCCGCATCCCGGAAAACGGCCCTAATTGACTATCCGGCCGTGATCCGTGCAGAAAACCTGCGCGGTTCAGAGGCGCGCGGCGACCTCGGCGGCCCAGTACGTGAGGATGACGTCGGCGCCCGCGCGGCGGATCGCCACCAGCGACTCGTCGATCGCGCGCTCGCGGTCCAGCCAGCCGTTGCGCGCCGCCGCCTCGATCATGGCGTACTCGCCGCTGACCTGGTACGCGGCGACGGGGACGTCCACCGCGTCGCGGACCTGGCGCAGCACGTCCAGGTACGGCCCGGCGGGCTTCACCATCACCATGTCCGCGCCCTCCGCCACGTCGAGGAGGACCTCGCGCAGCGACTCGGCGGCGTTGGCCGGGTCCTGCTGGTGGGTGGCGCGGTCGCCGAACACCGGCGCGCACTCGGCGGCGTCGCGGAACGGCCCGTAGAACGCCGACGCGTACTTCACCGAGTACGCCAGGATCGGCAGCTCGTGGTGCCCGGCGCCGTCGAGCGCGGCGCGGATCGCGGCGACCTGGCCGTCCATCATCCCGCTCGGCGCGACGACGTCGACGCCCGCCGCCGCCTGCGCCGCCGCGACCGACGCGTACCGCTCCAGCGTCGCGTCGTTGTCGATCTCGCCGGCCGCGGTGACGATGCCGCAGTGGCCGTGGTCGGTGAACTCGTCCAGGCACAGGTCGGTGATGACGACGGCCGCGTCGCCGAGGTCGGACTTGAGGTCCCGGACGGCGGACTGCACGATGCCGTCCGGGTCGTCCGCGCCCGAGCCGACCGCGTCCTTCACCGCCGGGATCCCGAACAGGATGAGCCCGCCGACGCCCGCCTCGACCGCCTCGTGCGCGGCCTTGCGCAGGCTGTCGCGGGTGTGCTGGACGACGCCGGGCATCGACGCGATCGGCTGCGCCTCGGTGATGCCCTCCTTGACGAACATGGGCAGCACCAGGTCGGCCGCCGACAGCCGCGTCTCGGCCGTCAGCCGCCGGAGCGCGGGCGTGCGCCGCAGCCGGCGCGGCCGGGCGACGGGGAACTGAGCGGACATGGACCTTCTCCTCGCCGGTGGGGGGTCACTTGCGGCGGCGGGCGCCCCGGCGCATCTGGCTCGGCTTGCGCAGCGGGTCGCCGGCCTCGATCTGGGCCGTCCGCCGGTTCGCACCGTACTCCGCGAGCGCCTCGGCGAGCGCCGCCGCCGACGGACGCTCGGCCATGACGTCCACCCGCAGGCCGTACTCCTCGGCGGTCTTGGCCGTCTGCGGGCCGATGACCGCGATGACCGTCACGTTGTGCGGCTTGCCCGCGATGCCGATGAGGTTCTTCACCGTGGACGACGACGTGAACAGCACCGCGTCGAACCCGCCGCCCTTGATGGCCTCGCGGATCGGCGCGGGCGGCGGCGCGGCCCGGACGGTCCGGTACGCGGTGACGTCCTCGCACTCCCAGCCGAGCTGCGTCAGCCGGGCGATGAGCGTGTCGGTGGCGATGTCGGCGCGCGGCAGCAGGACCCGGTTGATGGGGTCCAGGTCCTCGTCGTAGGGCGGCCACACGTCGGCCAGGCCCTCGCTGGACTGCTGCCCGTCGGGCATCAGGTCCGGGTGGACGCCGAACTCCACCAGCGCGGCGGCCGTCTGCTCGCCCACGGCGGCGACCTTCAGCCCCGCGAACGCGCGTGCGTCCAGGCCGTAGTCGGTGAACTTCTCCCGGACGGCCCGGACCGCGTTGGTCGAGGTGAACACGACCCACTCGTAGCGTCCGGTGACCAGGCCCTTGACGGCCCGTTCCATCTGCTGCGGCGTGCGCGGCGGCTCCACCGAGATGGTCGGGACCTCGTCGGGCACCGCGCCGTAGCCGCGCAGCCGCGTGGACAGCGACTCGGCCTGCTCCTTGGTGCGCGGGACGAGCACGCGCCACCCGAACAGCGGCTTGGTCTCGAACCACGACAGCTTGTCGCGCCAGTTCACGACGTCGCCCACGATGATCATCGCGGGCGACTCCATGCCCTTGGTGTCGGCGGCGAGCCGGTGCAGCGTGGAGACGACGGTCTCCTGCTCGGTCGTCGTGCCGAGGCTCGTCATCGCGGCCGGGGTCGAGTCCGGACGGCCCGCCGCGACGAGCCCCTTGGCGACCTCGGCGACCGTCCCCTCCGCGCCGAGGATCACGAGCGTGACGCCGGGCGCGGCGAACTTCTCCCAGTCCACGCCGCCCTCGGACGCGTCCACGACCCGCACCTCGCGGTGCTTGCCGTCGGTCAGCGGGATGCCCGCGTACCCGGGCACGCCGGTCACCGCGGACACGCCCGGGACGACCTCGAACGGCACGTCCGCCTTGCGCAGCGCGGCGGCCTCGGCGGCGAGCCCGCAGCCGAGCCCCGGGTCGCCCCGGTAGAGCCGGACGACGTGCCGTCCCGCCCGTGCGGCCTTCACCGCGAGCTTGGCCGGGTCGCCCGCCGCGGCGTCGACGAACTCGGCGTCCGCGCGGGCGTGCGCGCGGACCTCCGGGTGCACGGCGGCGGGGTCGGCGATGACCACGTCGGCGCGGGCCAGCTCGGCGGCGGCGCGCAGCGTCAGCAGGCCCGGATCGCCCGGTCCCATGCCGACGAGCGCGACGTAGCGCTCCTCCTGCGGAGCGTCGTCGGCGGAGTTCTGGTCAGCGGGGCTCATCGTCAAGCTCCCCCATCAACTGGTCGGCCCCCTGGTCGAGGAGCCGGCGCGCGAGTTCGCGCCCCAGCTCGTCCGGCCAGTCCGGGTGGCCGCTTGCGGACAGCCGAATCTGCCGCGCGCCGTCGACGCCGACGACGTTCGCGGTGAGACGCAGCTTTTGTTCTACTTCGGCAGCGTATGTTCCCACGGGTGCCGAACATCCCGCTTCAAGCACGGCGAGCACCGTGCGCTCCGCGGTGACGGCCGCACGCGACGCCGGGTCGTCCACCGCCGCCAGCAGCTCGACCAGGTCGGCGCGGTCGGCGCGGCACTCCAGCGCCAGCGCGCCCTGGCCGGGCGCGGGCAGCATCTGGTCGGGGTCGAAGACCTCGGCCACGTCGGCCAGCCGCCCGATGCGCTTCAGCCCGGCGTAGGCGAGCACGACCGCGTCCAGCTCGCCGTCGGCGACCTTCCGCAGCCGCGTGTCGGCGTTGCCGCGGATCGGCACGACCTCGATGTCGGAGCGCAGCGCGCGCAGTTGCGCGACCCGGCGCGGCGACCCGGTGCCGACGCGGGCGCCGCGCGGCAGGTCGGCCAGCTTGCACGGACCGCAGAGCGCGTCGCGCGGATCGTCGCGGACGGGGATCGCGGCGAGCGCGATCCCCTCGGCGGGCCCGGTGGGCAGATCCTTCAGCGAATGCACCGCGAAGTCCACCTCACCGGAGAGCAACCGGTCGCGCAGGGCGTTGACGAACACCCCGGTACCGCCGATCTGCGCGAGCAGCGCCTTGGAAACGTCACCCTGCGTCGTTACCCCGACCAGCTCGACCATATGCCCCGTACGCTGCGACAATGCGTCCGCGACCAGACCGGACTGCGTCATCGCCATCAAGCTCTTGCGGGTCCCGAGCCGCAGCGGCTCCCTCGCCGTGCTCATGGGCTCGTCCCTCCCGTGTCGTTCCTGCTCCAGGGGCGGTCGCCGCCCGCCGCCGTCTCCTCGTCGGCCGGATCGGCCGCCATGTCGGCGCGGGCCACGGCCTCGGGCGCCTTCGGGTCGAGGTCGAACAGCTCGCGCAGCGCCGCCGCGTAGGTGTCGCCGCCGGGCGCCGCCGCCAGTTCCTTCACCTTGACGGTCGGCGCGTGCAGCAGCTTGTCGGTGACCCGCCGGACGGTCTGCGCGATCTCCCGCCGGGCGCGGTCGTCCAGTTCGGGCAGCCGCCCGGAGAGCCGGGCCAGCTCCGTCGCCACGACCTCGGCCGCCTTGGCGCGCAGCGCGACCACGGTCGGCGCGACGGCGGCGGCGCGGGCCGCGCCGAGGAACGCCGCGACCTCGTCGGCGACGATCCGGCGGGCCGCCTCGACGGCCTCCGGGCCGATCGCCCGCGCGGCCTCCTCGGCGTCCCGCAAACGCTCCAAACCGGCCAGCTCGACGCCGGGCAGGTCCCCGGCGGCCTCCTCGACGTCGCGCGGCAGCGCCAGGTCGAGCAGGAAGCGGCGGCGCCCGTCGGCGCCCACACCGCACGCCGCGAGCTGCTCGGCGGTCAGGACGAGCCCGGACGCCCCCGTGCACGACACGACGAGATCGGCGGCGGCCAGTTCGCCGTCCAGCGCGTCCAGGTCGATCGCGCGGGCCGGGACGTCCACCGTCGCCGCCAGCCGCTCGGCCTTCGCGCGCGTCCGGTTCGCCACGACGATCTCGCGGGCGCCCGCCCGGCCGAGCGTCGCGACGGCCAGGCCGCTCATCGCGCCCGCGCCGACGACCAGCGCCCGCACGCCCGACAGCGGCCCGAGGTGCGCGGCGGCGACGTCCAGGCCGACGCCGACCAGCGACGCGCCCGCCTTGTCGATGCCCGTCTCGTGGTGCGCGCGCTTGCCGACGCGCAGCGCCTGCTGGACGACGTCGTGCAGGGCGGACCCGATCGTCCCCTCCGCCTGCGCCAGCCGCAGCGCCGCGCGGAGCTGGCCGAGGATCTGCCCCTCGCCCACCACCATCGACTCCAGGCCGCACGCCACCGCGAACGCGTGCTGGACGGCCCGCTCCTCGTAGTGGACGTACAGGTGCTCGGCGAGGACGTCCAGCGGCACCGACGAATGCAGCGCCAGCAGCTCGGAGATCGCCGAGACGCCGCCGTGGAACTTGTCCACCACCGCGTAGACCTCGACCCGGTTGCAGGTCGAGACGATCACGGCCTCGGCGACGTTCGGGGACTCGTGCACGGCGTGCAGCAGCTTGACCAGGTCGTCGCCCGACACGGCGGTCTTCTCCAGGACCGGCACCGGGGCGCTCCGATGGCTGAGGCCCACCACCAAGACGCTCATCGGCCGGACTCCTCCGCTGCTGTCACCGTGTCTCCCGCTCGCCCTGCTTCCAACGCGCTCACGCGTCCACCGCTTCCACGTAATGGGCGGGACCCGGCGGGCCGTCGCCGTCCGGCAGCTCGGGGCCGCCGGCCTTGCGCTGCTCGTGGAAGGCGAGGATCTGCAGTTCGATCGACAGGTCGACCTTACGCACGTCCACGCCGTCCGGGACGGAAAGGACGACCGGCGCGAAGTTCAGCACACTGGTCACCCCCGCCGCGACCACCCGGTCGCAGACGCCCTGGGCGGCCCCGGCCGGCGTCGCGATCACGGCGATCGAGACGGAGCGCTCGGCGATGACGTCCTCCAGCCGGTCGACGTGCTCGACGGTCATGCCGGAGATCCGTTCGCCGACGATGGCGTCGTCGGCGTCGAGCAGGCCCGCGACCCGGAAGCCGCGGGAGGCGAAGCCGCCGTAACCGGCGAGCGCCCGGCCCAGGTTACCGAGCCCGATGATCGCCACGACCCAATCCTGGGTCAGGCCCAGTTCACGAGAGATCTGGTAGACGAGGTACTCGACCTCGTAGCCGACGCCCCGGGTGCCGTACGACCCGAGATGGGAGAGGTCCTTGCGGAGCTTCGCGGAGTTCACCCCGGCGGCGGCGGCCAGCTCCTCCGACGAGACGGTCGCGACGCCGCGGTCCTGGAGCCCGTGCAGGGCGCGCAGGTACACCGGAAGGCGCGCCACGGTGGCTTCGGGAATGCCGCGCTCGGCGCGGTCGCGGGTGCGGTTCTGACGAGATGTCACGGGCCTGCTCTTCGGGGGCTCGACGCTTAGCTCCGACCCTGGACGGCGGGGGCCGCGGCCTGGCGGCCGAGACCCGGCCCGCCCAGGACTGCCCTCCAGATTAACCCTTGTGAATACGCGCACAAAGTCGCCCCCGGGGCAGAGCGACCCCGCCTTAAGCCAACATCAAGCCCACCAGCGGCGTTTCCGCCGGATGAACGACGTGCCGGGACGGAATCGGGTGTGATCGACGGAACACCGTTCGGTCAGCCGCGGAGCCGTCCGATCGCGGCGCGCAGCCGGGCCTCGTCGACCCGCCAGAAGTCGTGCCGGACGCCGTTGAGGAACGTCACCGGGATCTGGTCGCCGTACTCGCGCAGGTCGTCCTCGGACGCGGTGACGTCCCGCTCGTCCCAGGGGACGTCCAGGTCGGCCGCGACCCGCTCGACCACCGCGCGGGCGTCGTCGCAGAGGTGGCAGCCCGGCTTGCCGAGCAGGGTGATCCGGACGTCCGTCACAGCGGACGGCCCTGCGCGGCCGGGGACGCCGCCGGCGGCACCTTCGCCGGGCCGAGCTTCAGGTCGATCACGTTCGTGGCCAGCACGTGCGCGCGGGCGTCGGCGAGGAACCGCAGGACGTGCGGCTGCCGCTGGTGCGCGGTGAACGACACCTCGTCCCGGAACAGGCGGTAGATGATCCGCTGCGTCGGGGCGTTGGCGACGGTGTGGCAGGCGAGGACGAGCGCGTCCGGCTCGGTGCCCGCGCCCCGGACCAGTTCCTCGGCGACGCGGTCGAACGCGTCCTCCCGGCCGTCCAGCAGCGTGTAGACGGTGATCTGGCCGCGCGCGCGGGACAGGTCGGTCCCGGCGGGGACGGCCGGGACGGCGACCGGCGGCACGTCCAGGCTCGTCGGCGGCGCGGGCTCGGGGAACCGCAGCTCGTTCGGGTCCGGCTCGGGGAAGCGCAGCTCGCCGCGCGGGTCCACGCCCGCCGGGGCCGGCTGCGGCTCGGGCGCCTGCGGCGCGCGGTAGGCCTGCTCCTCGTAGCCCGTGGCCGGCTCCTCGTATCCGTCCTCGTAGCCGTCCTCGTCCTCGTAGACGGGGATCGTCCGCATCGCGCCGTACCAGACCAGGCCCGCCGCGCCGCCGAGCGCGAGCGCCGCCAGCGGGCCGGGCAGCAGCCCGCGCGTCCCGGCGACGGTGAGGACGCCCGCCAGCGCGACCAGCGCGACGGGGATCAGCAGCTCGGCCGCCTCCTCGTCGCGGCGGGACGCCAGCAGCGCCGTCACGATCGCGCAGCCGACCAGCGCCAGGACCGCGACGACGTGCGCGCCGTCGATCAGCACCAGCGGCAGCGGGCCGTAGGTCTTGCCCGGCTTGGGCAGCGCGTCGGTGAGCGTCCCGACCGTCGGGTCGAGCAGCGCGATCGGCACGACGATCACGGTGTAGGACGCCGTGAACAGCCAGAAGCTGAAACGGATCTGCACGAACCGGGCGACCAGCTCCACCACGCCGAGCGCGAGCCAGAGCGGCGCCAGCAGCGCCGCCCCGATCTCCACGACGCGGAAGAGGATCGGCTTGAAGCCGAACGCGAACCCGGCCGTCATCGCGATGAGCGCCAGGCTGAGGCCGACCAGCGTCACCGACCACGCGATGAGGTAGAGCAGCCGTTCCTTCGAGGCGCGCGAAACCAGCAACCAGGTGGCGGTGAGAGCGCCAGCGGTCGCGAGGAGCGCGAGGAGAGCGGAGACCATCGTGGTGCTTATGGTGCCCGATACAGACGTCCGACGGGTAACCACTCCCTGAGAAACGCCCCCAGGACGCCCGGGCCGGGGGCTCGCCTGGCGGCTCGCCCCCGGCCCGGATTGAACTCCACGGGCGCGGCGCGGCAGCCGTAAGTGACTTGCGGCTGCCGCGTCCCCGCCCGCGCGCTCCGCGGGCGGGCGGGGACGCGGCGGAAAGGGGCGACTAGGCTCTGTTCATGCGGTTTTTCTGGCATCGCGGCAAGGGGCACGATCCGGTCCGGGCGGGCGAGGCCGCCGCCGCGGCGGCGGCGGAGCCCAGCCCGCTGCCCGAACCCGACCCGCACGCGGCGGCCTTCTTCGACGTTGACAACACGATGATGCGCGGCGCGTCGATCTACTACTTCGCGCGCGGGCTCGCCGCCCGCAAGCTGTTCACGCTGCGCGACCTCGCGATGTTCGCCTGGGGGCAGGCGGCGTTCCGGGTGCGGGGCGCGGAGAACGCCGAGCACATCGGCAGCGCCAAGGAGGCCGCGCTGGCCTTCGTCGCCGGGCAGCGCGTCGCCGACCTCGTCCGGCTCAGCGAGGAGATCTACGACGAGGTCATGGCCGACCGGATCTGGCACGGCACCCGCCGCATCGCCCTCCAGCACCTGGACGCGGGCCAGCAGGTCTGGCTCGTCACCGCGACGCCCGTCGAGGTCGCCCGGACGATCGCGCACCGCCTCGGGCTGACCGGCGCGCTCGGCACGGTCGCCGAGTCGTCGGGCGGCGTCTACACCGGACGGCTCGTCGGCAACCTCCTGCACGGCGCCGCCAAGGCCGAGGCGCTGCGGGCGCTCGCCCAGCGCGAGGGCCTGGACCTCGCGCGCTGCTCGGCCTACAGCGACTCGATCAACGACCTGCCGATGCTGACCGCCGTCGGCCACCCGCACGCCGTCAACCCCGACGGGGCGCTGCGCGAGCACGCCCGCGAGCACGGCTGGCCGATCCACGACTTCCGCACCGGGCGGAAGGTCACGATGGTCGCGCTGCCCGTCGCGGCGGGCGCGGGCGCGCTCGCCGGCGGCGTCGCGGCGGGCGTCGCGCTGCGCCGCCACTACCGCGACTGACCCCTACCGGAACGCCGGGCCGCGCCGCATCAGCGCGTCGTACACCATCTGCTGGACGACCTCGCGGACGTGGTCGGTCAGCTCGAAGACGGTCATCGGGTCGTCGGCGGCGTCCGGGCCGTACTCCTCCAGCGGCACCGGCTTGCCGATCTCGATCAGCCACCGGGACGGCAGCGGCACGAGCCCGCCGAGCCCGAGCAGCGGGAACGTCGGCGTCACCGGGAAGTAGGGCAGGCCGAGCAGCCGCGCCAGCGGACGCAGGTCCGCGATCTTGGGGTAGATCTCCTCGGCGCCGACGATCGCGACCGGGACGATCGGCGCGCCCGCCTCCAGCGCCGTCCGGACGAACCCGCCGCGCCCGAACCGTTGCAGCCGGTACCGCTCGGCGAACGGCTTGCCGATGCCCTTGAAGCCCTCGGGGAACACGCCGACCAGCTCGTCCTTGGCGAGCAGGCGCCGCGCGTCGCCGGGGTTCGCGAGCGTGTGGCCCGCCTTGCGCGCCAGATGGCCGAGGACGGGCACCTGGTAGACGAGGTCCGCGCCGAGCAGCCGCAGCGGCCGGTCCGCGCGGTCGTGGACGGCGACGGTCAGCATCAGCGCGTCCAGCGGGAGCGTCCCGGAGTGGTTGGCGACCAGCAGCGCCCTGCCCTTCTCGGGCAGGTTCTCCAGGCCCTCGACCTCGATGCGGAACCAGCGCTCGTACAGGGCGCGGGCGATGGGGAGCAGGACGGACTCGTTGAGGTCGGGGTCGAAGCCGAACTCGTCCACGTCGTAGGCCCCGGCGAGGCGGCGGCGCAGGAACGCGACCGTCCGCCCGACGGGGTTGCCGGCGGCCGGGACGCCGGCGCCGTGCAGCGGGATGACGGGCGCGACCGCGTCCCGTTCGTGCCGGTGGGCGTGCATGGGCCCCCTCATCAGCGGCCGAGCGTCGCCGTCAGCCGGTCGAACAGGTCCAGCGGTGCGGTCCCGCCCGGCGGTCGCGCGGCGGCGAAGTCGGCGAGGGCGGCCTCGGTGGTGTACTCGGGCCGCCATGCCAACTCGTCCGCCAGCCGGGACGTGTCCATGACCCGGCCGTAGGTGAGCCAGCGCAGCAGTTCGGGCGAGAACCCCGACATACCCCCAAAACGCCGTCCCATGTCCCCGAGGACCGAGATCGACGGGGCGGGCATCGGAACCGTCGGCCGGTGCGCGCGGCGCAGCGCCTGCGACAGCAGCAGAACGCCGTCGCCCGCGACGTTGTAGCAGCCGGGATGGTCCTCGACGGCCATCCGGCGCAGCACTTCGACGCCGTCGTCCTCATGGAGGAACTGGAGGCGGGGATCGAACCCGAGCACGGTCGGGACGACCGGCAGCGCGAGGTAGCGGGTGAACGGCGAGTCCACCCCGGGGCCGAGGAAGTTGGCGAACCGCAGCACGCTGACCGACAGGTCCGACCGGCGGCGCTGGAGCCCCCGCACATAGCCCTCGATCTCGGCGGCGTCCTTGGCGAACCCGTGCCGGGGCGGGCGTGCGGGCTCGTCGTCCTCGGCGAACACGGCCGGGTCGCGCGGCGAGGACCCGTACACCGCCGCCGACGACCGCACGACGAGCCGACGCGTCGACTCCGCGCGCTGGCACGCCGCGAGGAGCTGCATCGTCCCGATGACGTTCAGTTCCTTGATCGTCGCGCGCGGACCGGACGGCGCGGTCACGAGGTTCAGGTGGACGACGGTGTCCACCCGCGCCGCCGCGATGATCCCGGCGATCGCCGGGGTGCGCAGGTCGACGCGCACGAACTCGGTGCGGCCGAGCGTCACCGGCGGCGCGACGGTGTCCACGCCGATGACCCGCTCGATCTCCGGATCGGCCTGGAGCGCGGTCGCGACCCGTGCGCCGAGCGAACGTGCGACGCCCGTGACGAGGACGACACGGGCGGAGGGCCTGGCCGTCACCGTGCGCCCCCTTCGCGGCATTACGCCTTGCGGGCCTGCTACTTCTTGTTGCGACGCTGAATGCGCGTCTTCTTCAGCAGCTTGCGGTGCTTCTTCTTCGCCATCCGCTTACGACGCTTCTTGATGACAGAGCCCACGAGACCTCGCTCGGCAAATCGGGGTGAGAAACGAACAACGGGCATGCGGCGGCAGAGGCCGAAACCCCGGCGCCATAGTCCGAACCACAAGCGTACCGCTGACACGGCACGAGTCAGGACGCCGGTGTTTCGCGACGTCCCGCCCGTCGCGCGGACGCCGGTCGGTCAGGGTGGTACCGGCCCGCGTTCCGCCCGGGGGGCCCGGGGGCGGAACCGGTCCGGCGGGCGCGCCGCCGGGCCTGTTCCGCGTCCGTCGTGTTTCGTCGTCGCCGCGTTGTCCGTCCTGCGGTGCCGCCGTCGAACGCCCGTGCCGTCCGTCAGCCCGCCTCGATGTACGCGTCGCGCAGGTACTCGTGGACGGCCTGTTCGGGGACCCGGAACGAACGGCCCACACGGATCGCGGGCAGTTCGCCGGAGTGGACGAGTCGGTAGACGGTCATCTTGGACACCCGCATCACCGCCGCCACTTCGGCGACGGTCAGGAACCTGACCTCACTCAGAGGCCGCTCGCCTGAGCTCATCGGACGCCCTCTTCCACACGTGCCGCGCACCGGCCCTCCGGGTGACTTTGATCACGCACGTGTACTCCCTCAGCGTAAATCGTGCATCGACAGTCGCAAGAGGGGAGTTCCACCCATTTCCGTCTCCGGACCTGGCGAATCGGTCACAATGCCCTTGCGCCGCCGCACGGCAGGGACGTGACGGAGCGTCACTCATCTCCCGGCCGCGCCATCCGAACCGTCGATGACCTGGGCTTCCATCATGCACAGGCGCTCTCATCCGGGGCGAGCGCATCGGCCGGGTGATCTCGTCACGGACGGTGATGAAACGCCCTCCGCGAGGTGAGGGGCGCGCGTCAGGCGCGGGCCGCGCGCTCCAGCAGATACGCGGTCATCGGCTCGTAGTGCTGCGGGGATACGCCGTCGTCCAGCGGAACGACGACGTCGATCTTGCCCTCGGCCGCGCCGGTGAACAGCGCCGGGTCGTTACAGTCCGCGAACCCGACGGTGTCGATCCCGGCCTGTCCGGCGGCGCCCGCGAAACCGTGGTCGGCGATGGCCAGATCCGGCCAACCGCTTCCGTTTGGGCCCGAAAGCCCGTCCGCGGACAGCTCGGCGAGCATCGCTTCCATCGCGTCCGGGTCGTGCGAGTGCTGGACGGCGCCCCGCTCGTCCACGACCATCGCGACCCCGGCGAGCGCGTAGACGAGCCGGCGCGGCGTCCAGGCGCCCCGCCAGTCCTGCACGTCGTACGTCCAGCCCTCGGCGGGCCGCAGCACGCGGCACCCCGCGTCGGCCAGGAACCGCGCGACCTCCTCGTACACCGGCGTCAGCGTCGCGGGGTGCCCGGTCGCGAGCAGGACGGTCTCGCGCCGCCGCGCGGCGGCGCCGATGCGGTCGCCCATCGCCTCCAGCGCGTCGATGGTGATCTCGGGGTCGATCGTGTCGTCGCCGTACAGGTGCAGCGGGTCCGCGACGACGCCGCAGCGCTCGACCATGACGTCCAGGACGTCGCGTTCGGTCCACGTCCGGTCGAACTTCAGGCCGAGCTGGTAGTACGGGTCGCCGTTCGCGAGGCGGCGGTAGTGCAGCAGGTTGTTCTGCCGCGGCGTCGCGACGTCGCCCGCGATCATCGTCGCGACCAGGTGGGCGCGCAGCTCCGCGCGGTCGGGGGCCATTCAGATCTCCAGGGGGTCGAGGCCCAGGTCCGGGAAGACGGCGCGGCGCGTCGCGACGATCGCCTGGTCCACCGGGTTGGCCGGGTCGTAGCCGGAATCGAACGGGCGGAACTCCACCGTCCGGCCGTCGGTCATGCGGCGGGGCGCGATCTCGTCGGTGCGGGCCCGGACCAGCTCGCGCCAGTCGTCGGGGGTCTGCGTCCCCGGCGCGACGGGACGGCCGGACGCCTCGGCGAGCAGGTGCGTCCACGCCCGCGGCACCACCTGCACCAGCTCGTATCCGCCGCCGCCGGTCGCGATCCAGCGCCCGTCCGCGACCTCGTGCGCGAGGCGGTGCAGCGCGGCGTGGGCGGTGCGCTGGCCGTCCACGGTGAGGAGCAGGTGCGCGAGCGGGTCGAGGGCGTGCGCGTCCGCGCCGTGCTGGGTCACCAGGACCTGCGGACGGAACGCGCGCAGCGCCTGCGGGACGACCGCGTCGAACGCCCGCAGCCACGGACCGTCGGAGGTGCCCGGCGGCAGCGCGATGTTGACGGCCGAGCCGATCGCGTCCGGTCCGCCCGTCTCGGTGGGAAAGCCGGTGCCCGGGAACAGGGAGCGCGGTGACTCGTGGAGGCTGATGGTGAGGACGCGGGGGTCGTTGTAGAACGCGTCCTGCACACCGTCGCCGTGGTGGACGTCGATGTCCACGTACGCGACGCGCTCGGCCCCGTTCTCCAGCAGCCAAGCTATGGCGATGGCCGGGTCGTTGTAGACGCAGAACCCGCTGGCGGATCCGGCGAGTGCGTGGTGAAGGCCGCCGGAAACGTTCACGGCGTGCCGGGCCTCGCCCGTCCAGACCGCGCGGGCCGCCGCCACCGACGCGCCCGCGACCAGCGCGGACGCCTCGTGCATCCCGAGGAACACCGGGTTGTCCTCGGTGCCGATCCCGTACCGCTCTTCGGCGAGCCCGGTCGCGCCCGCGTGCCGGACGGCGGCGATGTAGGCCTCTTCGTGGACGAGCCGCAGCAGCGCGTCGTCGGCCGCGTCGAAGCCCGTCACGGTGACGTCCGGGCCGTCCAGGACGCCGAGCGCGCGGGCCAGCGCGACCGTCAGCTCCACCCGGACGGGGTTCATGGGGTGCCCGGGGCCGAAGTCGTAGGACGTGAGCCGGTCGTCCCAGAGGACCCGCAGCCCGCACCCCTCGGTGGACGGCTCGGGCGGCAGGCTGCTCATGACCACACGGTAGCGCCCGTCCCGACCGGGCGGTCAGGTGAGGTGGGTCACCCCCCTGACCTCGGCGGACACACCGGGAAGATCGTTAAACGGAGGACATGGGTGACAAAGATGTGACGTGAGCCACCGGACGGAAACGGGAAGGAAACGGTTACGACCGAAATCCACCCCCGAGGAAGGCCGATGGATACGCGAACCGGGCGTTCCACCGGGGTGACTCCGCTGCCGACGACCCGCGCGGCGAAGCCAGCCCCCCACGAACGCCGTCCGACCCGGCGCAGCCGCCTCATCCACCGCGCGCTGCGCTTCGGCGTCTACCCGGTGATGCACCGCGTCCCGGGCCACGCCGGAAGTCTGCGCACCGCGCGCTCCACCGTGGAGGCGGCGGCGCTGCTGCTGCCCGGCGACGCCCGCGTCCGGGTGCGCCCGGTGCGGGACCCGGGCGTGGAGAGCGGCGGCGCGCCGCTGGAAGGCGAGTGGGTGGTCGCGCGGTCCGCGCCGGACGGCCCGGCGCGCGGCGCGATCCTCTACCTGCACGGCGGCGGGTACGTGGTGTGCTCCCCGCGCACGCACCGGCCCATCACCGCGCGGCTCGCACACGACACCGGGCTGCCCGTGCTCGTCCCCCGCTACCGCCTCGCGCCCGAGCACCCGTTCCCCGCGCCGCTGGAGGACGCCGTCGCCGCGTACCGGTGGCTGCTGGACCGGGGCGTTCCCCCGTCCGGGATCGTCATCGCCGGGGACTCGGCGGGCGGGCACCTGGCCGCCGCGCTGACCGCCGAGATCGTCCGGACCGGCCTGCCGAACCCCGCCGGGACCGTCCTGTTCTCCCCCTGGGTCGACCTGAGCTGCGAGCTGTCGGTGCGCGCGCAGCTCGACGCGCGCGACCCCTACATCAGCGCGACGGCGGCCCGCCGCGTGGCGCGTCTCGTCGTGGGGTCCGCCGGCTTCGACGACCCGCGCCTGGCCCTGCTCGCCGCCCCCTGGACCGGCGCCCCGCCGGTGCTGATCCAGGTGGGCGGCGCCGAGGTGCTGCGTCCCGAGGCCGAGGCGCTCGCCGCCGCGATCACCCGCGCCGGCGGACGCTGCGACCTCCAGGTCTGGAACGGCCAGATGCACGTCTTCCAGATGCTCAACCGCGTGACCCGGGAGGCCAGCACGGCGATGCGCGAGACGGCGCGCTTCGTCCGCGAGGTCACCGCCGCCCCGCCCCGCCCGAAGAAGAAGACGACCGCCGTCGCCTGACCCGGACCTGAGGCGTCCCCGCGCGGCTCCGCGACCCCCCTGCGCCGGCCCCCCGCGGGGACGCCTCGCCATCCCGGTCAGCGGGTCAGGATGACGAGCTGCTGGGTGGCTCGGGTCATCGCCACGTAGCGGTCCACCGCTCCTTCGATGCCTTCGCCGAAGGTTTCGGGGTCGATGAGGACGACCAGGTCGAATTCGAGGCCCTTGGAGAGTTCCGGTGTCAGGGAGCGGACGCGGGGGCGTTCGGGGAACGTCGGGTCGCCGATGACGCAGGCGACGCCCTCGGCGTGGTCGGCGAGCCAGGTGTCCAGGAGTCCTTCCAGGTCGGACAGGGTGCCGTGGGTGACGGGACGGCCGCCGGAGCGGATGGACGTCGGGACGTTGGCGTCCGGGAGCGCCGCGCGGATGACGGGTTCGGCGGCCGACATGATCTCTTCGGGCGTCCGGTAGTTGATCGTCAGGGAGGACTCCTCGATGCGGTCGAAGCCGACGCGCGCGAGGCGTTCCCGCCAGGACTCGGTGAAGCCGTGCCGGGCCTGGGCGCGGTCGCCGACGATCGTGAAGCTCCGGGACGGGCACCGCTGGAGCAGCATCTGCCATTCGGCGTCGGTCAGCTCCTGCGCCTCGTCCACGACGATGTGCGCGAACGGGCCGGCGAGCGGGTCCCGTTCGGTGCCCGCCGGTTCGGTCTTGTCCATCAGGTTCTCTTGGAGGTCCTCGCCGCGCAGCATCGTGACCGCGCCCTCGCCGTCGTCGTCGGCTTCGAGCAGGTCGGCGGCGACCTGGGCGCGGTAGGCGCGTTCCTCGGCGGCCGACGCCTGGCGCTCGCGGCGGCGCCGGGACGCCTTCGGGTCGCCGAGGCGCTGCCGGGCCGCGTCGAGGATCGGCAGGTCCGCGGTCGTCCAGGCGTGCGGGTCGGCGCGC
This sequence comes from Actinomadura rubteroloni, assembly GCF_002911665.1. Taxonomy (NCBI): domain Bacteria; kingdom Bacillati; phylum Actinomycetota; class Actinomycetes; order Streptosporangiales; family Thermomonosporaceae; genus Actinomadura; species Actinomadura rubteroloni. The sequence goes on from NZ_MTBP01000002.1 coordinate 2,084,359, forward strand.
TGCAACGTGCTGATCTCCTCCGGGTCCAGCCAGGGCGCGCACAGGCGCAGGTAGGCGGGCACCGTCCACAGGTCGCCGACGAGATCGTCCGGTTCGATCACCGGCCAGGCGCGGTTGAGGGCCGTGCGCAGCTCGCGGTCCCGGTCCAGGGACGCGCGGATCAGGTCGCGCGGGGCCTCTTCGTCGTGCTTGTCGATCAGGATGTCGATCAGCTCGTCCCAGATCAGGTCGAGCGCCTCGTTGTGCGGAACGGACGAGCCGGCCGCCGCGAACGCCTCCGCCCAGTCGCCTTGCGTCACGCGGACCTCGGACCAGTCGGTGGTGACCTTCATGCTCTCGGCGGGCGGACGCTCGTAGAACCGGACGGCCTTCTCCACCGCCCGCACCATCCCGGCGGACGCCTTCAGCCGCGCCGCCTCGGGGTCCTTCTCGTCCGCCGCCGTCGCGCCCTCCGGGACGAGGTCGCGCAGCGTGCAGGTCTGGACGCCCTCCTCGCCGAGGCTCGGCAGGACGTCGGAGACGTAGGCCAGGTACGGCTGGTGCGGGCCGACGAACAGCACGCCGCCGCGCCGGTGCCCGAGCCGGGGGTCGGAGTAGAGCAGGTACGCGGTCCGGTGCAGGGCGACGACGGTCTTGCCGGTGCCGGGGCCGCCGTCCACGACGAGCGCGCCCCGCGAGCCCGCGCGGATGATGGCGTCCTGGTCGGCCTGGATCGTGCCGAGGACGTCGCGCATCCGGGGCGAGCGGGTGCCGCCGAGGCTGGCGATGAACGCGGACTGGTCGTCCAGCGCGGCGTGGTCCTCGAAGCCGTCGGCGGTGAAGACCTCGTCCCAGTAGTCGGTGACGCGGCCGTCGGTCCAGCGGTAGCGGCGGCGGCTCGCGAGGCCCATCGGGTTGGCGTGGGTCGCGCCGAAGAACGGCTCGGCCGCCGGGGACCGCCAGTCGAGCAGCAGACGGCGGCCAGCGGCGTCGGTGAGTCCGAGACGTCCGACGTAGACGGGCTCGGAATCGTCCGCGCCGACCATGTGGCCGAGGCACAGGTCCAGCCCGAACCGGCGCAGCGTGCGCAGCCGGGCCGTCAGCCGGTGGACTTCGAGGTCCCGTTCCAGCGCCCGCTGACCCTTGCCGCCGGTCGCCTTGCGCTCGGCGTCCAGGCGGGCGGACAGGTCGGCGATCTGCTCCGCCAGCGTGTCGGCGATGGCGGCGAAGTGCCGCTCGTCGGCGGCGATCAACTTCGGGTCGGCCTTGGCCGACAGCCGGTCGGGCAGCGCGAACGCGCGGGTGTTCATTTCGTCTCCGAGGTGATCGCGTCGAGCAGGAGCTTGGCGGCGACGGCCGCGCCGTCGGTGCGGATGGCCGGGGCCACCTCGCTCGCCCGGCCCTGGGCCGCGAGCGCGGTGGCGAGCGCGGACGCCAGGGACGCCGGCGTCAGGTCCGGCGCGTCGTGGAGCGCTCCGATGCCGAGTTCGGCGACCCGGCCGCCCCAGTACGGCTGGTCCACGACCTGCGGCACGACGACCTGGGGCGCGCCCGCGCGGGCGGCGGCCGTCGTCGTGCCCGCGCCGCCGTGGTGGACGACCGCCGCGACCCGTCCGAACAATTTCTGCTGGTTGACTTCGCCGATCGCGAGGCAGTCCGCCGCGTCGTCCGGGGTCAGGCCCGCCCAGCCCCGGGCGATGATCGCGCGGCGGCCCACGGCGCGCGCCGCCGCGACGGCCGTCCGGGCGACGTCCCGCGCGCCGTGCATCGGCATGCTGCCGAACCCGACGTAGACCGGGGGCGGGCCGGCGGCAAGGAACGCCTCCAGCTCGGGCGGGAGCGGACGGTCGTCCGGCCGGATCCACGCGCCGGTCTGGACGACGTCGACGTCCGCCGGCTCCCGCCACGGCGCGAGAAGCGGGTCGGCCGCCAGCCACGGCCGGTCCGTGAAGACGTGGTCGCGGACGGCGTCCACCGGCGGCAGCCCCACGGCCGCGCGGTGCCGGTTGAGCGGGGCGCGGAACAGGGCGTCGACGTTCTCGGCGTCCAGGCGCCACAGCTCCCGGTTGTCCGTCACGTCCGGCGGGAACGGCTTCGGCGGACGCTGCGACGCCGGGTGGTGCGGCGACGGCAGCGTGACCGGCTGGAAGCACGCGTAGGCGTACGGAATGCCCAGTTTCTCCGCCACCGACCGTGCCCCCGCCGGGACCAGGCCCGTCGCGACCAGCGCGGAGCAGCCCTCGGCCGCTTCGGCGACCGGACCGAAATGGTCGGCGACCCAGCCGGCCGCGCGCTCGAACGCGTCGTCGGCCGTGGGCGGCCGGTCCCCGCCGACCCATGCGCGCAACGACTGGCCGAACGGGACCATCGTGATCCCGTCCGCCGCGAGCAGGTCCGCGAACTCCTCGTCCGGCGGCGCGCACACCCGCGCCTCCACGCCGAGGTCCCGCAGCCGGACGGCCAGCGCGGCCATCGGCTCCAGATCGCCGCGCGACCCGTACGTCAGCAGCAGCACTCGCACCATCGTCCCCCGTTTCCGCAGGCAGTGAGCCTCCGGCGGACGATTGTGAAGCACGGAGGGGGTCTTGCCGCAAGCCCCCCTGTGCGCTATAAATTGAGACTGGAGGGGAGCGGAAGCTCCCTTTTTTCATGCCCCGGGCACGGCGAAGGCCCCGCCCGGGGGAGCGGGCGGGGCCTGGTCTCTACCGGAATCAGCCGCCGATCAGCGGGAGAACCTGGCTGCACGTCGGCTTGACCTCGTGCGCCGGGTCGAGCGCGTTGAGCATGAGCCGCAGCGCGACGTGGTCGAACGCGATCGCCAGGTGCTCGGTGTAGTCCTGGTCGCAGACGTTCTGGACGGTGATGTTCGTGACGTCCGGGCCGGTCAGGAACGCCGACTCGTACGGCGTCACGACCTCGTCGTACTTGGACGCGATGACGGTGTACTTGACGCCCGGCATCGTGTCGCCGCCCGCGTTGAGCTTGGTGAGGACGGCCGAGCCGGGGGCCTGCTGCACCCACGCCGGGCCGCCCAGCGCGTCCAGCGGCACCTGGAGGAACGGGAAGATCTTCAGCAGGTCCGCGAAGCCGCTGACGCTCGCGCCGTGGTTGCTCGGCGCCAGCCCGACGAGCGAGGCCACCTTCGCGGCGCCGCCGTTGAACTTGAGGTAGTAGCGCGGCGTGATGCCGCCGCCCTGCGAGTGCCCGACGAGGTCGACCTTGTCGGCACCGGTCGCGGCCAGCACCTTGTCCACGAACACGGCGAGTTCCCCGGCGGACGTCGGGATGTCGCCGACCGCGGTCAGCGCGCCGTACTTGCCGTAGTTCAGGGCGAAGACGCAGTACCCGTTGTTCTTCAGCAGCGGGGACATCGCGTTGAAGTTCAGCGCCATCGTGGCGCTCGTCCCCTCGACCAGGACGACCGGGCGCGGGTGCGCGGCGGACGGCTTGCACGAGAAGTCGTTCGCGCCCGGCGGGGGCGCCGAGGAGAACACACCCGGCAGCGCGTCCAGCGAGCTGTACTTCACCGGCAGGGCGGTGTCGGCCTGGGCCGCGGCGGGGAGCGACAGGGCCGCGACGGCGGCGACGGCGGGCGCGAAGACCGCGCGGCGCCAGATTCTCCGAGCTGAACCGAACATGGGGTGGGGGCTCCTCTTTCTCACCTGTGACCAGTGCCACAGGCAAGGGGAATAGAACCAGCGCCCCTCAGCCCGAGCTACGCACGCTGCTGATAAACCGTCCGCCCAAAAACACCCCTGGGTGCGCAGGTCAACCGGCGGCCAACGCCCGGGCCCGGTCGCGGGCGGCCTCCAGGGCCTCGATGACGGCCGCGCGGACGCCGTGGCGCTCCAGTTCGCGGATCGCGGCGATCGTCGTCCCGCCCGGGGACGTCACGGCCTCGCGGAGCAGGACCGGGTGCTCGCCCGTGTCGCGGAGCATCGTCGCCGCGCCCACCGCCGACTGGATCACCATCTCCAGCGCGGCGGCGCGGGGCATGCCGAGCAGGATGCCCGCGTCCACCATCGCCTCGACCAGAAAGTAGAAGTAGGCGGGGGCGCTGCCGGAGAGGGCGGTCGCCGCGTCCTGCAACGACTCGGGGATCCGGACGACCTTGCCGACCGGGCTCAGCAGTTCCTCGGCCAGCTTCAGGTGGTCCTCGCCGGCGTGCGAGCCGGCGGACAGGACGCTCATCGCCTCGTCCACCAGCACCGGCGTGTTCGACATGACGCGGACGACCGGAACGCCGTCGGCCAGCCGCTCCTCGATGAACGCGCACGTGATGCCCGCCGCCATCGAGATCACCAGCGTGCCGGGCGCGACGTGCGGGCCGATCTCGGCCAGCAGCGCGCCCATGTCCTGCGGCTTCACGGCGAGGACGAGCGTGCCCGCCTCCCGGGCCGCGTCGGCGTTCCCGGCCGTCCGGACGCCGTGCCGCTCGCGCAGCAGCGCGGCCCGCTCGGGGCGCCGCGCCGTCACGACGATCTCGTCCGGCCCCCGCCCGGCCCGCAGGACGCCCGACAGCAGCGCCTCGCCCATCTTCCCGGCACCGAGAATCGCGATCATTCGACACACCTTGACGTGGGGGTTCACGGACCCGTCCAGCCTAGGGCCCTCCCCCGGCGCGGTCAGTCGCGCGTCACCACCGACCGGACGAAGAACGCCAGGTTCGCCGGGCGTTCCGCGAGCCGCCGCAGGAAGTAGCCGTACCACTCGGTGCCGTAGGCGACGTAGACGCGCATCCGGGCGCCCGTCTCGGCGATCCGCGCCTGCTCCTGCGGACGGATCCCGTAGAGCATCTGGTACTCGAAGGTGTCCGGCCCGCGCTCGTTCAGCACGGCCAGCGCCCCCGCGATGTCGACCAGCCGGGGGTCGTGCGTGGCGACCATCGGGTAGCCCTGCCCGGCCATCAGCGCCTTCAGGCACCGGACGTAGGACTTGTCGACGTCGTCGCGGCGCGTGAACGCCACCGACTCCGGCGCCCCGTACGCGCCCTTGCACAGCCGCACCCGCGACCCCGCGTAGGCCATCTCGGCGGAGAACTCCTCCGCCCGGCGCAGGTACGCCTGGACGACGAGCCCCGTGTCGGGGAAGTCGCGGCGCAGCTCGCGCACCGAGTCCAGCGTGGACTCGACGGTCGTGTGGTCCTCCATGTCGATCGTCACGGACGTGCCCGCCTCGTGGGCCGCCGCGCAGACGCGCCGCGCGTTCTCCAGCGCCGTGTCCGGGTCGAGCGCCTGCCCGACGGCGGTGAGCTTCAGCGACACCTCGGCGCGGTCGGCGAGTTTGGCCTCGGCGAGCCGGCCGAGCAGGTTCTCGTAGTAGGCGACGGTGCGCGCGGCCTGCGCGGTGTCGCGGACGTCCTCGCCGAGGACGTCCAGGCTTACGAGCCGGCCGCTGCCGACGATCCCCTCGGTCACGTCCAGCGCCTCGTCCATCGTCTCCCCCGCGATGAACCGGTGGACGACGTCACGTGTCAGCGGTGCCCGCTCGACCAGCGCCTGCGCCCTGGGGCTGGTCGAGACGGCCTGCAATGCCTGACGGAGCACGGCCCCTCCCCCTGTCGGCCGGACCCGTCCGGCCTTCTCCCCCGGCATACCCGGACGGAGCCAGAGATCACGAAACCGTGCCGACCCTGTTCCCGCCGCCGTACGTCCGGACGTAGTTCGCCATGTCCGCCGTCTTGATCGCGGTGAACAGCGCCCCGGACCGCTTGCGGTCGAGCAGCACCACGCTCTGCCTGCCGCGCGACGCGCTGCCCTTGTTCGGGACGGTCATGAACGTGATGTCCGACGCCCGGATCCCGCGCAGGCTCAGCGCCAGGGACCGGAGCTTGCCCGCCCCGACCTTGTCGTCCACGCTGATCGACTTGGTGAACGCCGACAGGAAGCGGTCGAGCTTGAGCGGGTTGGTGATCGTCCCGCCGTCGGCGGCCTTCTTGGCGAGCGCGCCGAGGAACGCCTGCTGGCGCTTGATCCGGTCGAAGTCGCCGTTCGGGAGGTTGTAGCGCTGCCGGACGAACGTCAGCGCCTGCTCGCCGTCCAGCTTGTGCTTCCCGGCGGACCACTCGACGTGCCGCTTCGGGTCGTAGACGTCGTTCTTCACGGTGACGGTGACGCCGCCGAGCGCGTCCGTCATCGACTTGAAGCCGTTGAAGTCGATCGCGCCGAAGTGGTCGACGCGGACGCCGGTCAGGTGCTCGACGGTCTCGATGAGCAGCGGCGGCCCGCCGTAGGAGAACGCCGCGTTGATCTTCTGCTCGCCGTAGCCGGGGACGTCCACCCACGAGTCGCGCGGGAATGAGACGACGTAGGCCTTCTTCCGGTCGGCGGGCAGGTGCAGCAGCATGATCGTGTCCGAGCGCTGCTGCCCGGTCTTCCAGACGGTTCCGCCGGTGCCGGTCGTCCCGGCCTTGGCGCGCGTGTCGGACCCGACGAGCAGCCAGTTCTCGGTGCCGACCGCGCTCGGGCCCGGACGGTTCGCGTCGTTCGGCATGACGCCGTGCAGCCGGTCGATGTTGCCGTTGTAGGCGCTCTCGCGCTGCCACACCAGCCCGGCGAGGCCGAGCACGACGAGCACGAGGAACACCCCGACGCCGATGAGGACGCGGGGCCAGCGCCGCTTGCGCGGACGCGGGGCGTCGTCGTCGCCGGGGTCGCCGCCGGGCAGGACGGCGTCCAGCCCCTCCTGCGCCCCCTCGGACGGGACGGGCTCGGAGCCGGGCGCCGGAGGTGTGGTCATGGCGCGGGAGATTATCAGTACGAAGGGCGACAGATCCGGCGGTCGACCCGATCTGACGTGGGACGTCCCGGTCCCGGACAGCGTGAGACGCCGGAGCCGCACAGGCGGCGCGGCTCCGACGTCTCAGGCTTCAGGGGTGGCGGGGAACGGGACGGCTCCCCGTGCCGATCTCCGTCAGAGGCAGAGCAGCACGCTCGCGTAGCTGAAGCAGAGCAGCAGGCTCACGTAGCTGACCTCGCCGCCGCCGTAGTTCTCGACTTCGGCGGTCTGGAGCTCGAGCAGGCCGTTGTTCTCCATGTTCATCCTTCTTTTCGGTCGTGCCCGCCGAAGCGGGCTCCCCCCGGCACCCGGTCGGGTGACGGGACGTCGGTACGGCGGGGGGCGGCGAGCGGCGGAAGGAACGGCAGGTGGGCCGTCCCGTGGTGCGCCGCGTGGAGGGCGAGCAGGCAGCCGGCGGTGCCGGTGGCGAGGTCCATCGACAGCCGCAGCAGTTGCTCGCCGGGGAAGGCGACGTGCCCGGCGTAGGGCAGCGCGTGCCAGGTCAGGGCGTCGATCTGGGTCGCGAGATCACCGGGCCGGACGGCGGGGGACGCCGTCCGCGCCAGGTGCAGGAGCATCCCGGCCCGTCCGCGCAGCAGGCCGGGCTGGGCGTAGAAGCGGGAGGTGGCGGCGCCGTGCGCGGCGTCGCGGGCGGCGGCGAGCACGGGGTCGGGCCGGTGGACGAGGTAGTCGTCCAGGACCATCGCGATCCCGACGCTGCCCGCGCCGACGTACGGCATCGTGCGGTGGGGCTCCTTGACGAGCAGCGTGCCGCCGTCGTCGGTGACGCACCGTTCCAGGTCGAGGCGCAGCGCGCGTTCGGCCAGGTCGAGCAGGGCGGGGTCGCCGGTGCGCTCGTACAGCCGGATGGCGAGCAGGGCCGGGCCGGTCGCGCCGCGCAGCAGCCCGGCGTCGGCGAGCGGCGTGGCGAGCCGGTCCGCGACGCGTTGCGCCGCCGCGAGGGCCGCGTCCGCGAACGCGGGGTCGCCGGTGGCCGCGCCGAGGTGGTCAAGGACGAGCCCCAGGCCGGCGAGCCCGTCGTGCAGGCTCGGGCCGAGGTCGAGCCAGCGTTCCCGCAGGATCATCGCCATGACGTCCACGGCGGTCTGCCGGTGGCCGAGCAGGTCGAGGACGTGGGCGACGCCGGCGAGTCCGTCGTAGAGTCCGGCGGCGGTGCCGCGCGGCGGGGCGGTGGCGCGGTCGAGGAGCCAGCGCTCGCCGTCGTCCCACCGGTCGTGGCCGGTGGCGTGGAGCGCGTAGAGGACGCCCGCCGCGCCGTGGGCGAGGCCGAGGCCGCCGCCGGGGGAGAACTGGGCGATGTCGCCGGGGACGAGCCGGTCGTCGCGGCCGGGGGTGGCCGCCGCGCGGATCGCGGCGCCGAGCGTCCGGGTCGCGCGCTCGCCGTCGTAGAGGGCCTGGTCACCGTCCCAGCGCGAGCGGGCCGGACGGGACGTTGCGGAGGAGGGGTCAGAGGGGGGCGAGGTCCGGATCCCGGACGACCCGCCGGGTAACGAGCCCCCGGGTAACACCCCGCCGGGCAACCCCGCGCCGGACGCGACCGCGCCGGACGGAGCCGCGCCGGCCGTGACCGCGCCGGACGTGGCCGCGGCGGGCCGGGCCGTGCCGGACGTGGCCGCGCCGGGCGGGGTCGCGGCGGACGCGCGGGTGCCGGGGGGTTCCGGTAAGGCGGTGCCGGGCGGGACGTCCGGGACGTCGGGGAGGCCGCGGTGGATCTCGGCGACGGCGGCGTCCAGGTAGGCGGCCGGGACGTCGGGGAACTGCGCGGCGATCGCGTCGGCGAGCCCGCCCGCCTTGCGCCGGTCCAGGCTGAGCACGGTCGTGATCGGCAGGAACAGCGCGAGCGCGAGGCAGGCGAGGGCGTAACGGTCCACGTCCGGGCCGGTGCGGTCGGCGGGGGCGACGTAGCCGGGGTTGGCGACGGTGCGCGCGGCGCGCGGCGCGTCGGCCGAGGTGGCGGCCTCGAAGTCGATGAGGGCGACCGAGCCGTCCGGCCGGACCATGATGTTGAACGGGTGCAGGTCGTTGAACACGACGCCGCGCTCGTGGACGGCCGCGACGGCGGCGGCGGTGGCCGCGTGGACGTCCAGCGCCCACGCGGTGTACCCGGCGACGTCCTCGGGCTTCGGGTCGGGCCCCATGAGGGGGTGCCGCCGGGCGTAGAGCGTGTTGAGCGCGTCCCCGGTGACGAAGTCCATCACGAGGAAGCGGTGGTCGCCCCAGAGGATCCAGTCGCGGACGCGCGGGGCGACGCCGAGGCCGTCCAAACGTTCCAGCGCGTCGCGTTCGCGTTCCAGCCGGGCGACGGCGTCGCTGCCGTCGGCGGCCAGACCCGCGTACGGGCGGGCCTCCTTGAGCACGACGCGCTCGCCGGTCCGGGTGTCGCGCCCGACGTAGACGCCGCCGCCGTTGGAGAAGTGCAGCGCCTTCTCGACGGCGTAGTGCCAGTGCGGGGGCTTGGGGTCGGCGGCGCGCTGCGCGGCGAGGAAGCCCGGCAGCGTCACCCACGGCGGGACGCGGAAGGCCGGCGTGCGCGGGTCGGGGACGAGCCGGCCCTGGTCGTCGGGCAGCGCGAGGACCCGTTCACCGGAGGCGTCCAGGCAGTAGCGCTCGGCGAACGCCCCGTACCGGACGTGCAGCGGGCCACGGGCCCAGCGCAGGTCGCTGAGGATGCGCGGCCCGGCCTCGCCCGCCAGCTCGGCATCGAGGTCGTGCAGGACGCGGTGCAGCTCGTCCTCGTCACGCGGGTAGAGCGTGGCGAACTTTCCGCTGGACGCGCGGTCGGCGTATTTGGAGTTGCGCAGGAAGAGCGCGGTGCGGCTCTCCACGAATTTGAACGGCAGGCCGCGCGGGACGCAGTAGTCCCAGGTCACGGCGGCGATGCGGTCGGCATTGGCCAGGCAGGCGGAAATGTGGATCTTCCACCCGGCCTCGGGTAACGCGACGCCGTCCGGCCATAAGTTGCGCCAGCCGGACGAGCGGCGCTCGCGCCAGCCGTCCGGGACGGGCCGCCGGGCGGTGTCGAACACCGCCTCCTCGCCCGCCGTGGCCTCTCGCCGGTCCACCGAGTCGTAGAAGAGCGGATCTGCCAGACAGAAGACCTCATATCTCTTGTCCACATCCGCCCCCAGAAGTTTCCGACTGACGCCTTGATTACGAGCCGTAACGCTACAACCCCCATTTGTCACCAGTCAAGGGTACGTCGCAGGATTTATGGACAATAAGTGACACTTCGAAGTCATAGTGTTATGCCCTTGAAGGTTAGTGTCGGGAAAATGAAGCATCTACTTCGATATCCGGAAGTAAGCCGACGTGACGGAGGCACCGCGTGGAACCCCGGTCCTACGGCCAGTACTGCCCGACGGCCCGCGCGCTCGACCTGGTCGGCGAGCGCTGGACGCTGCTGCTCGTCCGCGAGCTGCTGACCGGCCCCAAGCGCTTCGGCGACCTCCAGGGCGCCCTGCGCGGCCTCGGCACCGGCCTGCTGTCGGCGCGCCTCAAGCACCTCGGACGCGCCGGGATCGTGGAGCGGACCGTCCTGCCGCAGCGCGTCCCCGCCTACGCGCTGACCGGCTCCGGACGCGAGCTGGAGCCCGTCGTGCTCGCCCTCGCCCGCTGGGGCCTGCGCTGGGCGCGGGACGGCCGCCGCGCGGACGAGACGGTCCGCGCGGCCTGGGCGGCGCTCGCGCTGCGGGCCTGCCTGGACCCGGACGCGGCGGCGGGCGTCCGCGCCGTCTACGAGATCCGGACGGGCGAGGAGGTCGTCCACGCCCGCGTCCACGCCGGGGCGGTCACGGTGGCGGACGGCCCGGCCCAGTACCCGGACGTGACGCTCACGACGTCCGCCGGCGTCCTCGCCGACCTGGCGGCGGGCGCCCTGACGCTGCGCCGCGCGCTCGGCACCGGCCGCGTCACCGCGAGCGGCGACGACAGTGCGTTAGAGGTCCTGCCGCGATTATTCCGGCCGCCCCACCGCTAGCCGGTGCGGCGGCGGAGCGTCGCGGCGCCGAGCACGAGCGCCAGCAGCGCGCATCCCCCGATCACCAGGACGTCCCGCAGCAGCAGGCCCGAGAAGCCCGGTTCGGTGCTGACGCGCTGCATCGCGTCCACCGCGTAGGAGAGCGGCAGGACGTCCGAGACCGCGTCCAGCCACGGCGCCATCCGGCCGCGCGGCACGATCAGCCCGCACAGCAGGAACTGCGGCAGGACGAACGCGGGCAGGAACTGGACGGCCTGGAACTCCGTCCGCGCGAACGCGCTCGCGAACAGCCCGAGCGCCATGCCGAGCAGCGCGTCCAGCACGGCGACGAGCACCAGCGCCGCGTCCGGCCCGCGCAGCCCGAGGTCCAGCCAGGTCAGCGAGATCGCGAGGACGGCCGCGACCTGCACCAGCGCGAGCAGCCCGAACGCGAGCGCGTAGCCGAGCAGCAGGTCCAGCCGGCCGAGCGGCATCGTCATGAGCCGTTCGAGCGTGCCGCCGGTGCGCTCGCGCAGCGTCCCGACGCTCGCGACCACGAACATGATCACGAACGGGAACACGCCGAGCAGCAGCGGCCCGACGCGGTCGAACGTCCGGGGCTCGTCGAACACGTACCGCAGCAGGACCATCAGCAGCGTCGGCACCCCGACCAGCAGGACGAGCGTGCGCGGGTCGTGGCGGAGCTGCGCGAGGATCCGCCGCGTCGTCGCCAGGGTCACGGTGACGCTCATCGGGCCTCCTCGGCGATGAGGCGCAGGAAGGCGTCCTCCAGGTCGGCGGCGCCCGTGCGGGCGCGCAGTTCGTCCGGCGGGGCGTCGGCGAGCAACGACCCCTCGCGCATCAACAGCAGCCGATCGGTGCGTCCGGCCTCGTCCATGACGTGGGACGACACCAGCAGCGTCGTCCCACGTCCCGCCAGCGCGCGGAACAGCTCCCACAGCTCGCGGCGCAGGACGGGATCCAGCCCGACGGTCGGCTCGTCCAGGACCAGCAGGTCCGGGGAGCCGAGCAGCGCCGCCGCCAGGTTGACGCGCCCGCGCTGCCCGCCCGACAGCGCCGCCACGCGCCGGCCCCGGACGTCCCCGAGCCCGACCGCGTCGAGCACGCGGTCCACGTCACCGTGCGGTGCGCCCAATACCGCCGCGAAGTAAGCGAGGTTCTCCCCCACCGAGAGGTCGGCGTAGACGGCGGGGCTCTGCGTCGCATACCCGACGCGCCGCCGCAGCGCCGGGGTCCCGGCGGGCGAGCCGAGGACGGTCACCGTCCCGCCCCGGACCTCCTGCACGCCGACCAGGCACCGCAGCAGTGTCGTCTTCCCGCAGCCGCTCGGCCCGAGCAGTCCGACGACGGCGCCGCGCGGGACGTCGAACGAGAGGCCGTGCAGCACGTCGCGTCCACCGCGCGCGACCCGCAGGTCCCGGACGGCCACCGCAGAGTTCATCACATGATGAATTTAAGCCCGGGGACCCGGAGCCCGCAACGCCGTCAGCCCAGATAGCCCTGAAGAACCGGGCCGACCAGGGCCACCAGCTCCTCGGCGTCCGCCGACGCCAGCGGCTCCATCAGCAGCACGTGCCGCAGCACCATCAGCCCGAGGAGCTGCCCGGCGGCGGCGTCCAGCCGCAGCGCCGGGACGCCGTGCGCCGCCATCACCGGCCCGAACAGCTCGGCCGACAGGAACTCGCGCACCGACGCCGCGACCCGCTCGTTCGTCATCGCCGACCGCAGCATCGCGACCAGCGGCGCGCGGCGCTCGGGGTCGTCCCAGACGCCGAGCAGCAGCCGCGCCACCGACTCCCCGAGGCGCTCGCGGGGCACCTCCGCGATCTTCGGCACCAGCTCGCCGGGGTCCAGCGGGAACCGCATCGCCGCGACGAACACGCCCTCCTTGCTGCCGAAGAAGTGGTGCAGCAGCGCCGGGTCCACGCCCGCCGCGCGGGCGATGCCGCGCAGCGACGCCCCGTCGTAGCCCTTCTCGGCGAACAGGTCGCGCGCGGCGGCGAGGATCGCGGCGCGCGTCTCGGTCGGGCCGGGACGCCGTCCCGGACGCCGCGCGGTCTCGGTCACCGGCCGTCCCGCCGGGTGATCTCACCGCCCGGCGAGACCTCCCAGACCCGTCCGGCCGCCGCCAGGTGCAGCCGCGCGAACGCCAGCGCCTCGGCGAGGTCGTCCACCCGCTGCTCCCGCGAGGACGCCCGCCGGGTGTTCACCTCCAGCACGATGTGGCCGTCGAACCCGCCCTCGGCGAGGCGTTCCAGCATCGGCCCGCACGGCTGGGACCCGCGGCCGGGGACCAGGTGCTCGTCCTTGTTCGGCAGGCCCACGCCGTCCGCGAGGTGGATGTGGCGGAGCCGGTCGCCGAGGCGGTCGGCCATGTCCATCGCGTCCGACCCGGACACCGCCGTGTGCGACAAGTCCAGCGTGACGTACGGGTAGTCCTGGTCGACGGGGTTCCAGTCCGGCAGGTACATCCCGGCCTCGCGCTCGCGCGCCTTCAGCGGGAACATGTTCTCCACGCAGAACCGGACGTCCGTCTCGTCCTGCATGCGGGCCAGGCCCTCCACGAACTCGCGGGCGTACTCGCGCTGCCAGCGGAACGGCGGGTGCACCACGACGACGTCCGCGCCCAGTTCCTCGGCGGCCTCCTTGGACCGGACGAGCTTGCCCCACGGGTCCCGCCCCCACACACGCTGCGTGAGCAGCAGGCAGGGCGCGTGGATCGACCGGATCGGCACGCCGTGGTAGTCCGACAGGCGGCGCAGCACGGTGAGGTCCTGCGACGAGGCGTCCGTCGAGACCATCACCTCGACGCCGTCGTAGCCGAGCAGCGCCGCGATCTCGAACGCGCTCGGCGCCTTCTCCGGGTAGACCGACGCCGTGGACAGCGTGATCGGAGCGTCCGGGACGCGGAGGACCGGCGCCGCCGCGCCGTCGTGCTGCGGAGTCAAGGCTCCCTCGCCAGAGGTTCGCGGCCGGAGGGCCGCGGTCAACGGATCATGGCTTCGTCGAAAGCCTATGCTCATCCTGCTTGGAATGAATCCCTTCCGGTGGGTGATCTGAGATTCGCCCCGCCCGCTCCCGGCTACGCTCGGTGCCGTGCCCGAGATCGCCCCCGGGGCCGTTCCGAGCCCCAACATCTGGAACACGCCGCAGGTCTACGAGATCGAGAACCGCGCGGTCGACCCGGACGGGCTGATCGAGGCGGCGATGCGGGCCGAGCGGCCCTGGACGGACGCGACCGTCCTCGACGTCGGCTGCGGCACCGGCTTCCACCTGCCGTTCTTCGCCCGCGAGGCGGCCCGGGTGATCGGCGTCGAACCGCACGCGCGGCTCGCGGCGGCGGCGCGGCGGCGCGTCGCGGATCTGCCGTCGGTGGACGTCCGGGTCGGCGCGGCGCAGGCCCTCCCGCTGCCGGACGCGTCGGTGGACGTCGTCCACGCGCGCTGGGCGTACTTCTTCGGGCCGGGCTGCGAACCGGGCCTCGCCGAGCTGGACCGGGTCGTCCGGCGCGGCGGCGCGATCTTCGTCATCGACAACGACGCGACGCGGTCCACGTTCGGCGGCTGGTTCCGGCGCTGGCTGACCTCCTACGACCCGGGCAGGGTCGAACGGTTCTGGACGCGGCGCGGCTTCTCCCGCGAGCCGCTGCTGATCCGGTGGTCGTTCGGGTCCAGGGACGACCTCGCCGCCGTCCTGCGCATCGAGTTCCCCGCCGAGCTGGCCGACCGGTTCCTCGCCGAGCACGACGGCCTGGACGTGGACTACGCCGTCAACCTGTGGTGGCGCCGCACCTGACCCCGGGGTGGTCGATTACTGACTCGCTATACAACAATGGCCGGAATCGTGCACCCAGGGAGGGTCGGATCATGGGCCGTGCCGCCAGGACCAGCCGCAACATCCTCGCCGCGACCGCGCTCGGCGCGGGCGCCGCGGGAGCCGGGATCGCCGCGCAGCGCCGCGCGGTCCGGCGGCTCCAGCTCCGTCCGGACCCGTTCGCGGGCGAGCCGTTCGGGTCGCTGCGGGGCCGTCCGGTGCCCGTCCGCGCCGAGGACGGCACCCGCCTCTACGCCGAGATCGACGGCGAGGACCGCACCGACCTCGCGGTCGTGTTCTCCCACGGCTGGACGCTCACCCAGGACTCCTGGCACTTCCAGCGCAAGGCCCTGCGCGGCCTCGGCCGGCTCGTGTTCTGGGACCAGCGCGGCCACGGCCGCTCCGAGGGCGGCGCCCGCGACGACTACGGGCTGCCGCGCCTGGCCCACGACCTCGCCGCCGTGATCGACCAGACCGTCCCGGCGGGGACGCCGGTCGTGCTGGTCGGGCACTCGATGGGCGGCATGACGATCATGCGGTTCTCCGACGAGTACCCCGAGCTGTTCGGCGACCGGATCGTCGCGGCCGGGCTGGTCAACACCTCCTCCGGCGACCTCGGCGCCGTCACGCTCGGGATGCCCGCCGCGCTCGCCCGCGTCACGCACAAGGTGCTGCCGCGCGCCCTGCGGGCCGTGGGCGCCGGGGCGCCGCTGATCGAGAAGGTCCGCCACCTCGGCCGGGACGGCTCGATGGTCATCGAGGACCTCATCGCGTTCGGGCCCGAGGCCAGCCCCGCCGCCGTCGCGTTCGCCGAGCGGATGATGGCCGACACGCGCATGGACGCGCTGGTCGACTTCTTCCACTCGATGATCACCCACGACGTGATCAGCGACTGCTCCGTCCTGGACCGGATCGAGACGCTCGTCATCGGCGGCGAGAACGACCTGCTCACCCCGGTCGGGCACAGCCTGAAGATCGCCCGGTGCATCCCGTCCGCGCGGCTGGAGGTCCTGCCCCGGACGGGCCACATGTCGATGCTGGAGAAGCCCGGCGCCGTCTCCGACCACCTCGGCGACCTGGTCGGGCGGGCGCTGATGAAGTCGTCCGCCTGACCCTCGGCGCGCGGGGAAGGACCCCCTCGTAACCGGTTCACGCCGAGCGAGGGGGTTGCCGTGGGCGGTCACAAGGAACGGATGCTCGCCGGGGAGCCGTTCACCACCGACGATCCGGAACTCGCCGCCGACGCCCTGCGCGCCGCGCGGCTGTGCGAGCGGTTCAACGGCTGGCCCGCCGCCGACCCGCCCGGCCGCCGCGCGGTCCTCGCCGAACTGCTCGGCTCCCTCGGCGAGGGCGCGTACGTCGCGCCGCCGCTGCGCGCGGACTACGGCTACCGCGTGACGCTCGGGCACGGCGCGTTCGTCAATTTCGGGGCGATCTTTCTGGACGCGGCCGGGATCACGATCGGCGCGGACGTCCAGATCGGGCCGAACGTCCAGCTTCTGACGCCGTCCCATCCCGTCGAGTCCGGGCCGCGCCGGAACAAGTGGCAGACGGCCCGTCCCATCGAGATCGGCGACAACGCCTGGCTCGGCGGCGGCGTGATCGTCTGCCCCGGCGTCACGATCGGCCCGGACGCGGTCGTCGGCGCCGGTTCGGTGGTCACCCGGGACGTCCCGCGGGCCGTCGTCGTCGCCGGGAACCCCGCCCGTGTCGTCCGCGAGCTGTGAACTGCCTGTGGTTTGTCGGTGCGGGGCCGTAGCGTTCGGTGGCATGGCGAAGGCGAAGACGGCGCGGCAGGCGTCCTACCGCTGCTCCGAGTGCGGCTGGCAGACGTCCAAGTGGGTCGGGCGGTGCGGCGAGTGCCAGGCGTGGGGCACCGTCCTGGAGGCCGCCGGGGCCTCCCCCGCGCGGGTCGTCGCGGCCGGGGCCGTCAGCGCGCCCGCCCGGCCGATCGGGCAGGTGGACGTCCGGTCCGCGCGGACCCGCCCCACCGGCCTGGACGAGCTGGACCGCGTCCTCGGCGGCGGCATCGTCCCCGGCGCCGTCCTGCTGCTCGCCGGGGAGCCCGGCATCGGCAAGTCCACGCTGCTGCTGGAAGTCGCGGCGCTGGCGTCCGGGGCGGGCGAGGGGGCGGAGGCGCAGCCGGTCCTGTACGTGACGGGCGAGGAGTCCGCCCAGCAGGTGCGGCTGCGCGCCGACCGCATCGGCGCGGTCACCGACACGCTGTACCTGGCCGCCGAGACCGAGCTGTCGGCCGTCCTCGGGCACGTGGACACGGTCTCGCCCGCGCTGCTCGTCGTGGACTCCATCCAGACCATCGGGACGGCCGAGGCCGACGGCGCGCCCGGCGGCGTCACCCAGATCCGCGAGGTCGCCGCCAACCTGATCCGGGTCGCCAAGGAGCGCGGCATCCCCGTCGTGCTCGTCGGGCACGTCACCAAGGAGGGCGCGATCGCCGGGCCGCGCCTGCTGGAGCACCTGGTGGACGTCGTCCTCTACTTCGAGGGCGACCGGCACAGCCGGCTGCGCATGATCCGCGCCGTGAAGAACCGCTACGGGCCGACGGACGAGCTGGGCTGCTTCGACCTGTCGGAGGTCGGCATCGTCGGGGTGGCCGACCCGAGCGGCCTGTTCCTGACGCGACGCGAGGAGCCCGTCCCCGGCACCTGCGTCACGGTCACGCTGGAGGGGCGGCGCCCGCTCGTCGCCGAGGTGCAGGCCCTGGTCGCCAAGTCGCACCTGCCCGCGCCGCGCCGCGCGTCGTCGGGGCTGGAGACGTCCCGGGTCGCGATGGTGCTGGCCGTCCTCGCCCAGCGCTGCAAGATTTCCATGCACGAGCAGGACGTCTACGTCTCCACGGTCGGCGGGGTGCGGCTCGCCGAGACGTCGGTGGACCTCGCGCTCGCCCTCGCCGTCGCGGGCTCCACGGTCGAGCAGGCGCTGTCGGGCGGGCTGATCGCGGTCGGGGAGGTCGGGCTGGCGGGCGAGGTCCGGGTCGTCCCGGGGGTGCCGCGGCGGCTGGCGGAGGCGGCGCGGCTCGGGTTCAAGTACGCGGTCGTGCCGCGCGGGTCCCTCGACCTCGGCGACGGATCCCCGCTGAAACGGGCGGATCCACAGCTCACCAGCCATGAGGGTATGAAGGTGATGGAGGTGGACAGTCTTACCCAAGCACTCCAGGTAGCCTTCACCGCGCCCTGACCCGCCGGAGGTTCCTGAAGACTGGCGACCAGGGCACGAACCGGTCAGCGTGCCCGCTCGGTAAACTGACGCTCGTCCAGCGAACTCCGGGGGCCAGGTGCCAGCACACGACAGAGGCCATGACGAACGACGCCGAGCCACGCTCGCCGCGGTCGCCCCGGGCACCCAGATCCGCGACGGTCTCGAACGCATCCTGCGGGGCCACACCGGCGGGTTGATCGTGCTCGGCTACGACGACCTGGTGGAGACGATCTGCTCGGGCGGGTTCGAGCTCGACGTCGAGTTCTCCGCCACACGGCTGCGGGAACTCGCCAAGATGGACGGGGCGATCGTCCTCGACGGGGACCGGATGCGCATCAAGCGGGCGGCGGTCCATCTCGTCCCCGACTCCGCCATCCCGACCGAGGAGTCCGGCACGCGGCACCGCACCGCCGAGCGCGTCGCCCGGCAGACCGGCCATCCGGTCATCTCGGTCAGCCAGTCGATGCGGATCATCGCGCTGTACCTGGACGGGATCCGCTACGTCCTGGAGGACTCGGCGGCCATCCTGTCCAAGGCCAACCAGGCCCTCGCGACGCTCGAACGCTACAAGCTGCGCCTGGACGAGGTGTCCGGCACGCTGTCGGCGCTGGAGATCGAGGACCTGGTCACCGTCCGGGACGTCAGCGCGGTCGTGCAGCGGCTGGAGATGGTCCGCCGGATCGCCGACGAGATCGAGGGCTACGTGGTCGAGCTGGGCACCGACGGCCGGCTGCTGTCGCTCCAGTTGGACGAGCTGGTCTCCGGCGTCGACGTGGACCGCGAGCTGATCGTGCGGGACTACCCGTCGTCGGACCCGACGCACGGCGTCGAGGCCGTGCTCGCGGCGCTGGACGTCCTGTCGGCGAACGAACTCCTGGACCTGACGACGGTCGCGGAGGTGATGGGCTTCTCCGGGCCGGACGCGCTCGACCTGCCCGTCAGCCCGAAGGGGTTCCGGCTGCTGGCCAAGGTGCCGCGGCTGCCGAACCTCGTCCTGGAGCGCCTGGTCGAGCAGTTCGGCGGCCTCCAGAAGCTCCTGGCCGCCACCATCGACGACCTCCAGGCCGTCGGCGGCGTCGGCGAGGCGCGGGCCCGCAGCGTGCGCGAGGGGCTGTCGCGGCTCGCCGAGTCGTCCATCCTCGAACGCTACGTCTGACCCGGTTCCAGGCCGTCGCGTGGTGATCGTCACGTTCGCGGCGGCGTGCGGCCGTGCGGCGCCGTGCACGATGATGGGACGGCGTTCGCGCCGGACGGCGCGGCGCGGATGGTCGGCATCGGGACACCCCCGGGCGACGGCTCCGCCGGTGTTGACTTTCGTTCAGGAAGTGCCAGCATCGGACGAGAAGTCCAACGACGCGGGGGTTTCGGGCATGCGGGTCGACCCGGGAGCGTCCGGCGGGAGCGCCGGCCGGCTGGACGGCAGGACCGTCGTCGTGACCGGGGCGGGCGGCGGGGTCGGGCGCCTCGCCGCGCTGGCGTTCGCCGCGCGCGGCGCCCGGGTGGTGGCGGCCGACATCGATCTCGGGGCGGCGATCCGCACGGCGGCCGTCGCCGAGACGTTCGGCCCGGACGCCTTCCCCGTGACGGTCGACATCGGCGACGCCCGCTCGATGGCGGCGTTCGCGGGCGAGATCGAGGACCTGACGGGCCCGCCGGACGTCGTCGTCAACAACACCGCGATCGGCCTGGCGTCCGCCGACTGGACGGCCCGCGCCCGCCGCAACCTGGCCGGCGCCGCCCTCGGCTGCCGGCTGTTCGGCGCGCAGATGGCCGAGCTGGGCACCGGCGGGATGATCGTGAACCTGGCGCCCATCCCGGCGTTCCCGACCCGCGCGACGAGCCCCGCCACCGCGCTCTGGGCCGCCGTGACCGCGCTGACCCGCCGCGCCGCCGCCGAGCTGGCCGGGCAGGGCGTGGCCGTCCTCACGCTCAGCTCCGCCACCGCCGCGCCCAAGCCCCGGCCGACCGTCTAACGCAGGGCGAAGACCTGGCGTTTCGCCTTCAGGCCGGGCGCGACCAGTTCGGCCACGTAGGTGCCCGGACGGGCCGCCGGACGCGCGCCGCCGCAGCGGCCGGACGAGCGGCGCCGGTCCCAGGTCAGCGTGCGGACGTACGGGATGCCGCGCCGCAGCAGGCGCGGGGACGCGTCGCCGCGCGCGCACCAGGACGCCGTCCAGACGCGGTCGGCCCCGGACGAGATGCGGACGTCCAGCGCCTTCGGCCCCGTCGCGAACCGGCACGCGGCGGCGCCGGTGTTCACGGCGGTGAGCCGCAGTTCCGGGCGGTCCTCGCGCCCGTAGACGGCGCGCGACACGGCCAGGTCGACCACGACGTCCTTGCGGGCGCACGCGTCGCCGGCGTGGCGGCGGGGCGCGGCGGTCCGGGTGACCTGCGCGGTGACGGTCACCGTCGGTAGCGCCGTCGGGGCGGGCGGGGACGCGGACGCGAGCGCGGCGGCGTCCCGCACCGGCCGGTCCGGGCCCGTCCCGGCCGTGCAGCCCCAGGCCAGCAGCCCGACGGCGGCGAGGACCGCGCCGAGCGCGACGGCCCGCCGCTTCCAGTACTCGTCCGGCGCATTGTCACTGTCAGTGTCCGTGGACATACGTGCAGTATGCATTCGGATGGATCTTCGAGGGGCGGCGGCGCGCCGTGCCACAATGACTCCCCGATGGACACCCCCGCTCATCTGATCACCGCGCCGATCCTCGACTGGTACGCGGCGAACGCCCGGGACCTCCCGTGGCGGGCGGCGGACGCGACGCCGTGGGGCGTGCTGGTCAGCGAGATCATGTTGCAGCAGACGCCGGTGAAGCGCGTCCTGCCCGTCTGGCACGAGTGGCTGCGGCGCTGGCCGACCCCGGCGGCGCTGGCCGCCGAACCGTCCGGCGAGGCCGTGCGGGCGTGGGGACGGCTCGGCTACCCCCGCCGCGCGCTGCGGCTGCACGCCGCCGCGAAGGCGATCGTGGAGCGGCACGGCGGCGAGGTCCCCGACGTCCACGCCGAACTGCTCGCGCTGCCCGGCATCGGCGCGTACACGGCGGCGGCCGTCGCGAGCTTCGCCTACCGGCAGCGGCACGCGGTGCTGGACACCAACGTCCGGCGCGTCCTCGCGCGGATGCGGACGGGCGTGGAGTACCCCCCGAAGGCGCAGACGCGCGCGGAGGTCGTGCTGGCCGAGGCGCTGCTGCCGGTCGATCCGCCGACGGCCGCGCGCTGGTCGGTCGCGGTGATGGAACTGGGGGCGCTGGTCTGCACGGCCCGGTCGCCGCGCTGCGTGGACTGCCCCGTCCTGGACCGCTGCGCGTGGCAGGAGGCGGGACGTCCCGCCTACGACGGCCCGCCGCGCGTCGGCCAGACCTACGCGGGCACCGACCGGCAATGCCGGGGGCGGCTGCTCGCCGTGCTCCGCGACGCCCCCGCGCCGGTGGAGAAGGGCGCGCTGGACGTCGTCTGGGCGGACGCCGCGCAACGCGAGCGCGCCCTGGACGGCCTCATCGCCGACGGCCTCGTGGACCCGCTGGACGACGGCCGCTACGCCCTGCCCGCCTGACCCGGCGTGACCAAGGTCGCGCCGCCGGTAGACCTTCGGCCGATGATCTCGGGTCCCGCCGCACCGGAGACTGGTCCCGGCGAACGCGTTCATGCGAACACGTGTTCGATTACACTCGGACCACACGCTCCCCACGAAAGGCACACCGTGTCTCGACGCACGACAGCACGAGCCCTGCCGTTACTCCTCGTCGCGCTGCTGGCGCTCCTCCCGGCCCCGGCCCGCGCGGACGCGCGCAACCCCGTCCTCGTGATCGGCGGCTACGCGGCCGACACGACGAAGCTGGAGGGCCTGCGGTCCTGGCTGGCGTCCCAGGGCTTCACCGCGTACTCGATGGTCCTGCTCGGGAACCCGAGCGGGACGGCCGCCATCCCCGACTCCGCGCAGGCCGTCGCCGACAAGGTCACCCAGATCCGCCAGGAGACCGGCGCCGCGAAGGTCGACCTGGTCGGCCACTCGATGGGCGGCCTCGCCGAGCGGCACTACGTCAAGTTCCTCGGCGGCCTCGGCCAGGTCGGCACCTACGTGGACGTCGGCACGCCCGAGGAGGGCGACTGGGCCGGGACGCTCTGCTCCCTCTACCAGGGCTGCCGCGACATGATGCCGGGCTCGGCGTTCCTGACCCAGCTCAACACGGCCCCCGCCGTCCCGGCCGGGCTGCCCGCCTACCACCTCTACACCACGAGCGGCACCGGCGAGCTGACCGCCCTGCCCGGCGCGACGAACGCGAGCATCCAGTCGTTCTGCCCGGGGCGCTCGGTCAGCCACGCCGACGAGCCGATCGACGGCGCGACGCAGCAGCTCATCGCGTCCGCCCTCGACGGCGGCCCCCTCACCACCACCTGCCCCTGACGACCCGCCCGCGTCCGTCCACCGCCCGGACGGACGCGGGTGTTCAGGCCGGGGTGGTGGCCTTGACCTCC
Source organism: Actinomadura rubteroloni (assembly GCF_002911665.1). Lineage (NCBI taxonomy): Bacteria > Bacillati > Actinomycetota > Actinomycetes > Streptosporangiales > Thermomonosporaceae > Actinomadura > Actinomadura rubteroloni. Next base: position 2,106,617 of record NZ_MTBP01000002.1, read on the forward strand.
AGGCCCCGGTCGGACGCGGCGACCGTCACGTGCTGGCCGGGCTCCAGTTCGCCCGAGAGCAGCAGATCCGACAGGCGGTCGTCCACCTCGCGCTGGATCGTCCGGCGGAGCGGACGCGCGCCGAAGTCGGGCTGGTAGCCGCGCTCGGCGAGCCAGTCGACCGCCTCGGACGTGAACTCGATCGTGAGGTCCTGGCCGCGCAGGCGGCGGCGCGTCTCCTCCAGCAGCAGGTCGGTGATCTGCCGAAGCTGCTCGGCGCCGAGCCGCTGGAAGACGATGATGTCGTCGATGCGGTTCAGGAACTCGGGCCGGAACTCCTCGCGCAGCCGCCGCATGACCTGGTCGCGCATCGACTCCCCGGCGTCGTCCCCGCCGACCGCGCCGAACCCGGGCGCCTGCCGGCCGGTGACGATCTCCGAGCCGAGGTTGCTCGTCATGATCACGACGGTGTTGCGGAAATCGACGGTGCGGCCCTGCGCGTCGGTGAGGCGGCCGTCGTCCAGGAGCTGGAGCAGCACGTTGAAGACGTCCTGGTGCGCCTTCTCGATCTCGTCCAGCAGGATCACCGAGTAGGGCCGCCGCCGGACGGCCTCGGTGAGCTGCCCGGCCTCCTCGTACCCGATGTAGCCGGGCGGCGCGCCCATGAGGCGGCTGACGGTGTGCCGCTCCTGGAACTCGCTCATGTCGAACCGGATCATCCGGTCCTCGCTGCCGAACAGCGCCTCGGCGAGCGCCCGCGCCAGCTCGGTCTTGCCGACGCCGGTCGGCCCGAGGAACAGGAACCCGCCGATCGGACGGTCCGGGTCGCCCATCCCCGCCCGCGACCGCCGCACGGCCCGCGCCACCGCCCGCACCGCGTCGTCCTGCCCGATGACGCGCTGGTGCAGGTGCCCTTCGAGGTCCAGCAGCCGGTCGCGCTCCTCGCGGGTGAGCTGCGCGACCGGGACGCCGGAGATCCGCGAGACCACCTCGGCGATGTCCTCGGTCGTCACCTCCGGGACGGCCGCCTCCGGCTCGGTCTCGTCGCTGGTCAGCCGCCGCCGCAGCTCCTGGATCTCGTCGCGGAGCGCGGACGCCTTCTCGTAGTCCTCGTCCGCGACGGCCTGGTCCTTCTCGCGGCACCGCCGGTCCAGCCGGCGTTCGATGTCGCGCTGGTCGCCGCCGCGCCGTCCGCTGCGCAGCCGGACGCGCGCTCCCGCCTGGTCGATGAGGTCGATGGCCTTGTCGGGCAGGAACCGGTCGGTGAGGTAGCGGCTGGACAGGTCCACGGCCGCGACGAGCGCCTGGTCGGAGAAGCGGACCTGGTGGTGCGCCTCGTAGCGGTCGCGCAGGCCGCGCAGGATCTCGACGGTGTCGTCGGCGTTCGGCTCGGGCACCAGGATCGGCTGGAACCGGCGCTCCAGCGCGGCGTCCTTCTCGATGTTCTTGCGGTACTCGTCGATGGTCGTCGCGCCGATGACGTGCAGCTCGCCGCGCGCCAGGGCGGGCTTCAGCATGTTCCCGGCGTCCATCGAGCCCTCGCCGCCGCCCGCGCCGACGATCGTGTGCAGCTCGTCGATGAAGACGATCATCTCGCCGGAGTGGGCGCGGATCTCGTCCATGATCTTCTTGACGCGCTCCTCGAAGTCGCCCCGGTAGCGCGTGCCCGCGACGACGCCGCCGAGGTCGAGCTGGACGAGCCGCTTCCCGCGCAGCGTGTCCGGGACCTCGTCGTCGATGATCCGCTGGGCGAGCCCCTCGGCGATGGCCGTCTTGCCGACGCCCGGGTCGCCGATCAGCACCGGGTTGTTCTTCGTCCGGCGCGACAGGACCTCGACGGTCTGCTCGATCTCCCCCTCGCGTCCGATCACCGGGTCGATGCGGCCCTCGTGGGCGAGCGCGGTCAGGTCACGGCCGTACTCGTCCAGCGTCGGCGTGGTGGAGTCGCGCGGCACGCCGCCGCCGGACGGAGGCGGGGCCGCCGCGTTCTGCAGCGACTCCGGCGTGATCCGCGCGCCGCCGAGGATCCGGCCGCCGGGCGACTCGGCGTTCAGCGCCAGCGCGAACACCAGGTGCTCGGGGCCGATGTAGGACGACCCGAGCGCCTGCGAGATCTGCCGCGCGTCCAGCAGCACCCGCTTGGCGGACGGCGTCAGCACCGGCGGGGACTCGCTCGGCTCGGCGCGCCGCGACGTCCGCTCCACCTCGCCCGCGAGCGCGTCGGCGTCCGCGCCGGCCCGCTCCAGCCACTGCCGGGTGCCCTGCTGCCGCGTCGCCGCCCACAGCAGGTGGTCGGTGTCGAGGTCGGGACTGCCCCACTGCGCGGCCTGCGCCGCCGCGTCCCGCACCAGCTCGCGCGCCGGCTCGCTCATCAGCCGCGCGATGTTGACGCGTTCGACCGGCGGACGCGGCGATCCGGCCCCGAAGAACCGCGCGAGCAGTTCCTCGAACGGATCCCGGCCGCCTCCGTACCATCCCGCGGTCATCCGACCTCCCCGGTTGTGGCCTCCTACCGGCGCGTCCCCGGGGCCCTCTCTCGGAAAACTCCGGTGTCGTCCAAGAACGTCATGGTCTGACCGGGCTCGGCCTGCGGAACAGCCAGCCCAGCCGGGGTTCGACGGCCCACGCCGTGGCGGCCCGGACGGGACGCGTCGACAGCAGCACCGTCAGCGCCAGGCAGCCGGCCGTGACCAGGACGATCTGCCAGTCCGCCAGCCGGTAGTACCAGTCCTGGTAGGCCATCCACATGATCGGGATGCCGTGCAGCAGGTAGGCGTACATGGTGGCGGCGCCGAACCCGCTGAACCACGTCGTGCGGGCCGGGACGACCGCGAGGAACGCCGCCGTCAGCGTCACCGCCGCCGCGAGCGCGACCAGCGTGTACCCGGTGCCGAGCGACCCGCCGACGCCGAGCTGCGCGAAGCTGCGCCGCCAGTGGATCCACTCGGGGTCGACCCGTCCGGCGGCGGCGTAGGCGACGACGGCGCCCGCGACGAGCACGGCCGCGCCCGTCCGGCGCGCGGCGCGGCGGCGCAGGACCGCCAGCTTCTCCGGCGTGACGGTCAGGCCGAACACGAAGAACGGCAGGAACGACAGGACCTGCGCGGTGTTGAGGGCCGCCGGGAGCGTGACGAGCCCGGACAGTACGCAGATCGCCGTCGCGACGAGCACCGGGCAGCGGATCTGGAGCCAGAATGGCACCGACAGCCGCCAGATCAGCAGGGCCAGCAGGAACCACGTCAGGTAGAAGGGCTCGAACGGGTCCCAGCCCATGCGGTGGCCGTCCAGGAACCCGGCGAGCAGCGTGTAGCCGAGGCTGAACAGCAGGTACGGGGCGGCGATGCCGGTGACGAGCTTGCGGGTCTTGCCGCGTCCGTCGGGGAAGCCGCGCGAGAAGTAGCCGCAGATGAGGCTGAAGACCGGCAGGTGGAACGCGTAGACGAGCAGATGCGCGGCCTCCAGCGTCCGTCCGCCGAGGCCGGACGTGCGCAGCGGCTCCCACGCGTGGCCGACGACCACGAGGGCGACGGCGAGGAACTTGGCGTTGTCGAAGTAGGGATCGCGGGTCGTCGTCTTGTCGGCCTTCGGTTGGACGGCCGGTCTCGTGAGGAGCACGCCAGGGACACCGATCCTGAGGCAGGGGGCAGGACCGGGCCACGGTACCCCCCGAGTCTGAACGTCGCCTGACCGCCGGTGGCATGATCGGAGCACGGAGGGGAGAACTCATGAGCGACCTCGATCGGCGTCCCCCGCTGCGCGAGTGCGGCGGACGGGACGATGTCGCGGCCCGTCCCGTCCGGGAACTGCTGGCGCCCCGGCTGGTGGCGCTCGGCGAGAGCACGCGCGTGCGGCGCCTGCTGCCCAACCTCGGACGCCGCATGGTCGGCGCGTGGTGCTTCGTGGACCACTACGGCCCGGACGACATCACCGCGCTGCCCGGAATGCAGGTCCCGCCGCACCCGCACACCGGCCTGCAGACCGTGAGCTGGCTGCACGCGGGCGAGGTGCTGCACCGCGACAGCGTGGGGAGCGAACAGCTCGTCCGCCCGCGCGAACTCGGCCTGATGACCGCCGGCCGCGGCATAGCGCACTCCGAACAATCCCCCGCCGACCACGGCCCGACCCTGCTCGGCGCGCAGCTCTGGGTGGCCCTCCCGGACGCGTCCCGCGCGACCGCCCCCGTCTTCGAGCACCACGCCGACCTCCCGACCGTCACCGCCCCGGGCCTGCACGGCACGGTCATCCTCGGCACGGTCGACGGCACCACGTCCCCCGGCACCACCCACACCCCGATCGTCGGCCTGGACCTCTCCCTGGCCGCGGGAACCGACGTCCGCCTCCCCCTGGAACCGGACTTCGAATACGCCGCCCTGACAATGTCCGGCACGACCCACGTGGACGGCGTCGCTCTGGACCCGGGCTCCATGCTCTACCTGGGCTGCGGCCGATCCGACCTGCGCCTGCGCACCGACTCCGCCGCGTCCCTGATGCTCCTAGGCGGCGAACCCTTCGAGGAACACCTCGTCATGTGGTGGAACTTCGTGGCCCGGACCGGCGCGGAAATAGCCGAGGCCCGAGCCGAATGGACGGTCGGAACCCCCCGCTTCGGCACCGTCCACAACTACGACGGCCCCGCCCTCCCCGCCCCACCCCTCCCGTCCACCCCCCTGAAACCCCGAGGCCGCACCCGCTGACCAAACTTCAGCAGGTCACGACCCGGTGCATGGCAAGATGGCGGTGGCAAGACCGCTGGAGGACGCGATGACCGCCGAGCCCCTGCCCGAGTGGTTCCGCACACCGCCCGGCGGCTGGACGGCAGACGATCTCGACGCATTGCCGCCAGAGGCCCCGCGGATGGAGCTGATCGACGGAGCGCTCATCGTGGTGTCACCGCAGAGCGCTTTCCACTCGCAAGTGATGCGTCGTTTGGCTGATGCGATCGAACTCTGCGCGCCGGACGAGGTCGAAGTCGACATGAGAATCACGGTCAGGCTGGGAATGCATCAGCGGCCGGAACCCGACATCGTGGCCGTCCGGCCGAGCGCGGTGGACGACCCGCAGGCGCGGACCTTCTACCTGCCAGAAGAGGTCCTGCTCGTCGTCGAGATCGTGTCGCCCGAATCCAAGGACCGCGACCGCGAGACCAAGCCCATGAAGTACGCGCGGGCCGGAATCCCCCACTTCTGGCGCGTAGAGAAAGAACCGACAGGCCCAGCCGTTCACGTCTTCGAACTGGAGACGACCGGCGCCTATGTGGGCACCGGAATCCACCGCGACCGGCTGAAGGTCGACGTGCCGTTCCCGATGGACATCGACGTCCGCACGCTGAACCGCTGAACGGAACGGCCCGCACCGGGACTCGGTGCGGGCCGTCGTCTCATTCCGCGAAGGGGAAGTGGTCGGTGAAGGCGGGGCGGAGGTCGTCCAGCCAGATCGCCTCGGGGTCGTAGCGGGCGAAGAACGGGCGTCCGACCAGGGAGGCGTCGCGCGCCTGGATGAGGTGCAGGACGAACACCTTCTCGCCGTTGATCTCGGTGACGCCGTCCACGCAGACCTTTCCCGGCGTGGCGGACATCGAGGGGCCGCGCACTGTTCGCGCCAGGCCCGAGACGTTCGCGTAGGCGTCGCGGAAGATCTCGTGCGCGCGGGCCAGCGGGACGGCGAAGTAGTCGCGCGGGCCGGTGTCGCGCTCGACGAACATGTAGTACGGGACGAGGCCCATGCGGGTCTGGGTGCGCCACATCGTCTCCCACGCGGCGGCGGAGTCGTTGATGGAGCGGATCAGCGGCGCCTGGGTGCGGATCACGGCGCCCGTGTCGCGGATGCGGCGGCACGCCTCGGCCACCATCAGCGGCTCCAGCTCGCGCGGATGGGTGAAATGCGCCATGAACGCCAGGTTCTTGCCCGCCGCGACGACCTCCTCGAACAGGCGCAGCATCGCGTCGGCGTCCGGGTCGGTGACGAACTTCTGGGGCCAGTACGCCAGCGACTTGGTCCCGATCCGGATCGACTCGATCTGGTCGAGGGCGAGCAGCGGCTCGACGTAGCGGCGCAGCACCGGCTCGCCCATGATCATCGCGTCGCCGCCGGTGAACAGGACGCTCGTCACCCGCGGATGCGCGACGAGGTAGGAGACGAGCTGCTCGACGTCGCTCCCGGCCATCTTCAGGTCCGCGTCGCCGACGAACTGCGCCCACCGGAAGCAGTACGTGCAGTACGCGTGACAGGTCTGGCCCTGTTTGGGGAAGTACAGCACCGTCTCGTCGTATTTGTGCTGCATCCCGGGGACGCGGCCGTCGCCGAAGCTCGGGACGTTCAGCTCCAGTTGCCCGGCCGGATGCGGGTTCAGCCTCATCCGCACCGCGTGCGCGGCGGCCTCCACCTCGGCGCGCGGCGCGTCCCGGCGCAGCAGGTCCGACAGCAGCGCGACGTCGGCCGCCGGGAGCATGTCCGGCTGCGGGAACACCAGCCGGTAGATCGGGTCGTCGGGAGCGGCGGACCAGTCGATCAGCTCGTCCAGGACGTAGGCGTTCGTCCGGAAGGGGAGCACGGTCGCGACCGCCCGTGTCGCGAGCCGGTCGCCCGGTGACAGCCCGGCGCGGGCCGTCAGCTCCTCCAGGTGCTGGGCCGTGAAGGCGCGGAACTTGCGACCGGTGGAGCGCGCTGCGGGCACCGCGTCGTTCACCAGAGTCACGTGTCGGTTCTCCTTGCTCTTGGCGGGGAAGGACGCCGGGGCGTCGTCACGGAGCGTGATGGACGAGGCCCAGCTCACACCCATTGAAACTCCCGTCCCGGCCGTCGGCGCAACACCCGGCCCGGCGATTTCACGAGAGTGCAGGTCAACGGCCGCACGAGCGGAGCCGACGCGCGGGGGCGGGACGACGATTCGGCACCGCCCGGACGGTCACCCACCGTGAAGGGTGCGGCCCCGGGCGCCGAGCGGCGCGGGCGGGGACCATACTGATCAGTGAGCGGGACGCAGGGGCGAGGGGGCCGATGTGCGACGCGGGAACGGACCGGGCCGGGCGCCGTTGTTCGTCGCGCTCCTGCTCGGCGCCTCGGCGGTCACCTACGCGAGCTTCGCGCTGGAGACGTGGCTGAGCCCGAAACTCGACGCCTTCAACGGCTACGCCAGCGAGCTGTCGGCGGTGGACCAACCGTTCCACTCCGTTTACAACATGGGCGACCTCGTCACCGGCGTCATGGTGATCATCTCGGCGGTGACGGCGCTGCTGACGCTGCGGCGGCGTCCGATCGCCACGGCGGGCTGGATGTTCCTCGGCCTGTTCGGTGTCTCGACGATCGGTGACGCGTCCTTCCCGCTGGACTGCGCGCCGAGCCTGGAGACGTGGTGCGCGCTGCGGGAACGCGCGGGCACGCTGTCGTTCGCGCACAACTTCCACGAGGTCACCAGCACGGCCGTGATCACGATGGCGGTCATCGCGCTGTTCCTGCTGGGCCTGGCCGCGCGCCGCTACGACTGGTGGCCGCCGCTCGCGCGGTGGGCGTGGCCGCTCGCGCTGGTCGAGGTCGTCGCGAGCGCGTCGACGCTGGTCGCGATGGTCCTCGGCCGCTGGCTCGGGATCATCCAGCGCGTGCAGATCTCGATCCTGTGCCTGATGCTGCTGCTCGTCGCGTGGACGCTGCTCGCCGACCGGCTGCGGCCGAGTGCGCCGGACGCCGAACGTCCCCGGGAGAAGGCGGGTGCGGCCTCGTGGCCACGCTGCTGGTGAACGCCGCCGGGGAACGCGTGCACGTGGCCGAGACGGGGCGCGCGGGCGCGCCCTCGGTGCTGGTCACGTCCGGTCTCGGCGGCGCGTGGTTCGACTGGCGCGCGGTGGTGGACGAGCTGCGCGACCGGTTCCGCGTGACGGTCGTGGACCGTCCGGGCCTCGGGCTGAGCCGTCCCGCCCGCCGCCCCCCGACGCTGGACCGCGACGCCGACGTCCTGGAGGCCCTGGCCGAGCGCGCCGGACGCCCGGTGACGCTCGTCGCGCACTCGATGGGCGCGTTCTCCGCCGAGGCGGCGGCGCGGCGGCGCCCCGACCTGGTCGCGGGCGTCGTGCTCGTGGACCCGAGCTATGAGGACGAGCGGCCCGGCCCGGCGTGGCGGCTCGCGGCGCGGGCGATCCCGCTGACGCGCCCGCTCGGCGCCGCCCTCGCCGCGACCGGCCTCCCGCTGCTCGGCGCACCGGCGGCGCGGCGCGCGGCGCTCTGGCCCGTCGCCCGGCGGATCCCGCGCGTCCCGGCGTCGATCGTCCGTTCGGTCTACGCCCGGCCGGCCGTGCTCGGCACGTTCGCCGCCGAATGGCTCGCCTACGCCCCGATGGCCGCCGACCTGCTGGACCTTCGAGCGCGCACCGACTTCCCGCCCGTCCCGCTGGTCGTGCTGACGGCCGCGTCCGGCGAGGACCCCGCCGACGAGCGGACATGGGCGCGCCGCCACGCCGAACTGGCCGCGATGAGCCCGCGCGGCGTCCGCGTCGAGCTGGCCGACAGCCGCCACATGGTGATGTTCGACCGGCCGGACGCGGTCGCGGCGGCCGTCCGGGAGGCCGCCGGATGAAACGGATCGTCGCGCTCGGCGTCCTCGTCGCGCTCAGCACGAGCGGCTGCCGCGTCATGCAGCACATCTCCGACGGCGCCTACCGCAACGCCGTCGCCGACGGCACCGTGGACGACCTGCGCTCCCGCGGCATCGCGCTGCGCGCCCGTCCCGAATGCGAGTTCCCCGTCCGGACGGGCGAGGACATGCTCACGATCCGCTGCACCGCCCGCGCGGCCGACGGCGCGCCCGTCACCGTGACCGGACGGGCCTCCCGCGTCGACCGGTCCGACCCGCTGGAGGAGTACGTCGTCACGGTCGGGAACCGTGTGGTGCTCCGCCAGGACTGTCTGGGTCTCGGCTGCGTCCACCGAAATCATTGATCATGTAACGGGTCGTCCCCGGATCCGGAAAGCCAGGCTTGCGCGGCTCGTCCGGCGGTGACGAACCCCACTGTGAAGATCACCCGTGTGAGAGCCGCGATCATCGGCGTCGTGTCCCTCGCCGTCATCGGCGCCGCGGTCACCGGCGTGCTGCTGGCGACGGCCAAGGAACTGCGCTACCCGACCCAGGCCAAGCTGCGCGGCGCGCTGCCGGCCGCGGCGGCGGCCGAGCTGAAGGCGCGCGGCGTCGGCCTGTCCGGCGCGCTGAGCTGCGCCGACCTGCCCGGCTGGACGAAGAAGCGCCTGCGCGTGTCGTGCTCGGGCGTCACGACGAGCAAGAAGCCCGTGGACGTGATCGGGTCCGGCAATCAGGAGTCGGCGGACCACTACTTCACGATCCTCGTGGGCGGGACGCCCGTCGTGCAGAACGTCCCGTGCCTCGGCCGGGGCTGCCGCCACGGGGGCTGACCGGGGACGGAGCGGACGGACGGACGTCCTACCATGCGGTGAGCCGCCCGACCCGTCCGTCCGCACCCTGGAGCCGCCATGAACCGCGAGGCAGGCGGTCCGGCGCCGGTCGCGGTCGACACGATGGGCGGCGACCACGCGCCCGGCGTCGTGGTGGCGGGCGCGGTGGCGGCGGTCCGCGAGCACGGCGTCCGGCTGGTGCTCGTCGGGCAGGCCCCGCGCATCCGGCGCGAGCTGGACCGGCACGGCGTCGTCGGGGAGATCCCGATCGTCCACGCCGACGAGGCCCTGGACATGGGCGAGGGCGCGCTCGCGAGCTGGCGCAAGCCCCGCTCGTCCGTCGCGATCGCCTGCCACCTGATCAAGCAGGGGCAGGCGTCGGCGCTGGTGTCGGCGGGCAGCACGGCCGGGATCGTCGCGACGTCGCGGCTGCGGCTCAAGGGCCAGCAGGGCGTGCTGCGCCCGGCGATCGCGGTCGAGCTGCCGACGCTGCCGCGTCCGACCGTCCTGCTGGACGCGGGCGCGACCGCCGACGTCAAGCCCGAGACGCTGCTCCAGTTCGCCGCGCTCGGCACCGCGTACGCGCGCATCCGGCTCGGCCTCGCGCGGCCCCGCGTCGGCCTGCTGACGATCGGCGCCGAGCCCGGCAAGGGCGACAAGGTGACGCGCCGCGCGCACGAGCTGCTGGCGTCCGGCCACCACGAGATCGAGTTCGCGGGCAACGTGGAGGGCCACGACCTGCTGACCGGCGCGGTGGACGTCATCGTCACCGACGGCTTCACCGGCAACGTCGCGCTGAAGACGATGGAGGGCACCGTCCGGATGGCGTTCGCGGAGCTGCGGTCGGCGATGACCGCGTCGCGGACGGCCCGGGTCGGCGCGCTGCTGCAACGCCGCAGGCTGACCGAGCTGCGCGACCGGCTGGACTCCGACACCTACGGCGGCGGCGTGCTGCTCGGCCTGAACGGCACCGTCGTCATCGCGCACGGCTCGGCGCGGGCGCGGGCGATCACGTCGGCGTGCGTGCTGGCGCACGCGCTGGCGGCGGGACGGATCGTGGATCGCATCCGCGAGCAGGTGGCGCTGACCCGCACGTCCCGGTTCGGCCGCCGTCCGCACCCCGAGCCCGAACCGGAGCCCGAGCCGCTGCCCGAGGAGCCGCCGGAGCCCGACCCGTCCTGAGCAGGCGGTAATGGCCGCGCGGCCACCGAACGTCTCCGCCTATCCTGTACGAGTTCTCATACAGGAGGTTGCAGGCGCACATGGGCGAGCAGGTTCGGTCCCTGGCCGATGAGGTGGAGGCCGCCGTCACGGCGGCGATGGGCGCGGTGCTGCCCGCCGAACTGGCCGGGCAGGACCCGCTGGTGCGCCGCTCCGACCACGCCGACTTCCAGTCCAACGTGGCGCTGCCGCTGGCCAAGAAGACGGGCCGCAAGCCGCGCGACCTGGCCGCCGACCTCGCCGCGCACCTGGCCGGGACGTGGCTGGAGTCGGTCGAGGTGTCCGGTCCCGGCTTCCTCAACATCGCGATCTCCGACGCGGGCCTGCTGGACCGGCTCGCCGTCCGGCTGGCGGATCCGCGGCTCGGCGTGCCCGCGTCGCAGGCGGGCGAGACGGTCGTCCTGGACTACTCCGGACCGAACGTCGCCAAGGAGATGCACGTCGGGCACCTGCGGTCCACGCTGATCGGGGACGCCCTGGCCCGCGTGCTCGGCTTCCTCGGCGCGGACGTCGTCCGGCAGAACCACGTCGGCGACTGGGGCACCCAGTTCGGGATGCTGATCCAGTACATCGTGGAGCACCCCGAGCGGCACTGGCGCGGCGCCGAGCTGGACGAACAGGCCACCGCCGTGTCCGCGCTGGACGAGCTGTACCGGACGGCCCGCGCCGAGTTCGACGCCGACCCGGCGTTCAAGGAGCGCGCCCAGCGGCGCGTCGTGGCGCTCCAGGCCGGCGACCCGGAGACGGTCGCGTCCTGGAAGGAGATCGTCGCCGAGTCGCAGAAGGCGTTCCAGCAGGTCTACGCGCGGCTCGGCGTGCTGCTGACGCCCGGCGACGTCAAGGGCGAGTCCTTCTACAACCCCTGGCTGAACGACGTCGTCGCCGAACTGCGCGGCAACGGGATGCTGGAGGAGAGCCAGGGCGCTCTCGTCGTGTTCTTCGACGACATCAAGGGCCCGGACGACGCGCCCGCGCCGCTGCTCGTCCAGAAGAGCGACGGCGGGTTCGGCTACGCGGCCACCGACCTCGCGACCATCCGGTACAGCGTGGACGAGCTGAAGGGCACCCGGCTGCTTTACGTGGTCGACGCCCGGCAGGCGCAGCACTTCGACATGATCTTCAAGGCGGCGCGGCGGGCGGGCTGGCTGCCGGACGGCGTCGAGGCCGTCCACGTGAAGAACGGCACGATCAACGGCCCGGACGGGCGGCCGTTCAAGACCCGCGCGGGCGGGACCGTCCGCCTCGCGGACCTGCTGGACGACGCGCTCGCGCAGGCCCGCCGGGTCATCGCCGAGCGGGACGCCGAGCAGCCGGGCGCCCGGGACCTGAGCCCCGCCGAGCAGGACGAGATCGCCCGGGTGGCGAGCGTCGGCGCGGTGAAGTACGCCGAGCTGTCCACCTCGCGCGTCAAGGACTACGCGTTCGACGTCGCGCGGATGGTGTCGTTCAGCGGCCAGACGGGCGTGTACCTCCAGTACACCCACACCCGGATCGCGTCCATCCTGCGGCGGGCCGGCGACGCCGAGGCCCGGTTCGACACGGCGCTGACGCTGGAGCCCGCCGAGCACGCGCTGGCGCTGCACCTGGACGAGTTCAGCGCCGTCCTGGACGCGGTCGCCGCGACGCTGGAGCCGCACCGGCTGGCGGGCCACCTGTTCGTGCTGGCCAAGGCGTTCACCGAGTTCTACGAGTCGTGCCCGGTCCTGAAGGCCGACGACGCGATCCGCGCGAACCGGCTCGCGCTGTGCGAGCTGACCCGCGCCACCCTCGCGCGCGGCCTGGACCTGCTCGGCATCGCCGCACCCGACCGGATGTGAGCAAGGCATGAGCCCGGGTGAGCGAACCTCACCCGGGCTCGGCCCGCGGGCCGGTCACTGCAGGTAGCCCTCGACCTCCCCGGCGGGACGCGAGTGCGCCTCGCCCGGGTTCTGCCCGGCGTCCCGGCGCGCCCGTCGCTGCCGCAGCAGGTCCCAGCACTGGTCCAGCTCCTCTTCGAGCCGCCGCATGCGGGCCTGCTCCTCGGTGTTGGACAGTTCGCCCCGCTGATGCCGGGCGCGCAGTTCCTGCTCCTCGGCGACGTAGCCGCCGATGCGGGCCAGGATCTCCTGGTCGTCGTCCATGACACCTCCACGTCGGTTCCGCCGGGCGGCGGGGTCAGCCCCCGCGTCCGCCGAGCCCCGCGATGAGGCTCCCGGCGCCCGGCCGTTGTGCCGAGCCTACGTCGGTTCCCGAGCCGCCGGCCGTCGCGGGCCGTGCGGGCGGGCTCGTGCCCGCGCCGGACGCGGCCGGACGCGTCGTGCTCGCCTTCGGACGCGTCGTGCCCGCCCTGGCGCGTGCCGGGCTGCCGCGCGAGGACGAGCCCCGTGTGCCACCCGACGCGCGGGCGGACGTGCTCCGCGCCGACGACGACCGGCTGGACGAGCTGCTGCGCGCCCGGCTCGTCGTGGTCTTCTTCGCGGTGGAGCGCGCGGCGGCCGTCTTCGGTTTGGCGGCCGTGCTCCGCGACGCCGACGCGCGCGGCTTGGCGGTGGACGATCCCGTCGAGATCGCCTTGGCGGCGGTGTTCATCGCCTTGGCGGCGTCCGCCATCGCCTTGGTCGCGCTGGTCATGGCCTTGGTCATGGCGGTCATCGCCTTGACCGAGCCGTTGGTCTTGCTCGCGACCGACTTCATCTGCGTCGCGGCGGCCTTCGCCTGCGTCGCCGCGGCCGTGACCTTGGTCGCGGCGGCCGAGCCCGCTCGGCTCGTCGTGCTCCGCCCGGCGGAACCCGTCGTCGTCTTCTTCGCCGCGGGCCGCGTGGTGCGGGCCGAGACCGTGGACCTCGACGTGCTTCCCGCCGCGCTGGTCCGCTTGGACGGCGCCCGCTTCTTCGCGCCGGGCTTCGTCTTGCGGGTCGTGCTCTTGCTGCGGCTGTTGTTCGTCCTGGTAGCCACTGATCTACCCCCCGTGTTGATCAGTTACGGGTGGTTGATTCCACGTCACGCGCCGCTTTAATCCCGTTTCGCCAGAACTCGGGTCAGACGCCGACCGGATGCCAGACCGTCTTGATCTCCAGAAACGCCTGCATACGGGCGGTTCCGGGGTCTTCGGCGTCCGCCCGGACGGGGTCGCGGAAAACCCGTTTGAGATTGCCCGCGGCGGCCTCGGCGAGCGGTTTCACGTCCGTCCCGGCGACGCCCGTGAGGTCGAGCGCGTTCACGTCCATGTGCCCGGCGAGCCACGGCGCCAGCTCCGCGCGGCGCCCGGTGAGCAGGTTCACGACGCCGCCCGGCAGGTCGGACGTCGCCAGCACCTCCGCGAACGTGATCGCCGGCAGCGGCGCGGGCTCGGACGCCACGACGACCGCCGTGTTGCCCGACACGATCACCGGGGCCAGCGCGGACACGAGGTCGAGCAGCGGCCCGTCCGGCGCGATCGACCCGACGACGCCGGTGGGCTCGGGCGTCGAGAACGTGAAGAACGGCCCCGCGACGGGGTTGGCGTTGCCCGCGACGGCCGCGAGCTTGTCCGCCCAGCCCGCGTACCAGACCCAGCGGTCCACGGCGGCGTCCACCTCGGCGCCCGCCGCGCCCTTGCCGAGGCCCGTCGCGCGCAGTTCGGCGACGAACTGCGCCCGCCGCCCCTCCAGCATCTCCGCGATCCGATAGAGGATCTGCCCCCGGTTGTAGGGGGTGCGCGCCGACCAGCCCGGGAACGCCTTGCGGGCCGCGACGACGGCGTCCCGGACGTCCTTGCGCGACGCCCGCGCCGCGTTCGCCAGGAACCCGCCCTCGGCGTCCGTCACCGGATACGACCGCCCCGACTCCGACCGGGGGAACGCGCCCCCGATGAACAGCTTGTACGTCTTCCGCACGTCCACTCGCTGCCGATCAGTGCTCATGGGCTCGCCTCCGCTCGCCGCTTCGCTCGCCCTTCAGCGGGACGGCTTCCCTCGTCGCTCCGCGCTCGCTCAGTGCTCAAGGTAGGCCTCCAGGCCGTGCCGGCCGCCCTCCCGGCCGTGGCCGGACTCCTTGTAGCCGCCGAACGGCGCGGCGGGGTCGAACTTGTTGAACGTGTTGGCCCAGACGACGCCCGCGCGCAGCCGCTCGGCGACCCACAGCGTCCGCGAGCCCTTCTCCGACCAGACGCCCGCCGACAGCCCGTACGGCGTGTTGTTCGCCTTCTCCACGGCCTCCTGCGGGGTGCGGAACGTCAGCGCCGACAGGACGGGCCCGAAGATCTCCTCGCTGGCGATCCGGTGCGACTGCGCGACGCCGGTGAACAGCGTCGGCGCGAACCAGTAGCCGCGTCCGGGCAGGTCGCAGGGCGGCGACCAGCGCTCGGCGCCCTCCCGCTCGCCCGCGTCGGCGAGGTCGGCGATCCGGGCGAGCTGCGCGGCCGAGTTGATCGCGCCGACGTCGGTGTTCTTGTCGAGCGGGTCCCCGACGCGCAGCGTGGCCATGCGCGCCTTCAGCCGGTCCAGGAACTCGCCCGCGACGGTCTCCTGGACGAGCAGCCGCGACCCCGCGCAGCACACGTGCCCCTGGTTGAAGAAGATCCCGTTCACGACGCCCTCGACGGCCTGGTCGAGCGGCGCGTCGTCGAACACGATGTTCGCGGCCTTGCCGCCGAGTTCGAGGGTGAGGCGCTTGCGCGTCCCGGCGACGGTCCGCGCGATCTCCCGGCCCACCTCGGTGGACCCGGTGAACGCGACCTTGTCGACGCCGTCGTGCGCGACGAGCAGCCGTCCGGTCTCCCCGGCGCCGGTGATGATGTTGACCACACCGGGCGGCAGATCGGCCTGGCGGCACACGTCCGCGAACGCCAGCGCGGTCAGCGGCGTCGTCTCGGCGGGCTTGAGGACGACCGTGTTCCCGCACGCGAGCGCCGGAGCGATCTTCCAGGCCAGCATGAGCAGCGGGAAGTTCCACGGGATGACCTGCGCGGCCACGCCCAGCGGACGCGGATCCGCGCCGAGCCCGGCGTGCCCGAGTTTGTCCGCCCAGCCCGCGTGGTAGAAGAAGTGCGCGGCCACGAGCGGCAGGTCCACGTCGCGGGACTCGCGGATCGGCTTGCCGTTGTCGATCGACTCCAGCACCGCCAGTTCGCGCGATCGTTCCTGGAGAATCCGCGCGATCCGGAACAGATACTTGGCACGGTCGCGACCGGACATCGGACCCCAGACCGTCTCATACGCCCGGCGGGCGGCGGCGACGGCGCGGTCCACGTCGGCCGCGTCGGCGGACGCGACCTCGGCCAGCGCCTCACCCGTCGCGGGCTCGACGGTCTTGAAGGGCTCGCCGCCGCCGTCGGTGAACGCGCCGTCCACGAACAGCCCGTAGGACGGCCGGATGTCCACGACGTCCCGGGACTCGGGCGCGGGCGCGTACGCGAAGAGGTCCATGAGATCAGTCCAGCGTGAAGTGGTCGGGGCCGGAGTAGACGCCGGTCGTGAGCTTGCGCCGCTGCATCAGCAGGTCGTTGAGCAGGCTGGACGCGCCCAGCCTGAACAGGTCCGGGGTGAGCCAGTCCGGCCCGGCGGTCTCGTTGACCAGCACCAGGTACTTGAGCGCGTCCTTGGTGGTGCGGATGCCGCCGGCCGGTTTCACGCCGACGGTCCGCCCGGTGGCCGCGCGGTAGTCCCGGACGGCCTCCAGCATCACGAGAGTCACCGGCAGCGTCGCCGCCGGGGACACCTTGCCGGTGGAGGTCTTGATGAAGTCGGCGCCCGCGTCCATCGCCAGCCAGGACGCGCGCCGCGCGTTGTCGTAGGTCGCCAGCTCGCCCGTCTCCAGGATGACCTTGAGGTGGGCGTCCCCGCACGCCTCCCGGACGGCCCGGATCTCGGCGTCCACCGTCGCGTAGTCGCCGGACAGGAACGCGCCCCGGTCGATGACCATGTCGATCTCGGCGGCGCCCGCCGCGACGGCCGCGCGGACGTCGGCGAGCTTGGCGTCCAGCGGGGCGCGCCCGGACGGGAACGCCGTCGCGACGCTGGCCACGCCGATGCCGGTCCCGTCCAGCGCCTCGACCGCCACACCGACCAGGTCGGAGTAGACGCACACGGCCGCGACCGGCGGCACGCTGCGGTCCTCCGGATCGGGACGCGCCGCCTTCGCGCAGAGCGCCCGCACTTTGCCGGGCGTGTCCGCGCCCTCCAGCGTCGTCAGGTCGACCATCGCGATCGCGAGGTCGATCGCCTGCGCCTTGGCGGTCGTCTTGATCGAGCGGGTCGCGAGCCGCGCGGCCCGCTCGTCGGCGCCGACCCGGTCCACGCCGGGCAGGCCGTGCAGGAACGCGCGCAGCCCGGCCGCGCCGCGTCCCGGGGGAACCGTCTCCGTTGACACCTCCTCAGTATGGCCCCGCCGCCGCCCGGCCGTCCGCGCCGGGACGGTGCCGAAAAAGAATCACGATGCCGTCCGGAAACGCGGATCCGGCAGTGCGAGAGCATTTTTCGCATTCGCCGGACGCCCGGGCGACGGCTCGTCCGCATATCGGGCGTTGCCCTGAACGATCAGGCGCCCGTGACTACACTGGTGATCATCAAGCGGTGACCGGAACAGCGGTCCGCCGGGCGCGCCACCGCGTCGCCGGGCGGCCGGGAAGGCCCGCCACGGACGGGAAACCCGCACTGTGGAGGGCTGTCCACCCGGTCCGGTCCACCGGTGCGGAAAGGTGACGTTCACCTGACCCTTTCCTGCGATCCCCCGGTCGCCACAGTGAAAATTTCAGTGTTCAACGAAATAGGTTTCCGGTTTTCCACATGATCGGAACCGGGAAATCCGACGGCCCCCGTCCGTCGCTCCCCGTGATCGTTCCCCGACCGTCCGACACCCGCATGCCCGACGGAGTCCCATGCCTCCAGCAGTGACCCCCCGCACCGCCGCCCGGACGCGGCCGTGACCGTCGACCGGCGCGCCCCCGAGCGGCCGGCCGCCCCGCCCCCGGACGCCCCGCGCGGCCGGGACCCCTGGGGGCCGGCGTCGATCGCGGCGGCCGTCGTGCTGGCCCTGCTGATGCTCACCGCGCTGCTGCTCCTCGCGACCGGCGCGGGCGTCGACTGGCCCGTCCCGTTCGCGGCGACGGCCCTCGCGGCGGCGCTCGTCGTCACGCTCGTCCTGCGCGACCAGCGCGACCGCGACGAGCGGGACCGGCTGCGCGCCGAGGCCGCCCGCCGTGCCGCCGAACTGGCCGCCGAGACCGACCGCGCCCGCGCCGCCGCCCAGCGCCTCGCCGAGTGGGAGACCTACGCCGACGCGCTCCGCCAGCGCTCCCGGGGCCTGGAGGAGCTGACCCGCCGGATCCTGCTCGCCTACCTCCCCGCCGTGGTCGACGGCGACCATCTGCCCCGCGTCGGACCCGAGGCCGCCGACCTGCTCGGCCCCGAGCTGGCCGAGACGCTCCGCGACGCGCTGCGCTCGGTCCTGGAGCTGCGCCGCGACCTCGCCGACCGCGAGGACTCCTACCAGCAGGTCATGGTCGCGCTCGCCCAGCGCGTCCAGTCCGCGAGCCACCGGATGCAGCTCGCCGCCGAGCGCATCGCCGAGGACAACCGGCTGCTGCCCGACGTCTACCGCGCCGGGCAGGCGATGGACCACGCCGCGTCGCAGGCCGCGCGCGTCGCGCAGAGCGTCGCGATCCTGTCCGGCTCGTGGGAGGGGCAGCAGTGGACGCGGGGGCTGCGGCTCGCCGAGATCGTCCAGGCGGCGTCGGCGCGCATCGAGGACTACGGGCGCGTCCGGATCGAGGGCGACCCGGACGTCGGCGTCGACCCCGTCACGCTGGAACCGGTCATCCACGTCATCGCCGAGCTGCTGGCCAACGCCACCGAGGCGTCCCCGACGGCTACCGACGTGATCGTCAAGGTGTCGGCGGCGGCGTCCGGCGCGGTGTTCCGCATCGACGACCACGGCACCGGGCTGGAGGAGCCGCGCCTGTCGCACGCCCGCGACGTCGTCGCCGGCCGCCTCGTCCCGACCCTCGCCGACCTCGGCGAGGTGCCCCGCACGGGCCTCGCCGTCGTCGGCCGGTACGCGGCCGAGCACCGGCTGAAGGTCACGCTGGACGAGTCCCCGTACGGCGGTCTCCAAGCGGTCGTGCTCGTCCCGTCCGGCCGGACGATCCGCGTCGAGCCGCGCGGCGCCCGCGCCACCGCCCCCCTGCCCCGCCCGTCCCTGGACCGCTCCGAACCGTCCGGCTCGCGGACCCCGCCCACCGGGACACCCGCGCGGCCCGCCGGGCGGTCCGCGGGGGCGCCCTCTGCCACGCCACCCGCCGGAACGGCGACTCCGCCCACCGGGACGCCCGCAGGGGGGCCGTCCGCCGCGCCACCGCCCGGCGCAACCGGCGCGGCGCCCGCGCCGCCGGCCGGGCCGTCGTCCGGCAGGCCCGACGGGCAGCCCGCGCCGCCCGCCGGGACCTCCGCCGCGCCGCCGCCCGGCGCAACCGGCGCGTCGCCCGCGCCGCCGCATGGCGCGCCCGGGGCGCACGCGGTGTCCGGTGGGGCGGCGGCCGAGGGGCCGCATGACGCGGTCTCGTCCACCGGGCCGCACGCCCTGCCCTCGTCCGGGACGGCGGGCACGCCGCCCTTCGGGTCGGCCGCGCCGGACGGCGGGGAGGCGGGGGGCGGGTTGCCGCAGCGGCGCAACCGGCGGCGCGCCGCCGTCCCGCCGCCGAGCACCACGCCGGCCGTCGCGCCGCCCGACCAGACGCCCGAGGACGCCGCGTCCTTCATGGCGGG
This sequence comes from Actinomadura rubteroloni, assembly GCF_002911665.1. NCBI lineage: Bacteria > Bacillati > Actinomycetota > Actinomycetes > Streptosporangiales > Thermomonosporaceae > Actinomadura > Actinomadura rubteroloni. Next base: position 2,125,933 of record NZ_MTBP01000002.1, read on the forward strand.
CGTGTTCGGCGGCGCGCCCCCCGTCCCCGACTCGCCCGACGACGACCCTGGAGAACCCCGTGAGTGACTGGACCGTTGAGCACATGGCGCGCGTACCGGGCGTCCGGCACGTCGTCCTCTGCACCACCGACGGGCTCCTGAAGGCCCGCTCCGGCGGCCTCGCCCGGGACGACGCCGAGCGCCTGGCCGCCCGCTGCACCGCGATGCTGTCCCTCGGCCGCGACCAGGCCGCCAGCCACGGCACCGGCGACCCGGTCGTCCGCCAGGTGATGGTGCAGCACGACGGCGGCTGCCTGTTCCTGCGCGGCGCGGCGGCCGGGACGGCGCTCGCGGTCATCACCGGCGAGGACATCAACCCCGGCCTCATCGCGCAGGAGATGCAGCTCATGGTCCTGCGGCTCGGCGAGGCCACGCTCAGCACCCCGTCGCGCGGCGCGGGCGGGGTGGGGTAGGTGCGGCTCCCCGACGACACCGGCGAGCCCGCCGCCCCCCGCGACGACGACGCGGCGCTGCGCCCGTTCGTGCTGACGTCCGGCCGCGCCGCGCACGGCGACCTCGCGCTCGACACGCTGCTGCGCGCCGACCCGACCGGCTCCCCGCTGGCCGTCGCCGCCGCGCCGCAGGCCCGCGCGCTGCTGCGGCTGTGCCGGGGCGGGACGCTGTCGGTCGCCGAGGCCGCCGCGCATCTGGAGCTGCCGGTCAGCGTCGTGCTCGTGCTCGCCGACGACCTCGTCGCGTCCCACCATCTGCGGGCGCGCAGCGAACCGCCCCCCACCGCCCCGGGGACCGACCTGCTGCAGAAGGTGCTCGATGGACTCAACGCCCTCTGACGGCGCGGTCGGGCGGCACCGCGTCAGCTACCTCGCCGACAGCGTCACCGAGACCGCCAAGATCCTCGTCGTCGGGGACTTCGGGGTCGGCAAGACGACGTTCGTCGGGACGGTCAGCGAGATCGAGCCGCTGCGGACCGAGGAGACGATGACCGAGGCCAGCGTCGGCGTGGACGACCTCGCCGGCCTGGACGGCAAGACCACCACGACCGTCGCGCTGGACTTCGGCCGCATCACGCTCGGCGGCAGTCTCGTCCTGTACGTGTTCGGGACGCCCGGCCAGCGCCGCTACTGGGACATGTGGGCGGGTCTCGCGCAGGGCGCCGTCGGGGTGCTCGTCCTCGCCGACACGCGGCGGCTGGAGGGGACGTTCGACGTCCTCGGCGAGCTGGAGGAGCACGGCCTCGGGCCGATCGCGGTCGCGGTGAACGAGTTCCCCGACACCGTCCGCCATCCCGAGCCCGACCTGCGGCGCGCGATGGACCTGCTGCCCGGCACGCCGCTGCTGACCTGCGACGCGCGGGACCGGACGTCGTCGCTCGGCGCGCTGACCGCCCTGACCCGCCACGCCCTCACGACCGGAAGGCCCACCGCGTGACCATGCCCGTCCCGGAACTGGACCAGCTCGCGGCGTCCGGCGCGCCCCCGCTGGACGCGACGACCGCCGACCCCGACGGCGCGTTCGAGAAGCTGTGGCGCGGCTACGGCCCGGTGGCTCCGGTGGAGCTGGCGCCGGGCGTCCACGCGTGGCTGGTGATGGGCTACGACGAGCTGCGCACGATCACCCGCGACGAGCACCTGTTCAGCCGGGACGGCCGGCGCTGGCGGCTGTTCCAGGACGGGACGGTCCCGCCCGACTCGCCGCTCGGCCCGATGATGTTCTTCCGCGACAACGTGATCGGCCATGACGGCGAGGAGCACCGGCGGCTGCGGCGGCCCTTGCAGGAGGCGATCGCGGGCGTCGACCACCGGCGGCTGCGCCGGACCGTCGAGCGGCTGTGCACCGGGCTGATCGCGCAGGTCGCGCCGCGCGGCACGGCGGACCTCGTCGCGGACTACGCGGCGGCGGTGCCGCTGCTGACGATCGGCGAGCTGATCGGGCTGGACGCGGCGCAGTCGGCGGAGCTGCTGGCGGCGATGCACCTGCTGTTCTCGTCCGGGGAGCAGGCGCAGGAGGGGAACGCGCGGTTCGAGGCGCTGCTCGGCGGGCTGCTCGCGGCCAAGTCGGCGGCGCCCGGCCCGGACGTGACGAGCGCCCTGCTCCGCCATCCGGACCTGCGCAGCGACGCCGAGGTGCTCCAGACGCTCGTCGTGCTGGTCTCGGCGGGCAACCACACGCTGATCAGTTGGATCGCGCAGGCGCTGCGCCTGACGCTGACCGATCCGCGCTTCGCGAGCCGGGTGCGCGGCGGACGGCTGTCGGTGGACGACGCGCTGGACGAGGTCCTCGCCCGCCAGCCCCCGATGATCAACATGCCCGCCCGGTACGCGCTCGCGGACGTCGAGCTGGGCGGCCGGCGGGTCGCGCGGGGGGACGCGCTGATCCTCGGCCTCGCCGCCGCGTCCCGCGACACGCGCGCCCACACGCCGGGCTGGTGGACGCACGGCAACCGGGCGTCCCTGGCCTGGTCGGCGGGGCCGCACGCGTGCCCGGCCCGCGACCCGGCCCGCACGATCGCCCGGACGGCCGTCGGCGCGGCCGGGCACCTGCTGCGCGACATGCGCGTCACGGAGGACCCGGACGCGATCGGCAACGAGCCGAGCCCGTGGACCCGGATCCCGCGCCGGCTGCCCGTCGCGTTCACGCCCGCGTCGATCGACCCCGTCCTCGTCTGAGCCCTCTCTGCCTCGGGAGCTGTGTGATGCCTAGCCCGTCCGGTCCGAAATATGCCCATATTCCAGTCATCACGTTGGACCCGTCCGGGGCCGACCACCAGGGCGAGGCGGCCCGGCTGCGCGCCGCCGGGGAGGCGACCGGCGGGCTCGTCCGCGTCGGGCTGCCCGGCGGGCTCGTCGTCTGGGCCGTGACGACGCACGAGCTGGTGGAGCAGGTCGTCCGCAGCCCGGACATGAGCAAGAACTACAAGACCTGGACCGCGTACAAGACCGGCGAGCTGACGCCCGACAACCCCATCATCGGGATGATCGCCGTGGACAACCTCGTCACGGCGGACGGCGAGGACCACCGGCGGCTGCGCCGTCCCATCACGACGACGTTCACCGGCCGCCGCGTCGAGGCGCTGCTGCCGAGCGTCACCGCGACGGTCGGCGCCCTGCTGGACGAGCTGCCCGGCCACGCGCGCCCCGACGGCGTCGTGGACCTGCGCGCCCACTACTGCGCGCCGCTGCCGCTGCGGGTGATCTGCGAACTGCTCGGCGTCCCCGAGGCGGAGTGGCCCCGGCTGCGGCACCTGGTCGACTCCATCTTCCGGACGGACACCACGCCCGAGCAGGTCGCCGCCGTCATGGCCGACATCCCGCGCTTCCTCGGCGAGCTGATCGCCGTCCGGGCCGCCGACCCCGGCGCGGACCTGACGAGCGCGCTCATCGCCGCCCGCGCCGAGGGCACGACGACGATGAGCGACCGCGAACTCGCCGACACGCTCTGGGTGCTCCTGACGGCCGGGCACGAAACGACGATCGGCCTCATCGGCAACACCATCCGGGCTCTGCTGGGCCACCCGTCCCAGCTTGCGCTGGCGCTCGCCGAGGACCGTTTCGCCGACGCCGTAACGGAGACGCTGCGCTGGGATTCCTCGATCGGCAATTTCCTGGCCCGCTATCCCGTCCGGGACGTGGAGATCGCCGGCGTCACCATTCCGGCCGGGGACGCCATCATGGCGCCCTATACGGCGGTCGGCCGCGACCCGCATCACCACGGCGCGACAGCCGACGTCTTCGACCTGACGCGCGACCAGCGTCCCCATCTGGCCTTCGGCGCGGGCCGCCATATCTGCCCGGGGTCGCATCTGGCCCAGCAGCAGGCGACGCTCGCCGTGAAATCCCTCTTCACGCGTTACCCGGATATGGTCGCGGCGTTCGGCGAGGACGATCCCCGGCCCGTTCCGAGCCTTTTCACGAACGCGCTGGCGGAGATTCCCGTCCGGCTCGCGGGACGAGACTGATCTCGACTTCGTCGCGGGGCCGCAACGTCATTCCGAGCTTGGGACGCGCCGTCGGATCGCCGTGCACCTCGACCCGGAACCGGCTGAGGAGCGCGGCGAGGACGAGCTGCATCTCGGCGATGAAGAAAGAACGTCCGACGCATCCGTGCGGCCCCGCGCCGAACGTCAGATAGGCCAGCCGGTGCCGGGGCTCGTGCCCCGGACGGAAGCGGCCCGGGTCGAACCGCGTCGGCTCGGGCCACACGTCGGGCAGCCGGTGCGTGAGGTACGGGCTGACGACGATGAGCCCGCCGCCGTCGATCCGGACGCCGTCGATCACGTCGTCCCGGCCGATCACGCGCGGCAGCATCCAGCCCGGCGGGTACAGCCGCAGCGTCTCCAGCGCGACCTGCTTGGTGTAGGTGAGTTCCCGCAGGTGAGAGCCGTTGAGCCGCCCGCTCCCCACCACGCGGTCGATCTCTTCGGTCAGCCGCTCCCGGACGTCGTCCTCCCGCCCGAGGACGACCCAGAGGAACGTCAGCGCGATCACCGTGGTCTCGGTCGCGCCCACGTAGAGGGAGACGAGGCTGTCCCGCAGTTGCCGCACGGTGAAGCGGTCGCCGTCCTCCGTCGTCGCCCGCAGCAGCCGCGAGACGACATCGTGCCCCGCGGACCGGTCGCCGCGCTCCCGCGCCTCGCGCACGATCGGGAAGACGAGGTCGTCGATCTCCCTGAGCGCCCGCCCGAACGTCCGGTCGCCGAAGAAGGGCACCGCGTTGGGCACGAACGGCGCCAGCAGCCGGGGACGCAGCGCCGCCGTCGCCGCGGTCATCGACTCGCCCAGGCGGAGAGACTGGCGCGTGGTGAGCATGTCGCCGACGAGTACCCGGGTGATGGCCCGGAAGACGATGCGCGACATCTCCCGGCGGGCGATCAGCCGTGTCCCGCCGGCGCCGCGCTCCGCCATCTCATCGACGGCCCGGACGATCGTGACGGCCATCTCGTCGGCGAAGCGGTCGATGCTGGGGCCGGACACGAGTTCCCGGAGCACCGCGCGCCATGACCACCACAGGTCTCCCGCCGGCTCCCCGACGAGACGGCTCAGGGGGTTCCACAGCCACCCTTCCCGCCCATAATTGGCCGCATTATCGCTGAGCACGTGTTCCACGTGTTCGGGTCGGGTCACCAGGTACGGGTTCATGGCGCCGAGACGCAACCGCACGATTTCTCCCCCGGCCCGCGCGCCGATCCGTTCGAGGGCCGCGAGAGGGTCGCGGGCGAACGTCGGCGCGATGTCCCGGAACGGAATCTCCCCGGCCCGGCGGCTGAGCGCGCTGGTCATCGGCATCGCCGGTCCTCCTTTGCCGAGAAAGATGCTAGGACGAACAAGAATCATCGTCCGCGTTCACTCGGCGGCACGGCAAGGAATGATCGGCTTACGGCCCGGCGAGAGAAACCTGACGCGAACACGGTCGCGCCCAATGCGCCCTATCGACCGGTGCGCCCTTTTGTTTGCGGGCCGTCCGGGCGGCCCCAGGGTCCTAGACTCGCCCGGTGCCCGAATACTCCGAGATCGTGACGCGGCTGCGCGCCGCCGGCTGCGTCTTCGCCGAGGACGAGGCCCGCCTCATCATCGAGACGGCCGCGCCGGACGAGCGCGCCGCGATGGTCGAGCGCCGCGCCGCCGGGCTGCCGCTGGAGCACGTCCTCGGCTGGGCGGCGTTCGGCGGCCTGCGGATCCACGTCGACCCGGGCGTGTTCGTCCCGCGCCGCCGCACCGAGTTCCTGCTGTCGGAGGCGCTCGCGCACCCGGCCCCGCGCCCGCTCGTCGTGGACCTGTGCTGCGGGACGGGCGCGCTCGGCGCCGCGTTCGCCGCCGCACGTCCCGGCGCGGACGTGTACGCCGCCGACGTCGATCCGGCCGCCGTCGCGTGCGCACGCCGCAACCTGCCGCCCGAGCGCTGCCTCACCGGGGACCTGTTCGCGCCGCTGCCCGCCGGCCTGCGCGGACGCGTGGACGTCCTGCTGTCCAACGTCCCCTACGTTCCGACCGGCGACATCGAGCTGCTGCCGTCCGAGGCCCGCGACCACGAGGCGCGCGTCGCCCTGGACGGCGGCGGCGACGGCCTGGACCTGCTGCGCCGCGTCGCCGCCGAGGCGCCCGCCTGGCTGGCGCCCGGCGGCCTCCTGCTGTTCGAGACGACCGAACGCCAGGCCCCCGAGGCGTGCGCGGCGGTCGCGGCGCACGGCCTGGCGCCGCGCGTCGCGCGCTGCGACTACGCGACGGTCATCGTCGCCGCCCGGCCGGCCGCGTCCTAGCCGCCGAGCCCGGTGACGGCGGTGTCCAGCGCCTCCGCCAGGCGGCGCAGCGTGTCCGGGGCGGGGTCGCCGTCGCCGATCTGCGTCACGACGTCCTGCCGGTCGGTGACGAACAGGCCGTCGGTCGCGTGTGCGGACGACACGACCTCGGGGCTCCCGTCGACCACGATGAGCGCGGCCTCCGGGTCCTCGGCGTGCAGCAGCCGCTCCACGTGCTCCACAGTGATCATGATGGCCTCCTGGACGTCTCGGCGGACCCGCCCCCTACCCGCCGGCCTCCCGGACGAACACCGGCCCACCGGGAGGGCGCGACGGCCCCGGACGCCGCGCCCTCCCACGAACACCGCAGGTCAGGGCGTCAGGACGACCTTGCCCCGCAGCAGTCCGGCGGCGGCCTCATCGTGGACGGCCGCCAGGTCCGCGAGCGGCCGCCGCTCCGCAACGTCGATCGTCAGCTCTCCCGCGTCCACCCGGGCCACCAGCTCGGCGAGCTGGGCGGCGTCGCTCCGCGAGTAGACCTGGACGGTCCGGACGCCCCGGCCCGCGTCCTCCGGCACCGGCGACGTCGCGCTGAGGAACACGCCGCCGTCCGCCACCAGCTCCGCCAGGCCCGCGGTCTCCTTCGGGCCCGTCGGCGCGAGGTTCAGCACCACGTCGAACCGCTCCCCGGCGACCGCCTCGACGAGCGGCGTCGCGGTGTAGTCGACGATCCGGTCGGCCTGGTAGGAGCGCAGCCGCTCGGCGCTCCGGGCGCTCCCGGTCGCGGTGACGACGGCGCCGGCACCCTTGGCGAGCTGCACCGCGTAACCGCCGACGGCCCCGCCCGCCCCGTTGATCAGGACGCGCTGCCCCGCCGTGACGCCCGCGTGCTCCACGAGCGCCTGCCAGGCCGTCAGTCCGGTGGCGGGCAGCGCCGCCGCGTCGGCCAGGGTGCCGGTGCGGGGCGCCGCCGCCAGCAGCTCGGCCGGGACGGCCACGAAGTCGGCCGCCGCGCCCGACGCCGTGATCGGGATGTACGCGACGACCGCCGCCCCGATCGCCCAGCCGGTGACGTCCGCGCCGACCTCCGCGACCGTCCCCGCCAGGTCGACGTTCGGTACGTGCGGGAGTTCCAGCGCGAACGCCTCGCGCAGGGCGCCCGCGCGGAGCGCGACGTCCACCGGGTTGAACGACGTGCCCGCGACGCGCACGACGACCTCTCCGGGCCCCGCCTGCGGACGGTCGACGTCCTCCCGCACCAGAACGCTGCTGTCACCGTACGAGTGGAAACGCACTGCCTGCATGATCTCCCCTATGCTTTGAGTTGGAAGCATGTACCGGGGGTAACGTGCTTCGACTTCGAAGCAATCCCGGCGTCGCCGGTGACCCTGGTCACATTGCTTAGAATTCGAAGCAGGTGGTGGAACGGATGACCGACCCCGTCGAGCGGCTCGGCCCGCAGGAGTTGGGCGCGTACTTCGTCCTCATGGAGGCCGTCAGCCTGCTCCAGCACCAGGTCGAGCAGCAGGTCCAGGCGGACGGCGGCCTCAGCTACGTCCAGTTCCAGCTCCTCGGCCGGCTCGTCGGCGCGGACGGTCCGCTGACGATGACCCAGCTCGCCGACGGCGTCGTCTACAGCCGCAGCGGCCTCACCTACCAGGCGGGCCTGCTGGAGAAGGCCGGCCTCATCACGCGCGGGCCGAGCCCGGACGACGAACGCGCCACGCTGGTCAGCATCACCGACGACGGGCGCGAGCACTTCCACCGCGTCCTGCCCGGCCATGTCGACGTCACCCGCCGCATGCTGTTCGACAGCCTGACCGACGACGACCTCGACCACCTGGGCGAAATCATGACCCGGGTCCGCGACCACATGCGCGCCCAGCCGCCCCGCTCAGCCGCCCCCCGCAAACGCCGCCCACCCAAGAACAACTAACCACCCCCGAACACAAAAAGGCCCCGCCGTCGGCGGGGCCCGAAAAAAGTGTGCGGAAATGCGTTGAGGGCCACCCCGTGCGGGGTGGCCCTCAACCACAATAAGTCCGGCGGTGTCCTACTCTCCCACACAGTCTCCCATGCAGTACCATCGGCGCTGAAAGGCTTAACTTCCGGGTTCGGAATGGAACCGGGTGTTTCCCTCTCGCCAAAACCACCGAACGACCAAC